>JAXHNR010000002.1:342435-684871 GCA_034520215.1 Candidatus Krumholzibacteriota bacterium | reverse complement strand
CAGGTGTACTTATGATTTTCGTCAGCTCGATCGCGCTTCTTTCTCTAATCTGGAACGGTTTTTACTTTAAAGATCCGCGATATGAGTTCACCTCCCCCGTGCTCTGGAAAACGATAATATCTCTAATAATACTGACTATTACGGCCATTATCTCAACAAGGGCAAAGAAACCCGGAATAACCCGTAATTACAATATTCTTCCGCCGCAGACTCTCGGCGAACATAACGAAGAAGAAGACAAAAGGAATTACGGCGAGAATAACAACTCGGACGAAGTTGGAATAAAAGACTCAAAGGAGAAGGAAGAGTTCTTCAGTTCATTTATGGATGCTCTTTAGAAAGGGCTTAATATGGCATTCGAAGGAGATGTAAAAGATTTTGGATTAAGCGAGATACTTCAGCTGATCTCAGTACAGCAGAAATCCGGGATGCTCCTTGTAAAATGTAAAGAAAAGGTCGCGATATTCTTTCGTGAAGGAGAGATTATATCCACTCGCGACCGCAGAGACCAGACAAGAGATCCACTCGAAGAATACCTCATAAGGTACGGGTTCCTTAGTGAAAGTGAAATAAAGAGCCTTAAACGGATCCAGGCTGAAACAAAACTCGACCTGACAGATATACTGCTGTCCGAAAAGTACTATTCAGAGGATGAACTGAAAAAAATCTTCACGGATCAGATATACGAAACTATCCAGGAAGTTATAAGCTGGCCGAAAAGTCACTACAAATTTATCTCGGGTAACAGACTCCTCCAGGGAGTAAAAAGTTTTATCAGCATCAGGGTTGATGCTATTCTTATGGAAAGTATGAGGAGGATAGACGAATTTGCTGAATTCGAGAAGAGATTTCCCTCAATGGAAATGACCTTCAAGAATATATCCAGACCGGAACATGAATTTTCAGAACTTACGAAAAACGAAAAGTTGATCTACGGAATGCTCCATGAAGAAATGAAACTCTCCAACCTTATTTCAAGGGGCAGGATGCCCCGTTTCAACACCTATGAAGCCTTAAAAGAACTCCTCGAAAAGGGTATGATTGAGATCGGTAAAGTAACAACCCCTGAGACAGAGGAGCTGCCGCCGGAAGAAAAAGAGGAGAAAAGTTCCGGAAAGCGGTTTTTACCAACTTCCATAACGATATTGACTCTTATCATCTGCTTTTTTATTGGAGAATTTGCCGTACCCCGCGTCCTTCCGCCCGGATGGTCATTCCGGAACGTTAAAACAGAACATAACAATGGTTCCAAAGCAGCCGCCGGAAATTACCTGGCGGGGAATATTGAAGAGATCAGAACACGGCAGCTTGAGAAGAAAGTCCGGTCAGCCCTCGACGAATACACCGCGGAAAAGAAATCTTATCCCTTAACTCTGGAGATTCTGTCAATAAAGGGTTATATTTCAGAGGAAATATCAGCCCGGGTAAAAAATGCTGGGTTCAAATACAAACCGTATAAAACCGGCCGGTCCTATACTCTGAGAAAAAACTGAATTCATCCGTTTTCGCAATGATATTGCTCCAGGTCCCAAACGGAAGACTCCGTGTATGATTTCCTTAAGCACAGGTTTATGAAAAATACTTCCTCTACCTCTTTATAAGCGGTGTAAGGGCGGAGACGCCATTTATAAATCTACCCTTTAAATCTTCCACCCAGAAGAGTTTTCCGTATGACAATTTGTTTTTTAGACTGAAAATATTATCTATCACATAAACACCTTCACGGCGAAGGGCGAAGGGGTCAATTCTTGAATTTAAAGACGGCGGACAGATCGAAAACGCCGCCCTGTATCCCGCGCGGCGCGCCGCCTCACTCACTCCGGAATTCACCTTGCCGAAAGGATATGAAAGGCATTTAATCTCTTCTCCGGTGTTTTTATCCAGTATTCGCTTAGAAAACGTCAATTCATCCCTGAGCTCTTCTTTGCTTAAACCGGTTAAGTCTCTGTGTGACATTGCGTGAGATCCAAAACTGAACCCCATATCAGAAAGTTCCTTTATTTCATCCCAGCTTAAATGCTTGAACCTGCGCCATGGAAGATTTAACTCCCAATCGTTGTACTTGCCCGTATATGAGGTAATAATAAAGATTAGAGCGCTTATATTCCGTTTCTTAAGAATCGGCGCCGCGTTGAACAAGAATTCCCTGTAGCCGTCATCAAAGGTTAAAAGTATTTCTTTTCTATTTCCCGTCCGTCTACCCTCAAGGACCGCCAAGAAATCATCTTCACCTAAAAAACTAAACCCCAGATCCAACAATCTGTCAATCTGGGACGCAAACCTGGCGGGGGATATCCATGTCCCGCCAAGTTCAAAGTCTGTAACCTTATGATAGGCGAGAACACGCGGGAAATCATCGGGAGGCAGTCCCCATCTGGTTTTCCAGAGCAAATATGAGAGAATAACTAAAAATGATAAAACGGAAAGTATCAAAAGAAAAAGGGACAAACCTTTCTCCTAACCGGTATGGCCGAATCCGCCTTCACCCCGCTTAGTGGCATCGAGCCTGTCCAGTTCGACAAGAGAGACATTGGGCAGTTTACAAATGACAAACTGTGCTATTCTGTCTCCCCTCTTCACAACAAACTCTTCAGAACCGAAATTATACAGAATAACCCCCACCTCTCCCCTGTAATCACTGTCGATTGTTCCGGGGCTGTTAAGAACACCTATTCTGTTATTTAGAGCCAGCCCGCTTCTGGGCCTCACCTGAGCCTCATATCCGCGCGGGACTGAAAGCTTGAATCCGGAGGGAACTATTCTAACATCTCCCGGACTTATTGAAAGATCTTCAGCGCAGGCGGCGCAGATATCATAGCCGGCCGCCCCTTCGGTCGCGCGGGACGGGGCAGGGAGTCCGCCGTGATGAGGAAGATAGCAAACACCTACCTCGGCGAGTAAGTCGGATATGACCTGCTTTTCCTCCAACCTTATCCTTTCAGAAAATCCCGTTAGAACCACAAGTAAGACTATTTAAACAGCGGTAAATTCGCGTATTGAGATCTATGCTTCCGGAAACAGAAACGGGGAAATATTACCCCTTTAAGATTAAGATATTAAAAAAGTAACAAAACCCCGGGAATTTCCCTGCCTTAAGTTGATTACAAGAAAATGCGCTGCATGCCCTGAAATACTAGAGAAGCACTTTTCGGCTTAACCTGATTTTCCCCTGATCGTCGATACCGATAATTTTAACATCCAATTCATCTCCGACATTCAGCACGTCCTCCACCTTTCCTATACGTTCGTTAGCGATTTCAGAAATATGAAGCAGTCCGTCTTTGCCGGGAAGAACCTCCACAAAGGCGCCGAATTTCACGACACTCTTTACGACTCCTTTGTAAACCTTGTTGAGTTCCGGTTCCTCGATTATTCTCTCAACCATTTCAAGGGCTTTATCGCCTGATTCCTTATCTACCGCCGCGATCTGAACCGTTCCATCGTCATCAATATCAACCTTCGCTCCTGATTCTTCCTGGATATGTCTGATAACTTTACCTCCCGGGCCGATAATTTCTCTGATTTTATCAACGGGGATCTGTATCTGGACTATCTTAGGAGCTTTGGGCGAGATATCAGCCCGCGGTTCCGGGATTACTTCCAGCATCTTATCAAGAATACTGACTCTTGCTTTGCGCGCTTGTTCAAGGGCTTCAGCCATAACTTCGCGCGACACGCCCGATATCTTCGTGTCCATTTGAAATGCCGTTATCCCGTCTTTAGATCCGACTACTTTGAAATCCATATCCCCGAGGTGATCTTCAAGCCCGAGAATGTCGGTCAGGATAGCATAATTATCCCCTTCCATAACAAGCCCCATGGCAACTCCCGCGAGGGGTTTCTTCATCGGAACCCCCGCATCCATAAGGGCAAGTGTGCCTCCGCATACAGTTGCCATCGAACTGGAGCCGTTGGATTCCATAATGTCGGATACCACTCTGATCGTATATGGAAAATCTTCCTCAGACGGAATCACCGGAGTCAATGAACGTTCAGCCAGCAAACCGTGACCTATCTCGCGCCGGCCGGGACCGCGGAAAAACCCCACTTCACCCACGCTGTACGGCGGGAAATTATAGTGGAGAAGGAACCTCTTCCATGATTCCCCTCTCATAGCGTCGACTCGCTGCTGATCCTGAGAAGTTCCAAGCGTTACGGCAACCAGGCTCTGTGTTTCTCCCCTGGTAAACAGAGCGCTTCCGTGAGTCTGAGGCATCACACCCACTTCACAAGTAATATCTCTTATATCATCCAATTTTCTTCCATCGGTCCTTACTCTTTCATTGAGAATTAAATCTCTGACAATCTCCCGCTCAATTTCGTGAAGTATTTCAGTTATTTCTTTCTCTGCCTCGGGATATTCTTCTGAATATTTCTCTACAGCCTCCAAACACAAACGGGAGAGCGAACGCTCCCTGTTCAGCTTACCGCTGATATTGCTTCTCTCACGAATCTCCTCAGTATATTCATCTCTTAATTTCTCAACGAGTTCGGCGTCACGCTCAGGTTCGAGGACCTTTCTCTTCTCTGGAATATCACAATCTTCAAGAAACTCCCGTTGAAACGCGTTTAGTTTTCTGATCCAGCTGTGAGCAAAATCGAGAATCTCCAGTATCTTATCCTCTGAAATCTCGTTTGTTCCCCCCTCAACCATCAGAATCGCGTCATCTGATCCGGCGACTATTATATCCATATTCCCATTTTCAACTTCTTCAAAGGTGGGATTTATTATATAACCGTCATCACCAATACCAACTCGAACTCCGCTCAGTATGGTCTCAAACGGAATCTCAGACATATTAAGAGCAAGAGAAGCCCCTATTATACCCAGAACGTCGGCCTGGTGTTTCTGGTCCGCGCTCAACACGCTGCAGGCAACCTGCACTTCATAATTAAAATTGTCGGGGAAAAGAGGCCGTATCGGTCTGTCAATAAGTCTGCAGCTGACCGTTTCATGATCTCCGGGCTTCCCTTCACGCTTGAAGAATCCTCCGGGAATCTTCCCCGCCGCGTAGAATTTTTCTCTGTATTCGACGAAAAGAGGGAAAAAATCTTTATCTGTTTCCTTGCCTTTTGAGGCAACCGCGGTTACAAGCACGGTTGTGTCGCTTTCTCCCAGAAGGACAGAACCGTCCGCCTGTTTCGCGATTCTTCCGGTTTCGAAAAATAATTCTCTGTCTTCAATTGTAATATTCTTTCTTATCATCTTATTTCTTTCCTTCCACAAACAAATAATTAATACAAGACACGCTCACGCACACTCCAACGGCCACGAAAAGACCTGGTTGGCAATATAACTGATGATTATTTCCTGAGATTCAATTCCTTGATGAGCGCCCTGTATTTTTCAATTCTGTTCTTTTTCAAATAATCCAGCAGTTTCCTTCTTCTACCTACCATCTTCAATAGACCGCGTCTGGAACCGAAATCCTTCCTATGCTTTTTGAAGTGTTCCGTCAAGTCGTTAATCCTCTTTGTGAGGATAGCAACCTGCACTTCCGGTGATCCGGAATCCGAATCATGGAGCTTAAATTTGTCAATTATCTCTTTCTTAGCATTTCCGTCTAAAGCCATCGTAAAAACCTCCTTTAATCACAATGCTGAACAAACACGATGGCAGCAGAAAGGGGTTTTCCCAATCCGCCATTAGTATCTAATTAATATTAAACTCAACGGCAGGTCTATTCTTCAATCCTATTACCGTCTCCTGAAAAAATTTAAACTACAGCACAATGCTGTAAGTTATAATGATATAATATTAAATTGGTTTGTCAATCATTTAAATCCTAATTGGAGTTTCCCCAATTTTTATACCCTGTCAGGTAATCGATTGATTTGTATAGTGTGCGGCTGAGTGATATTTTCAAAATCGTTGTCGATTTCCTCACGGGGAAACCCCCCGCTCATTCTCTTTGAAGATACCTCTGATCAATTCACGGTCCTTTATCAATTGCTTTCTCAGCTCGCCGTAACTGCCAAACAACCTCTCTTTTCTTATGAAGTTGCCGCAGTGAACCCTGAGCGTTTCACCGTAGATATCTTCTGAGAAATCAAATAAATGAACCTCTATTCTCTTCTTATTATCTGATTTAACAGTGGGAGACGTGCCTATATTCATCATGCCCGCGCGGCGCGTTCCGCCTATTTCCACGGAGACAGCATAAACACCCTCCGCCGGGATCAATTTATCAGGATTATCCACGACAAGATTCGCTGTCGGGAAATCAAGCTCGCGCCCTATATTTTTTCCCCTGACAACAAGCGCGTCAAAAAAGTATTCACGTGTCAGATATTTCACCACATCTTCAGTTCTTCCGGCAGAAACATCCGCTCTGATTATAGTGCTGGATACAATATTACCCTCGATATTCTCAGGAGGAACAACGGTTAATCCAAATGAATCCCGCTTGCCTTCGCGCTTTATACGCTCCAGCGATCCTTCTCTGTCCTTTCCTAGACGAAAATCATACCCGACGACGAGATGCGTCATTCCCCATCTTTCTATCAACCTCTTCTCGATAAAAGAAACATAATCCATTTTGAGCAGTTCACCGGAGACCTTCTCAATAACAAGATAATCGATGCCGAGGGGCTCAAGGAGTGAAATCTTCTCTTCCATAGTAGTAAGAAGCTGCGGAGCCGTACGGGGCTTAATAAAACTCAACGGATGTCTGTCGAAGGTAAAAACAATATTCTGATCGAGAGTCTCTCTCTCCTTTATATCAACAAGCGTGTTTATGACCTGCTGATGGCCGGCGTGGACTCCGTCAAAGACCCCTATCGTCACCGCGGATTCGCCCTCAATTCCCTTTTTAATATCTTCCGTCTTAGAAATAATCTTCATCAGTATCCCCGAAATTCATAATATCATTAACTGGAAGCTGTCTTAAGAACACGCCTGATCTTAATGATTCTCGCGCGGGTAACTTCTCCTATCCCGCCCAGTGTATTATCGAAACGGATAAGACGGATAATATCACCCCGGGATAAGTCCATATCGACCGGAAAGGGCGGGGCGACGCCATTTAGAAGCAGAGCGGACTGACGCTTTGTCATCTCAAGAGCCGGCAGATGTGCCAGCGCTTCAGCCGGCGAGTATCCCGGACTGTCAATCTCAGAGAGCATGTTAAAAGCGTCCGGCGAGACCGCCTCTTCAACGTTAAAATTGCCTATCGCGTCTCTTCTCAGACCTGACAGGTGAGAAGGAACTCCCAGTCTTTCTCCTATCTCCTCGGCCAGAGTTCTAATATACAGTCCCCTTGAACATTTTACCTTAATCCTGAACTCGGGAAGATTACATGAAACAAGATTTATGTCATATGTTGTAACTTCACGAGGCTTCCTCTCTACTTCTTTTCCCTTCCTTGCAAGTTTATAGAGCGGAGTCCCTTTATATTTGAGCGCGGAATACATGGGAGGAACCTGCGGGCGTTTTCCCAGAAAATCGGGCAGAACTGAAATAATATCCTCTTTCCCGATATCCTTCCACTCCCCGGTTGAAACCACCTCTCCCATTGTATCCTGAGTATCGGTTGACTGGCCCAACCTGATATCGGCAGTGTACTTCTTCGGCAGATCCATCAGATAGTCGGACAATTTTGTCGCTTCACCGCTCAGAATCAGAACCAATCCCTCCGCCACGGGGTCTAAGCTTCCCGCGTGGCCCGCTTTTTTAATCTTTGTAAAACTCTTGAATTTCCTTACGCAGTCAAAAGTCGTAATCCCGGTACTTTTATTTACAGGTATAACTTTATTATTTAATTTATCTTTCAGTTTCATTAGATCCTCTTGCAGGGTTTTCCGCCCGAAGAATTAAAGTTTAATCAATATTTGGCGAAACCCATTAATTATCAGCTCTCTGCTTCTCTCGAGGTCATACTCTAAAGTCAATCCGGCGGCGTTCTTATGTCCCCCCCCGCCATATCTTTCAGCCAGGGAAGCAACATCAAGGTCATCTAAAGAACGAAGGCTCGCCCTTACTCTCTCTGGGTTTATTTCTCTAAGAAAAGCGGCAAGTTCAACCCCTTCGATTGAAGAAGCATAATCGATAAACCCCTCGGTATCCTCCGCCTCGGCATTAAACTCGTCCAGCATGGAATTAGTAAGCGTCATAACGGCTATCTTTCCATCCTCGAACAATTGCAAATTGGCGAGAACACACGATAAGAGCTTTACTGATCTGAATTTCTTCATATAAAAGAATTCCCTTGTTATCTCACTCGCCCTCGCCCCGTACTTAATAAGTTCTGAAGCGACGGAAAGCGCTTCAGCGTCAGTATTCTGAAATCTGAAACAACCCGTATCCATTACAATCCCCAGATAGAGATAATCGGCAATCTCCGGTGTTATAGATTCACTGCCGGTAAAGGAAAGAAAGTGATAAACCAGAATCGTTGTAGAAGCGGTTTTATCTTTGATATAATTGATTGAACCGAATCTCCTGTTCGTGGGATGATGGTCGATATTTACTATAACGGCGTCGCCTTCGGGAGTGATGATATCGCCCGCTCTTCCGAGAGTAGGCGTATCGAAAACAAAAGCGGCTTCAAACTGAAACCCTTTAACATCCTCTTCGGACAGGATCGATTCCAAGCGCGGAAATTTCTTATACTTTCCCGATACTCCGCCCGGGATATAACACCCGACCTCTTTACCCATGTTTTCAAGCAACGCGGCAAATGAAAGCATTGAACCGACACAATCACCATCCGGATCAATATGAGCAATCAGAATAAATGTCTTATGCTGGTTGATCAGTGTTCTGATATTCTCAAATAACTGCATATCCTTATAGCTAATCAACCTCATCCTCCAGATCCCGATCCTCCTGCTCATCATGAATTTTATTGATTATTTTCTCTATCCTCATTGCCTTGTCGAGTGATTCGTCATATTTAAATATCAACTCGGGGATCACTTTCATACGGATGTGTTTTCTTATCTTACTTCTTATAAAACCCTTGCAGCTTCTCAGTCCTTCCTGAACTGTCTCGATATCATCTTTTCTTCCTATAATATTGTAATAGATTTTAGCAACCGAAAAGTCATCTGCTGCGTCGATCTTTTGTACCGTAACATTGGCGACACGCGGATCCTTGACTTTTTTCATAATCAATTCCGCGACAAACTCACGAATCGCCTCCTTTTTTCTGGCTTTATACTTATTACTCATATCGTTTTTCCCTCTATAAATAAGTTCTTTCTATGTTAGCGCAAACGACTCTTGGATCACTGTCAAGAAAGGATATGACAGATTGAAGAATCTTATCCAGCCTCTTTGAAGTGTTAGCGACTGTCACGACGCAGAACTCGCTGCGCTGCCATTTATCCTGAAAACCCGTTTCGCAAAAGGCGGCGTTGAACCTGTTTCGCAGTCTATCCTTGACGCTGTTAAGAATAATCCTTTTTTCTTTCAGAGAAGAACAGCCGGGTAAATAAAGTTCTAATACTAAGCTGGCAATCATCATATGAATGGTTTTTCAGCACCCTCAAATAGACCTGCTTCTTTCCTCCTTAATAAAAATACGCAGGATATCCCCTTCTTCTACGTCATTATAGTCCTGTATTCCTATACCGCACTCGAATCCGCTGTTTACTTCCTTGACATCATCCTTGAATCTCTTCAGGGAAGAAACCACACCTTCAAAAATAACCTCTCCCTCCCTTTCGACTCTAACAAATGAATCTCTGACCACCTTGCCGGATTTTACGAATGACCCGGCAACCACCCCCACTTTTGACACACCAAAAACCTGTCGGACTTCAGCCGCCCCAATATCTTTTTCGATGATTTCAGGTTCCAGAAGACCTGACATAGCGGCTTTAATATCCTCGATTGTTTTATATATAACTTCATAAAAACGGACATCAACATTTTCCGTTTTTACAATTTGTGTGGCTGGGGGGGTTATACCGACATGGAAACCAATAACTACAGCGTTGGAAGCTGAAGCAAGCAGAATATCGCCTTCATTTATCATCCCCACACCACTATGAATAATTTTAATCTTAACCTCTTTTGTGTCAAGACCTTCCAAACTATCCGCGAGCGCTCCCACGGAACCGTCAGTATCAGCTTTAATTATAAGGGGCAGTTCTTTTACTTCTCCTGCTTTTATCTGATCATAGAGGTCTTCGAGAGTTATTTTGCTTTCAATTCTTCTTTCCCTTTCCCTTCTTAACTGCTGTCTCTTGCTCGCGATATCCCTTGCTGTTCTCTCCTCTTCCACCTGAATAAGGAAATCTCCGGCTTGAGGAATACCGTTGCTTCCCATAACAATAACGGGAGTAGAGGGGGGAGCCTCTTCTATTTTATTGCCCCGTTCATCCAGCATAGCCTTAACTCTTCCCGCGTAATCCCCCACGAGGAAATTATCCGATACTCTGAGCGTACCCTGCTGAACCAGAACCGTGCATATAATACCGCGCCCTTCCTCTTTTCTCGCTTCAATAACGGTCCCATGAACCATAGCTAATGGATCGGCTTTTATTTCCATCATCTCCGCCTGAAAAAGGACCATTTCAAGGAGATGCTCAACCCCTTCACCCGATACAGCCGATACTTCAGCCACCATTACATCCCCCCCGTATTCTTCGGAGACGATCTCATGTTCTAGCAGCTCACGCTTAACCTTTTCCACGGAGGCATTTGGAAGATCTATCTTATTTATAGCTATAACGATAGGCACATCGGCAGCTCTCGCGTGGTTTAGCGCTTCGACTGTTTGAGACATCACGCCGTCGTCGGCAGCTACCACAAGAATTACTATATCAGTTACTTGAGCTCCCCTCGCTCTCATAGCCGTAAATGCTTCGTGCCCAGGTGTGTCTATGAAGGATATCTTTTTATTATTTACTTCGACTTCATAAGCGCCGATATGCTGAGTTATTCCGCCC
Source organism: Candidatus Krumholzibacteriota bacterium (assembly GCA_034520215.1). Lineage (NCBI taxonomy): Bacteria > Candidatus Krumholzibacteriota > Candidatus Krumholzibacteriota bacterium. Next base: position 673,975 of record JAXHNR010000002.1, on the reverse strand, counting down.
TTCTCTCCGGCGATTACATTTCTCTGGCAGATATTGTCCAGCAGGGAGGTTTTTCCGTGATCTACATGTCCCATGATAGTTACAACAGGAGCTCTCGATACCATGCGTTCAGGATCTATCTGTTTGACCTCTTTCTTAATCAACTCACGGGGTTCTACTTCTTCGAATTTTATTTCGTAATCGTACTCATCGGCGATCAATGACATTGTATCGGAGTCAAGACGCTGATTGATAGTAACCATCACCCCCAGCCCCATACATTTCTTAATAATTTCCGTGGGGTCTACATCAAGCTGACGCGCTACTTCTGAAAGTGTGGAATACTCCGGGAGTTTAATGACATTATCCTCTTCCACAACCTCTTCTGATTTTTTCTTTCTTTTGCTTCTCTTGGATTTTCTGGTGACTTCCATTTTAGCCAGAGTTTTTCTGACACTCTCTTTAACGGCTTTCTGATCCGCTTCCTTCTTGCCTTTTTTTGACTTCTGAGGTTTCCTTTTCTTGCCGGGTTTTTTGATCTGCTTCTTATTCTTACTTTTTTCCTGAGTCTCCTTAATCTTAGATTTATTCTTGTTTTTAACATTCTCTTTAGTGTCGTCCTTAATCTGCTTCAAATGCTTCTTTATCATAGATTCGGCGCGCTTCTCCACCGTGCTCATGTGGCTCTTTACAACGATACCCTCTTTGACAAGAATTTTGATCAAAGCCTGACTGGATATACCATACTTTTTTGCAATCTCATAAACTCGAATCTTCGTCAATAGACCTCAACTCCCTCCAGATATTACTCTAGTTTTTTTTCGGTATCATCTTCCGCCTCTTCAAAAAGTGGGCTTTCAGAATCTCCTTCAGATTCACTATCTGCCTGATCTGTTTCATTATCGTTTTCTTCAGTGATTTCACCTTCATCTGTCCCGGGAGTATCGGCATTCTCCTCTTCCTGTTCAACTTCATCCTTCTCTTTCTCTCGGGATTTGCCGAACAACTCATCCTCGGTAGGCATTACTTCACTTTCCTTATCTTCAGAGGATTCGAACACCTTTTCACCAAACAGCTTCTCCTCCATGCCCTCATCTTTTTCTTTTTCCTTCTCGATAAGTTCCTCAAGCGCTTTATCCAGCTCTTCCATAGTCTCCTCGGCTCTCGCCTTGAGGTTATCGGCAGTCTTTTCTCCTATTCCTTTTATCTCTTTGAGTTCCTCTACCGGTGTCTTGTGAAGCTTCTGTACAGTTAATACCCCAAAATCCTTGAGTTTCCTGGACAGCGTTTTAGTGACTCCGTACATTTCCGATATATCCATCAAGAGTTTCTGTTCAAACTTGCTTCTTCTTTCGGTGTCCTTAACCGTGGCCAAATCTATTTCCCATCCTGTAAGTTTCGAAGCCAGCCTTACATTCTGACCCTGCCTGCCTATAGCAAGCGACAGCTGATCTTCCTCAACAATAACCACAACGGTTTTTCCCGCTTCATTGAACCGCAAACCGCTGACTTTAGCCGGCGCGAGCGCGCGAGAGACGAATTCGGAAGAGATATCACTCCAGTTCACTATATCTATCTTTTCGCCGTGTAATTCATTTACGACAGCCTGAACCCTCGATCCCTTCATTCCAACACATGACCCTACCGCGTCTACTTTATCACTCCGAGAACGAACGGCGATCTTTGATCTCCCTCCCGGTTCTCTCGCGATACTCTTTATTTCAACATCTCCGTCAAAAATTTCAGGAACTTCCTGTTCGAATAACTTTCTGAGGAATTGACTGCTGGTTCTCGAGATCGTAATAAGGGGGCCTTTGATATCTTTATCAACGTCAACGATACAGGCTCTGATCGTATCACCCTGATTATACCTTTCTTTCCTTATCTGTTCTCCGTAAGGAAGATACGCTTCAGCTCTTCCGAGGTTAACAAGGATGTTGCCTCTGTCTACCTGCCTGACCGTACCTGAAACAATATTACCCACTCTGTCTTTATAATCCTCGTAGATCCTTTCTCTCTCTGATTCCCGGACACGCTGCATAAGAACCTGTTTAGCGGTTTGTATGGCATTCCTTCCAAATTGCTCGAGAGACATCTCTTCGGAAACCTCTCCGCCAATTTCAGCGTTTTCATCCAGCTGCAAAGCTTCATCCAGCGTTATCTCTGTATCAGTTGATTCAACTTCCTCTACAACTTTGTATATACGATTAATTTCAAGAGCGCCCTTGGCTTCGTCGATATGAACTCTCACGTCCGCGTCAGGTCCAAACTTCCGTTTTGCCGCGGAAACAAGACTGGCTTTGACAGTTTCAATAAGAGCATTTTTGTCAATCCTCTTTACGCGTACCATCTGCGAAAAGGCGTTGAAGAATTCCGATTTCATAATACCTCTTTTCTTAAATTCATCATTCCTGGTTTCATTGTATTCCAGCTAATGGAATCTGTCAAAATTTTTTCACTTCCGTCTCTTTTTCTTCTTTCCTTTTTTACCCTTACCGATACCAACGGGCTCAGTATCAAGATTAGCCCGGGTTATCCTTTTTAATTCAATCCTGACAGTATCTTCTTTTAATCTTAAGACAACCGAGCTTCCATCTGTTCCGGATATCTCCCCCGTAAGCGACTGCTTATTCCCCTTTTCATTAATAAACTGAACTCTGGCTTTTTTCCCTCTGAACTGTTCGAAATGTTCAGGTTTCACAAGGGGCCTTTTAACCCCGGGAGAAGATACCTCAAGATTATAAGGACCTGATATGCCGTCCAGCTCATCAAGGACAAGAGAGAGTGATTTTGAAACACCAACGCAGTCATCTATAGTAATACTCCTGTCCGGATGAGCTATAAAAATACGTAATATCCGGCGTTTACCCCTCTGGAAAGAATTTGCTTTTATCAATTCATATCCCAGATTACCGAGCTCTTCCGTAAGGATTTCATCTATATTCTTTTCAACTGTCATATTAATATTTACCAATACCCTCAAATAAAGCAAAATAGGGCGCTTCCGCCCTATCTACCTACTATTAATAACTACCTTAATTACAGTCAAAAATCAAGGATAATTTTAATTGGAGTTTCACCAATTTTTATAACCTATAAGCTAGTTGATGATTTGTAATAGTATGCGCCTGATTGATATTTTCAAAATCGTGGTCAATTTCTCGCCGGCCGAGGAAATTGTACGCTCTGCGCCTCGGGCTCGCTCTTTCTGCCCCTTCGGGTCAGAAATCCTTGCCCGCTCGCCACTCGGCGAGGGTTTTGAAAAATATCAATCAGCCGCCTTAAATAACGTTGATGGACTTATTCCAGTTGTTTTTCCCTGTAACTAATTCTCAATCCAAAATTTAGTGGATTCACTGCTGCCAGATATATTCCAGAAGAACAGTGCCGACGGCACCCAGGCTCTCCTTTGAGCATTTATCGGGGGTATCCTCTAGGGTATGCCAATATGGATAATCAAAATCTATAAGATCAACCGCCGGTATTCCCTTTTTTATAAAAGGCAGGTGATCATCAAGAATTGAAACCCCATTTTCATCCCTGAACTGTGAAATATCCAATCTACGGGCAATTGAATATATTTCTTCGAGAAGCCGCGCTGAAAAGTCTCTTGAAAAACCCTCTTTTCTGATTTCAACATCTTTCTCGCCAATCATATCAACTATTATTACAGAATAAGGACGATATCCCTTCATATGAGAAGCAAAATAAGAAGATCCAAGTATATAGTCTTCAGAAACACCTTCCCTTCCGTAATCCTCTCCGTCAAAAAAAACGATATCTACTCCGATTGGAGGATTTGACTTTCCAAGCTGCCTCGCTATTTCAAGCAGCACGGCAACGCCGCTGGCTCCGTCATTAGCTCCGATAATCGGTTTGTCGCGATTTGAGGGGTCGGGATCACGGTCCGCGAAGGGCCTGGTATCATAATGCGCCCCCAGCAAGATTCTTTTTCTGCTGCCGGTATTGAAATTGCCTATTATATTTACCAGCTTCAATGTATCGCCTGAAGTTAAGACTCCGTCAAAGGGCTGCACTGAAACATTGCCGCCGAATTTCTCCAACTTAGAGACAAGATACCTCTGCAGTATCTTATGCTCCTTCGTCCCCGGCGCCCGCGGGCCAATTTCACATTGATCCAAAAGGAATTCAAATGCCTTGTCTTTGTTGAATTCCGGTAACTCTGATGAGGAACATCCATACCCAAAGACAGCGATAGATACAAAAAGCAATACCGGCAGGAAAATATAAAATTTAGAATTCAATGTTAGCTGTCGCATGAACACCAACCTGCTGATGAATATAACCGTAAATTCCGCCCGATGAACGGGAATAATTCATCGATAAATTCCCAGTTACAGCCTGGCTGAATCCATAGGTAAACATAGGCGCCACCTTCAACGTGGACATTTTGGGATTGTTATAACTTTCCTTCTCAGAATATGATATGTTGAGATTCGAAGTCAATTTACTTTTGAATTTTATCTTCTTGCCTCCGATAAACGGAAGTGGAAAGCCGAATCCCTCCTTGCCGCTGAAATCATATTTAAGGTTAATGCTGGCTGCCCATGTTCTATCCCACATCTCCTGATTTTTCACATTCCTGTTTTCCTGGGAATAACTCATCGATATCGTTGAATAAAGACTGTTTTTCCACATGAGAGTCCAGTTTGGAGAAACCTTATAAGATGTCTTTTCATAGGTTTCACTAACTGAAAACCTGCGTGTAAAATTTACGTTAAGCATGCTGGATTCTATAAATTTCTCTATAATCCCCCATTTTTCGAGGCCTGTCCAGCTGACGCCGATCTTCGGCCACAGTAGATCCGTGGTCTCTCTCTCCCGGCCGTTTGTTTCTTTGAAATCGCCGGTTAGACGGTACCCTATATCAAGATTTACATCAGAAGTTACTTCAACCTTTGTGTCCATATTCAGAGAAAGCCTGTTTGTCAATGATACCGGAACTTTTTCTTCCTCCCCGTCACTTCCCAAAGCTCCGCTGTAATCGGTTATTCCCAATTGATAACCAACCGCCGCGCGCTCATAAAGATGCTGGTAGGAAGTTCTTTTTGTTAGATCGAGCCTGGCGTTAACGGGACTTACTCTTCCAATCAGACCGAGAAATTTCTTTACTATGATTAGTTTATCCTTATTTTCACCTTCCTCTTCTTCACTCTTGCCCGGTTCGGACACGGATTCATCTTTCCTCTCCACCCCCCCGCTGGAATTCCGCCTGGTTATTGGAAGAAGTTTCAGATAGTCTGTTTCTGAATCAGTTTCTACGGGGAAAGTGTCGAACTCAAATAAAAATCTCCTTTCCTCCTCAGTCAAATTTCTTCTTAGATATTTCTCCTCTATCAAAATAATAAAATCCACTTTACTTTTTTCTTCATCCTTCTCTTCAGATTCGACAATCTTCTTCTTTTCTTCCTTCTCGCCGAAATGCTCAATATATCCTTTGAAATCATTTGCGTAACTGCCGACATCAAAATCCAGATTGATATTTATCGATCTATTAGAGGTGACATTCCTCGTTCCGGGAGGGTCCCCGGCTCTTCTTACACCGCTGAGGTTTTCCGAATAACCGGTCTTGTACTGAAACGAGGGACTGAACTCGGAGAGAATGGGGATTTTGTTTCTAGGTCTGAAATCAATCGACATACTCTGATTGAAATTTCTCAGCATCCCGATAGGGACGCCGTGAAAATCATGATCCACGCCCATATCACGGCTTTCACTCCTCTGGTAACCTATTTTTACTGACTCGAAGGGATCATAGGACATTGAAAGATCATTAGACCAATCACAATCGTAAGTAGAGGGTCTTCTGCCCGACTCTGAATAGGAATTACGCGTGACTCTGCTTGCCCTTGAATTTATTGATATGTTAGTAAGCCAGTAACGCCATTTTAACCCGAATAAGTCGACCGTTCTATCTTTCCCGAACTGAAGACTATAATTCATCGTCCCGCTCATAGACCAGGATGTATCACTTGAGATTGGTGTGTAGCTCGATTTTTTAGAATAATTATAACCCAAATTCAAATTATCGAAGAAATGTTTCATAATGAAATTCGAAGACCCGTTCCTGCTGAGTTTCAAATTAAACCCATAACTTTTCGAAGCACTCACAAGGCTGTCACGTACAGAATCATCGGTAATTTCCACATCGCTCTGAGTCATATATTTAGGCTTTGAGACCCTGCTGTTATAACGTAAGGACACCGGAATATTAAATCCTCCCGTGGGAATAAAATGCTCCAGCTTACTGTTTCCTGATAAAGACAGAGATGTTCTGCTGACTCCACTTCCCCTCTTCTGCTGCAGGGAGCGGAATTCAGGCCCGCTCCTCTCCCAATTACCATTCAAGGAGAAAATGCCGCCCCCCAGATTGGCAGAAAAAGTGGTTCTGGCGGCAAAATCAATATCTTTCCGCACATCAGTTAAAGTTATATCGTTCAGCATAAACCTTGTTTCCGTAATTACTTCGTCTGTTCTATTTCTGAGCCCCACATAAAAACGACGGACTTTGAATAAAGAAGGTTTTCCCTTCAGTCTGCCCCAGTATTTCTTTCCTGTTGAACGGCTGTCCTCAATCAGTCCTTCCACAAAATTGCCGGACGCGCCGATCTTCAAATTCGTCAGGTCACTCAAGTTAACGAAAACGTGATTCCAACCGACTGGCGTGAGGTAATCAATGGGAACCCCTATTTCGTAATAATTGAGACTGTCATAGGCGATCTGGAGAAAGAACTCCACACTGTCAGCTGGGTCACTTACTATCTTGCTGTCCAGATGATAATAGAATTCAATGCCCTTATACTGCCCGAAGTTTTTCCCGTCTCCGTAGAATCTTTTTGAAAACTGAAATGATGTGCTGTCGGCAAAATTCTCAACTTCAAAAGTAAGAGATTGTTCTCTGATATCAATCCCATCTTCCTCTTCTACGTCATACGGCGACTGGTAAAGTGAAGGGTTGTCTTTATTATTCATCGTTCCCGCCTTCACCCTCATCCCCGGGGCGGAACCAACCGGCAGTATACTCCCCTTCAGATCACGAATATTGTCATAACGCCATTTGTTCCCCACAAACTTCAGACCGGCAAGTTCCAGTGTATGCTGATCTCCTCCCGTTTGTACTGAATCTACATTTTCAACCCATATTCTCATTTGTTCAATGGCATCCAGCCGCGGCTTCATTCCAAACAGCTCCGCTTTTGACAGATCGATACGGTACATTCTCCAGGATTTACTTCCTTCTATCCCATTAAAATCCCTTTTGACATCGATCATAGCCGAATCGGCCAGATTAAACTTTAGTGAATAATAATTATTCTTAGTGTCAAGTCTGTTGTTGCCGTTCATATCTTCACTGTCATGAAAGGAATTTTTCACGCGCGAATTTATCCACTCGTAAACTCCTTTTTCCTCATTATAGTGTGACTCGTCAAACGCGGTCGGGTAAATACGGTTCTGGTTGTCTCCCGTGAAACCAAAATCATTTTCCATCGCTGTCCAGTTATAGGGGTTTTCATCATTTAACAGGTTTTCATACGGTAAATAATAGTCTTCATCTATCTCACCGAAATCAATATGAACAGTTCCGCCTCTTAAAGCCTCATCTTCAGTGAAATCATTTACCCAAATTTCCAGATACTGAGCGTTGGAAAGATCCAGCCCCCCCATAAACCCTGACATTATGCCGCTCCATTGATTTTCCGGTGATCCATCCGTGTTAATTGTCTTTAGGAAGAGTGATGTTACTCTTGTATTTTCCCTGTCATCGATCTGGGGATTCAGATCCTTTTTACTTGTTACAAGATGTTCCTGCTCATCGGTTGTCGCGGGATTATACCAATAAAATTCGACATCCTGAGGGACGGGAGCAAGAGTGTCATTCGGGTTTTCCGGATGAAGGGGAGGAGAAGCCGGTTTCCATACGTTACGTACTAAAGTAAGCCTGTTACTATCCTCTATCCCTTCCATATTATCAATATAGGCATTTCCTTTAGTGTTGGGGTTAGGGATGCTGAGCGCCACCTCGCCGCCAACGTTCAATTGACTTTCCTTATCTGTATCGACTCTCGGCAATAAATTAACCAGGGAAGTCATCCAGGAAGGTCTGAAGACAAAACTTCCGTTAATATCAGCCGCCATGTTTCTGCTCGGCTCTTCACCCAGATTCGGTTTATACCGGCTCGCGCCGCTTGAATTGTAAAGAAATGCCGCGTTCAGACGCGCGTCGGGGGAAATATCGTAATTCGCTCCTATCCCGATCAAAGAGCTCTTCCCTCCCCCCACCAGGGGTTCTTTCTGATAGTCAATATTGATCTTAGCGCCCGGATCACTCTGAAGTGTGTTGAGAGCCTCTCCCTTGAGAGTTACTATACCCGACATATAATCAATTTCATAATCGGTCCCCTTCGAGAATTTCACGCCTCCAATCCGAACAACTTCACTGCCTTCAATTATATTAAAGGCATTAAGCCGAATCGTTTTCTGTCCGCTTGAACCTTCTATTACGATATCATAGTAATGCGGCGGGGGTTCATTGGGGGTTATCAGATCATCGTATATAGATGTATTCCGGGTGAGAGATGTGTCAACTACAGCCGCCACTGAATCTGATAAATAGCTCCTTAAAACAGCTTCAGGTGTTTTGAATGGTTCATCCCAGGGAAACATTAAGAAACCATTTCTGTAATCTATAACACCCTGGCGGTCATCCACTCTGCCGTCGGGATTTTTCTGTCCCGTTACATCGTACTGATCTAATCCGAAGATCCGGAGATAGCTGATCTGGGTTTCTTCATGAATATCCCTGCTCCCCTGTATTTTTTCCACACTTTCAATTGTTACTTTCAGACTTCCTTTACTGATGTTGCTCATATTAAGCGAGTATATGTTTCTCATCATCATGTTCCAGGTAGAAGGAAAGTCCGATTGTGCGGGACTGAAATCAGCTTTTTGCGGGCAAATTAACTCCGCTTTAAAAGTTAAATGATCATCCGGGGGCCTGTCTCCTCCGTAATTTTCAAAGCCGGCTCCGTAATCGCCTATTGTATCGCCCTCGTTATTAATATATCTGACAGCAAGAGCCTTATCGTTCGGAAGGGGACGGTTTAGATATATCCCCATATATTTTATCCCTTCATCTTCATTGTAATAATCCTGAATCAGTTGATAATCCTCGCCTTCAGTGAGCACCCTGTACCAGGAACCCCAGGCCGTAACTGTTGTATCGATTCCGTCATTGCCCGAATCGGGATAAGCTTCGAGGTAACATCTCGGTTCGTCCCCGGTCCATTCAACGGCCGGGTTTAGTTCGATAAAGACTTCCAGACTGTCTTCAGCGTCTATTTTGGGATAAACTCTGCCGGTATTTGAAAAATCAGAGCCGGGATTTTCCAGATAGAAAAACTGACGTTTTATAAAACCATAATCCGCGATCACGTTTTCACTGCTCTGACCTCCGCCTGACGAAAATGTGCCGGAGGCAGTTTCTCCCTTTTCCTTACTCGCGATCAGCGTCAGATCCACCGGCCCGACCTGACCCTTAACCTTCACTCCGAACAAGCCCTTAGCGGATCCTGAATAACGAATCATCTGGGCTCCCCGCAGAGTCATGTCGGTGTCTCCCATTTCAATCAACTTTATAATATCATCCTCAAAACCCTGATAATGCACTCTTACCTGATTGACAGACTGCATTCCATCCCCCTGACTCGAATGGTTTATCGCGACTCTTATCTTCTCTCCGATAGTTCCATGAAGATTGACTGACAATTTCTGCTGCATATCAAGGTCGGGGAATTTCTGCGGTTCCGGCATACCTTCGGTTCGAGGACAGTTGCTGCACCATCTCGAATCACCTCCAATTGTAATCTCTTCCCTTCCTGAAATAGAGAGATTCGTCTCTTCACCTTCGCCAATAAACCACTCTATCTGTTTAGGAAGATCGATTGGTATATCAATATCCAGCATTCCGCTTTTATGACTTTCTTCTCTGTCTATACCGAGATTGTATAGAATATTCTCTTTCCAAACCTCACGGAAAGCCCTATCTCCCAAATATTCAGCTCTTTCCTTCAGTGAATAGATATTAATATCGATCCCCGGAATTTTCATATCTCTCTGAGAATAATAAATAAATCCCCTTTTTCTCCTCTCTCTGCTGATAAAGGAATAGTCATTAGGAACGCTGAACTCAAAGAACAGCCCGGTCCCTTCATCATATTCTCTGATCAGTTTTGTGGGTTCTTCGGCTTCTTTAATAAATGATCTTCTCCTGCTGAGTCCGAGTTTCATGTAATCAAGGGGCAATTCTCCCTTCTCAATTTCGTGTAAATAAACTTCGGTCTTTTCACGCATTTCGAGCAAATCCACTTCCAGCGATTGTGCCGTAAGCTCATAGGGACAGATAAAAAGCAGGATAAAAGAAACGGTGAGAATCCAGGCGGGGACAAATCTGTTTTTTGTTCGATAATGAATTTTGAATTTATCGATAACAATCAATTTATACTCTCAGACGAAATCGTTCAGAAAAAGCTACATCCCGGGAACTAATTATGTTAAATTACATTTACTATACTAATTACCATGGACATACCCACAATCAAAGGCAGGCGATACAGTGTCCATAAATGAATACAGATTACCCCTGTGCTGTCCACAAAAATATACACACTATTTTCACCCTCGCCGACTGACCAAGTCACGGCAATGTGGAAAATGGACACCCAGAGGCGGTCTTATTTTATCATTGAAAAGGGGGTCGTCTATACCGTTCAAACCCCTTTATCAATTTTCACAAACAAAAATTAACAGCTTTTTACTAAACCGTGTAACTGTATGAAAATGAATACAATAGACAAATACGTGCTTAAAAACCATATCGTTCCATACCTCTTCGGATTTTCTATAATCACCTTTATCTTCATAATGGACTTCCTCTACCGTTATCTCGATCTGTTCATCGGCAAAGGGATTAATTTCCTGGTAGCGATGGAGTTCTTCATACTCAGTTTAGGACATATGTTCGCATTAATTATACCAATGTCGGTCATGCCGGCTACCTTGATGGCATTCGGACAGCTAGCCTCAGATAATGAAATAACCGCGATGAAATCCAGCGGTATTTCTCTATATAGAATAATTTTGCCCGTACTTATAGCTTCGCTGATACTTACCGGAGGACTTGTATATTTCAATAATTATATACTCCCTGAAAGTAACCACAAATTACTCGGTTTGATGATCGATATTGGAAAAATGAAACCAACTATGAATATTAAAGAAAATATTTTTTGTGAATCAATTGAAGATTACACACTTCTCATCCAGGAAAAGAACGATAAAACCGGATTGATAAAGGGGGTGCAGATATTCCAGTTGAACAAGGAAGGAATCCCCATTATAACTGTCGCTGAAAAGGGGAAGATGAAATATATCAAGAGAAAGAATCTACTCCAGTTCGAGCTCGAAAACGGAGAAATACACAAAATGCCCAATCCGGATGATGTATCTACATACCGTAAGACTCATTTCGAACATTATACTCTCAGCATTCAGGATTCAGATAGAGATCTCAACAGAACGAAACGAAATTACCGCGGCGACAGAGAAATGAATATAGCTATGATGAAAGCGAGGATAAGAGAAATAAACACAGAGATCAACAGAAGTCTGACAAGAATGAACAAAACAGCGCTGACACCTATCCAGAATACATTTAACAGTATCTTTACGCAAGGATCAGACTCAGCCTCAACTGATATTTCAAAAAGGGTTAGAGGCACTGAAATATACTCCGGGTCTGATACAGAAAACCGCTCCGAGACGATTGGATCAATCCAGAAGATTCTAAAGAAAATAAAGAATGAAATCAAGATTATGGAAGCAAAACGGAGCCAGATTGCGCGTTATAAAGTTGAAATACACAAGAAATACTCTATTGCCTTCAGCTGCACGATTTTCATTCTCATCGGCGCTCCCCTGGCCCTTTTATCGGGGAAAAAGGGTATAACAATGGCTATTGGATTCAGTTTACTGTTCTTTGTAATATACTACATTTTCTTGATTGGGGGGGAAAAACTCGCCGACAGGCAGCACCTTGCCCCCTGGCTGGCAATGTGGCTTCCGAATATTATTTTCACCGCGATGTCAATAGGGCTTATTCATATGGTTGTAAATGAAGCAAAAACCATCAACTGGGCAAAGATCAATCTTCTGAAACAGTGGCGTAAAAAGAGGGAAAAAGCTATATTATAATTTTGATTTACGCTGTGTCCAATATCCATAAACTGGAATAATAACAATGAAAATTCATGACAAATATATTCTGTCATCATTCTGGAAAAATATCTTTCTGGGTCTACTGGCCTTTACGATTATCTACATAACTGTTGATTTCAATGAGAAAATTGACGAATTCATCGATCACAATGCCAGTATTATACAAATAGTCTCTTATTACTTTTTTGAAGCGCCGTGGATAATCCTGCTCGTTCTGCCCGTGGCGGTTCTTCTCGGTACGGTCTTTTCACTTGGAAAAATATCGCGGGACAATGAACTGACAGCTCTTATTTCCTCAGGTATTCCGCTTATAAGATTAGCAATGCCGCTACTAATATCGGCATTCTTGATATCTGTTTCTTCAATAGCTTTTAATGAAATTGTCGTGCCCCGGTCAAACCACAGAGCCGAAGAGATAATGCGCGTTGACATACAAAAAAGTAAAAACAGAAGCTCTTCAAGATTCAAAAACAATATTCATTATCAGGGTAAAAACGGAATGACATACTACGCTGAAAAATACGACACTAAAATGAAAGCCCTCACAAATTTGATTGTTCAGGAATATGACGGTCCGCATTTGAAAACCAGGATAGACGCCAAGAAAGGATTCTGGAACGGATCAGAATGGATATTCATAGACGGGGTTTTAAGATCGTTCTCAGGTAATGAGGAAACGACAAAGCAATTTAGCCGCCTGCCGATGCCCAAGCTCGATGTAAAACCGAACGACCTGAAAAAGGAAGAAATGGAACCCGAAGAAATGAATTTCGTTCAGCTTAGAAAATATATCGACAAAATCAAACGCCAGGGAGGATCATTCAATAAATACAGAGTAGATCTTTATTTTAAATTCAGTTTCCCCTTTACAAGTCTGCTATTTACTATAATCGGCATTGCCCTTTCAGCCAGTAAAAGAAAACCTTCTATGGCTACAGGTTTTGGATTGACTCTGCTCATCAGCTTCTCCTACTACGGAATACTCAGGCTGGGTCAGGCATTAGGTAAGAGCGGTGTAATACATCCTTTAATAGGCGCGTGGGCCGGAAACATTATATTTCTCGTGCTTGGAATATTCTTGCTCTATAAAGCAAATAAATAGCCGTCGCAGGAAATGTAAGGCCTGGAGTTTCCCCAATTTTTATAACCTATAAGGTAGTCGATGATTTGTAACAGTATGCGGCTGATTGATATTTTCAAAATCGTTGTCGATTTCCCCGGCGAGGAAATCGCTGGCTCTGCACCTCGGGCTCGCTCTTTCTGCCCCTTCGGGTCAGAAATCCTTGCCCGCTCGCCCTCCGGAGGGTTTTGAAAATATCATTCAGCCGCACTCATCAGCAATGAAAACCCTATTCCACTTACCAACCCTAATAACTTATTGTATCTCGCAATGTTAGTAAAATACTTGCCGGATTTTCAGAGGAAACTCCTGCAAATATTTTTCCCTTTAATATGATTATGTTGAAATCAGCGGCAATCCGGCTATATATCTTTGCAAAATTCTCTCAAATTCTATATTTTATAACCAATCAGTTACTACGGGATGGTAAGGATAAAATGAAGCAGAAAAATTTCATAATAGCCGCGGCCGTGATTTTACTCTCTATTCTCACCTCTAATACCGCGGCCGCCGAAGATTTCGACGGAGAAAACAAATTGATAGAACGCCTCGCGCCGTTCGAGAAAAAAATCTACTACGGCCTCCAGTATTTATTTAATAAATACCAGAAGAAAGAATTCCTCTCTATGGAAAGTGTCGCGGGCAGAACAAAGTGGAGGAAGAAATTCTGGATATACAAAGATCCTACTCCCACAACTGAAAAAAACGAACGTAAAATAGAACATGAAGCCAGAGTCAAACTGGCCGGAAAGCTTTTCGGAATGGAGAAACCGCCGGGCTGGGATAAGAGAGGGGAAACATTAATACGGTTCGGAATGCCCTCGAGCAGAACAAAAGTACCCGGGGAGGTGGGATTCTATAGAATGACCCCTCCCGGCGAAATATGGTATTACAAGAAACTGGATATGTTGATTCCCTTTCAGAATTTCAACCTCAACGGCGTGTTCATTTACGCCATCGAGCATTACGGAGAAAGCTCCAGACAAACCCTGGACAGACTGCGAAGGATGAAACAATTTTACAACCTCAGGAGTATTGAGGAATTGATGTTCACAAGACCGGAAGATGTAATTAATGTAATTGAATTTAATCCGGACGATATTGACTATATAGCCGATCAGGATATCAGGGCTAAGAAAGCAAGGGATCTTATCGCGGCGATTGAAAATCGCAAAATGATCAAATCAAAACGTAATTTTTATAAATATCTTCAGGACAACCCTACAATCTACTCTTTCGAAGTAAATCAGGAAAAGCTTCCCGTCTATTTCGATATAACAAAATTTAAAGACGGAGCAAATTCCGTAGAAACTAAAATAAACTTTGAAATTCCTTCCAGTGAGATACGCTTCATAAAGAAGGAGGGGGAATTGAGGGGTGAAGTCCTGCTCAGCGCTCTTGTCAGAGATATAAATATGAAAAAGGTCAGCTCCGGGCATGACACAATAAGGGTAGCTCAACCCGGACTCAGTAAATTCTCGGGGCCCGGGCATCTTCCCGGACAAATCGTTATGAGTCTAAACCCGGGCTATTATCGAATCGGCCTGGAGGCAAAAGACACTTCATCAGACCACAGGGGCGTCTACAACACAACTGCTCAAATAGACCCGATGGACAACCGTCTGGCTATGAGTGATATCCAGCTGGCCTCCGTTATCAGAAAAGCGAATAATCAGACAAAATTCACAAGGGGCGGCTTGCAGATCATTCCACACCCGCTGCACGCGTACAGAATCCCTTACCCGCTTACATTTTATTTCGAAATTTACGGCCTGGAGACAAACAGTGATGATCTGGCATTCTATTCAGTGGATTATAAAATAACTCCGCTCGGCAAAAGACGGAAAGGTCCTATACTGGAAGAAGTGCCTACTGCCATCTCCTCCAAATTCGAGAGAAAAGGGAAAGGGTCAAAACAGATACAGAGACTCGAGATCGCCACGGATAATCTCTGGAACGGAACGTTTGAACTCACAGTCAGCGTAATGGACAGGCAGACGAGAGAGACGATTCATAAAAGAGCAAGATTCTCCGTCCTGGAGTAGATCAGGTTCCAAATTTCCAGCTGGAAAGATATTTCTTCTGTTTTGGAGTCAATTCATCGATACCGCATCCGAGAGCGTCGAGTTTCAGCTCCGCGATATTTCTGTCAATATCTTCAGGTACGGGATACACCCTGTTTTCCAGCTTTTTATAAACCTTCGTAAGATACTCAGCGGAAAGCGACTGATTGGCAAAACTCATATCCATTACTGAAGCTGGATGTCCCTCAGCGGCCGCGAGATTTATAAGCCGTCCTTCCGCCAGAACATTTATCCTCTTCCCGTCATCCATAGTGTACTGCTGAAGATTTTCGCGTATCCTCTTTTTGTCCGAGGAGTTTTCAGCCAGATCATCCAGATCTATCTCAACATTAAAATGTCCTGAATTCGCCACAATAGCGCCGTCCTTCATTTTCCTGAAATGCTCGAGACGGATTACCGAAATATCACCGGTAAGCGTCACAAAGATATCACCGTATTCCGCGGCCTTCATCGACGGCACGACATTGTATCCGTCCATTACAGCCTCAAGAGCCTTTACAGGATCAACTTCAACGATTGATACTTTAGCGCCCATCCCTCGAGCTCTCATTGCGACTCCTCTTCCGCACCATCCATAACCGAAAACAACGAAATCAGTGCCGGCGAGAAGAACGTTTGTCGCCCTTATAATACCGTCGATGGTACTCTGCCCTGTGCCGTACCGGTTGTCAAAAAAGTGTTTTGTGAGAGCGTCATTAACGGCGATTATAGGATAGGCAAGAACCTTGTCGGCCTGCATACTTCTCAATCTTATCACACCCGTAGTAGTCTCTTCGGAACCGCCTATAATGTTCTCTAGAAGTTCACGTCTCTCCTTGTGAAGTGTGCTGACAAGATCAGCGCCGTCGTCCATTGTGATATGCGGCTTTTTATCAAGTACTGAATTAATATGATCGTAATATTTGACGTTATCTTCGCCGTGTACGGCAAAGACGGAAATCCCGTAGTCATCTACAAGAGAAGCTGCTACATCATCCTGCGTGCTGAGAGGATTAGACGCGCATAGAGCGGCCTCGGCTCCACCGGCTTTGAGGGTGCGCATCAGGTTCGCCGTTTCTGTTGTAACGTGGAGACAGGCTGAAATCCTAATTCCGTCAAGCGGTTTCTCTTTTTCAAACCGCTCACGAATCATACGCAGAACCGGCATATTGCTGTCGGCCCATTCAATCCTTGCCTTGCCGCCCGGGGCAAGCTTGAGATCCTTGCAATCGTATTTCATAAAAAATCCTTTCCAAACTAAACGTATTAAATATTCTAAATTCTTGACTTCAATTTATCTACAAAATCAAGTTTCTCCCATGTAAAATCCTCGTCTATACGGCCGAAATGCCCGAATGCCGCGGTTTTTCTGTAAATGCTCCTTTTCAGATTCAACCGTTCTATAATACCGACTGGAGTAAGGTCAAAAAGATCAGAGACAATGCTGCCAAGTTTTTCATCATCGATTTTACCTGTTCCGTAAGTATTAACCATTACAGAGACAGGATCTTTCTTCCCTATAGCGTATGCCAGCTGTACTTCACATTCATCCGCGATATCCGCTCCCACGATATTCTTCGCGATATGCCTGGCGGCGTACGAAGCCGATCTGTCAACCTTCGTCGGATCCTTTCCGGAAAAGGCTCCGCCGCCATGGCTTCCGAACCCGCCGTAAGTATCAACGATTATTTTTCTTCCCGTTAATCCGGTGTCAGCCATTGGCCCGCCCTTAACGAATTTTCCCGTCGGGTTAACCCATGTTTTATAATCATCTTTCTTTATATCAAACTTCGAAATAACCGGCTTAATTACAAATTTCTCAAGATCACTCTCCATTTTACTGATCGTAACATCTTCGTCGTGCTGTACAGAGATAACAACAGTATCGATCCTTCTTGGAACTTTATCCTTATATTCAATTGTTACCTGTGATTTTCCGTCGGGTCTCAGATAATCAAGAGTCCCGTCTTTTCTTACCTCCGAAACCTTCCTTACCAGCTTATGCGCTATTTGAATAGGAAGAGGCATAAGAACATCGGTCTGCCTGCAAGCGTATCCGAACATCATTCCCTGATCACCCGCGCCGCCGGTATCTACACCCTGAGCTATATCCTCAGACTGCTCTTCGATTGATGTCACTACTGCTGACGTCTGGAACGCGAAACCAAGTTCCGGTTTTGTATAACCTATATCCCTGACTATTCCTCTAACTATACTGGGGATATCAATATAGGCTTTCTCAGTGTGAATTTCGCCGCTTAAAAAGGCCATACCAGTAGTTACAAGTGTTTCGCATGCTACTCTCCCGTCAGGATCCTGATCAAGAATGGCATCTAAAATTCCGTCTGATATCTGATCTGCCACCTTGTCCGGATGTCCTTCTGTTACCGATTCTGATGTAAATAGATGTTTGCCTCGGTTCATTATATCCTCCTGATTGTAAAGGTATTTATCTAAATCTCTTCAAAATTAACTCATTTTTACCGTTAGAATTAAGCTGACAGCAGCTGATTAGACACGCAATCTGAAATTCGCTCTGCCTCTATGAAGAGGCTATATCTCTAATCAACTCCCTATTTCTTCAAATTTAGACTGGAATTATTTCCAATATTAACACTCTTCCTGCTTCCGGCGACCTCCGCCATAGAACCTATAACACTGTCAGCTAAAATAATATCCTGAAGACGGCAGCCGTCATTCAATATTGAATTTTCTACCAGCGAATTAGTAATCTCACAATCCGGCGAAATAGAAACATACGGTCCTATTATCGATTTTTCGATCTTACAGCGCTCGTCAATCCAGCATGGAGGAATAATTATCGATCCTTCCCTTTTCTGTTTATTATCACCTTTTTCCAGCAGCGCGCGGTTGGTTGCCAGAAGTGTCTCTATCTTACCGCAGTCATACCAATCGCCAATCCGGTACGGTTTGAACTGCTCGCCTTCGTCAATCATAAGCGCGAGAGCGTCTGTTATCTGATACTCCCCTTTGGTCTTGATATCTTTATCTACAATGGCCCGGCAAGCTCTGTAAAGCCCCGCTGAGTCTTTGAAATAATAAAGTCCCACGATAGCGAGATTACTTTTCGGCTTATCCGGTTTTTCCTCTATGCGGGTTATTATTCCATCAGATATTTCAGCAATTCCGAAACGGGCCGGATCGTCAACTTTCCTCACGCCCAGAACATTATCCCCCTCCAGAGGTATTTTTGAAAAATCAGCCTCTATTATCGTATCTCCCAGGATAATTATCAATTCGGAGTTATCGGCGTGTTGTCTCGTGAGGCTTACCGCGTGAGCAATACCCTTCTGCTCCTCCTGAACAACGAAATTAGTTTTAATATCGTACTCGCCTGTAATATATTCACGGATCATCTCTCCCTTATACCCGATAATAGGGATAAGTTCCGTAACTCCCATATCCAGAAGATGATCGATTATATGCCCCAGAATCGGACGGCCGGCAACACTAATAAGAGCCTTGGGAACCGCGTGTGTATGCGGGCGAAGGCGCTTTCCTATTCCCGCAACGGGGATAACCGCTTTCATAATTCTCCTATCTTTAAAAATTTCTTTATTTTTTCTATCTTCCCAACCGGCGTCGGATCAACACCTCTGCCAACAGCCAGATAAAGACTTATAAAATCGCCGAGCGCCAGCATGGAAAGAAGACGTTCAAGTCTGCCGGGGGAATCATTTCCATACCAGCTGCTGCCGATCATTACCGCTTCCCCGGTCGATTTTGCGAGCATTGAATAAGCCGCATCCATACGCTTCCGTACACCGGGGTGATCATCGCTGTCAGTTAAAAAAATAAAAAACAGGTTCTTCATTATCTCCTCTGAACATTCCCATCCCATAACTTCATTGTGCACAAGCTCCGGGAATATGTTCGAGTACGCGGCAATCTTGCTATTTTCATTAAACTGGCACTTCCACCTGTATGATATCCCCTCAAGCAGTCCGTCTCCCGCGTAAATAACAGGCATCTTATCACATAATTTCTTTGATAATTCAAACGCCGGGTTGTCCCGCGCATTACTTTCCGGAGTGAGTTTTTTTATTACAAGTTCTATTCTTTCAGTAAGAAGGTTTAATTCTTCTCCGGTAATTTCATATACCCCCCAGTTAACCATTAAATGAAGCAGTGTGGTAAAGAGCAGACCAATTGCCGCCCTCGGGGGAAGTCCTTCCCGCACCTTCATCATGCTGACATTACGCTTAGCCGCTTCTCCGGCCAGCTCTCCTCCCGAAGTAATCACACCTGTATTACAACCACGCTCCGCGGCGTCGCCAAACAGCTTCAATACCTCTTCAGTATTTCCGCTGTAGCTGATACATATAACAGTCGCGTCAGATCCGACATGAGGAGGCAGTAAATATCCTCTTTCAACCTGTACGGGAAAATCGCATTCTCTCTTGATTAGATCCCGAATTAAGAAAGCGCCAATTGCCGACCCGCCCATACCGCAGATAACCAGCGGGTTGGGCCCCGAGGGGCGGGGAAGAATAAAATCCCCGGACATCTTCCATGCCTCACGGATATGATCCGGCAGCGAGAGAATATTCTCCAGCATTCCGGATCTGTCATATTTGTTAAACCTATCTTTTATATTCATTGCAATCTACCTATAACAGGTTTACTTATCGAGGGCAACTTTAGGGATAAACTCTGTTAATTCCGACCTTTTCTCCTTTATATATTTGCTGAGCAGCTCCCTTACTTCATGGGGAGTTGAAAATTTCAATATCTTCTTCACGAGAGTACGAGTTTCATCAAATGTCACCGACCTGATAATCTTCTTTATTTCAGGTATAAGGTAAGAAGGAGCGCTGATTTCATCAAGACCCATCCCGATCAGCGGCAATACACCTAAAGCTCCTTCACTTACAGCCATTTCACCGCATAACCCAACCTTTATCCCTTCTTCTCTGGCGGCATTTACCGTATCCTGTATAAACCGTATAATGACTGGATGAAGGGGATCGTATAAATATGAAATCCTGCTGTTTCCCCTGTCAACTGCCAGAGAATACTGAACAAGATCATTCGACCCTATACTGAAGAAATCAACTTCTTTGGCAATATGTGGAGCTAATGCCACCGCCGACGGAGTTTCTATCATCACTCCTATTTCAACATCTTCGTTAATTTTATAACGCTCTTTCAGTAAATCTTCTTTTACCTCACCGCATATTTGCTTCGCGGCCCTCACTTCCTCGATAACCGATATCATCGGAAACATTATCTTCAGTTTTCCGTGGGCTGAAGCTCTGTAGATCGCTCTTAACTGTGATCTGAAAATGTCTTTTCTAGAAAGGGTGAATCGGATACCCCTCCAACCCATAAAGGGGTTCGCTTCATCAACGTTTGTTATCCAGTCCGCGATTTTATCCCCTCCGATATCCAGTGTCCTGAAGATCACACATTCGGGAGCCATCTCTTTTACGACATCTTTGTAATATCTATACTGAACCTCTTCACTGGGAGGAGAAGATCGCGTGATAAAGAAATATTCCGTTCTGAAAAGCCCAACTCCTTTAGCGCCGTGGCTGGAGACATCCTTCAACTCATCTATAGCTTCAACATTTCCCGAAAGCTCGAATTCCCGGCCATCCAGAGTTACCGCGGGATAATCCTTCAGAGTAAGGAGTTCCTTTTCCATTTCCGCGAATCTTCTTCTGGCATCTTCATAAAGCTTAACGGTGCTTTTTTCAGGCCGGAGAATAACTTGCCCCGTGATACCGTCAACAATAATATTATCGTATGGACGTACCTTGTGAGTGAAATCCTCCAAACCGACTACAGCCGGAATCCCATGCGATCTTGCTATTATAGCGGCATGAGAAGTGCTGCCCCCTATAGCAGAAACAAATGCCTGGACATATTTCCTGTCAAATCCCACGGTATCAGATGGGGTAAGATTCTTTGCGACTACAACAGCTTTCCGTCTCAGATCTTTCAGGCCTTCCTGAGCCTGCCCAAGCAGATTACGTATAATACGTCTCTTTACATCATGGATATCCTCAGCCCTCTCGCTCAGATATTGATCATCCATACTTGCAAAAGATTCAAGGGTCTTGTTTAGAACAATATCAAGGGCATAAGCCGCGTTCCCCAACTCAGTTCTTACATAGTCTTCCGTTTCTTTTATCATAGTAGAATCATCCAGAATCATCAGATGAGTATCCATGATTCTCGCGTGGTCCTCACCAATATCTCTCGCTAGTTTTGCTTTAATATTCTTCAGCTCCGCCTCGGTTTGTTTAAGCGCCCGTTTGAACTTTCTGATCTCCTCTTCAACATCACCTTTGTCAATCTTCTTGTCACTCAAAGAAAGCTCATCGAGGTTTGCGACAAAGACCTCTCCAATCGCTATCCCGGGTGATACGGGAATTCCGTTAAAAATCATCTCTTTTTCTGTATTTTTTGCGGAAAACATCATTTCTCCCCTTCAGAGAAACCACTTTCAAAGAGCTTAACAAGTGAATCCAGCGCTTGATTCTCATCCTGCCCATTGACAATTATAGTTAATTCGGAACCGTATTCAGCGCCGAGACTCGCGACACTTAGAATACTCTTTCCATTTATCTGTTCGGAGTTTTTCTCAATTAGTATATCCGATTTGAACTTGTTGCTGTTTTTAACCAGCTCCCCGGCTAAACGCAGATGAATACCATTCTCATTAATAACTTTAACCTGAGCCCTTTTCATCTTATCGGTCACTTCTTTTAAAACAAAATTCATATAAAGCGGACAGTCTAAAAAAGCTGCCGGCTGACAATATATAGAACCGAGACAATAAACCCGGCAATAATACTAACCCTGAACGAGTACTTTCTTCTCAACCATATAACCCCGGCAACTAACAGCAATCCCGCACCCGTAATCTGGAACCCTCCAAAAAAGTAACCTCTCATAAACACAATTGATGTAAATACACCTATTACAAATGCAGCCGCCGCTTCGATAAATTTGCAGGTTTTTAAATACGATCCTAAAACTAAGCCCCCTGCATCTTCACCAAACCTCAAACCCTTGTAATAACCCCCGACCCTGATCTTAAAATGATAATAGTTGTATAAAAGCAAAAAGATAATCGGGCCGAAATACAATCCGTATATAGTAAAAATACAAGCAATTGTCAACGTCAACGGGAATAAAACAACTTCAAAGAAATAGTCGCCCCTTGCTGCCATTACAGACGATAATGTGTTTTTTACACTGTCTATCTCGGCTGTATCAATTTCCTCCCCGCCCGCTTTCCGTTCCTCCATACCTTGAACCACGCCTATAATGCAGGAGGAAAATACAGAATTGGTATTATAATAACTTAAATGCCTTTTTACGTAATCCTTCATCCTGTCATTCCCCGCGGAGAGTTTTCTAAATACGGGAAGTAAGGCGAAAAAGAATCCAAGCCCGTCATTTAACCTTTCATTTCTTAGATTCTTGAGAAGAAACAATCTCCATATGACATTTAAATTCAGAATAACTGCTCCTCTTAAGTAAAGATCAGTACTACAGTCGATATAAGAAAGCCGAATACAAACCAGAACCCCTGGGATTTAATAATCTGCGTCTTGAGAAGAGAACCGACACCTATGAATGGTAAAATAATGTAGAGGATATCCAGAGAACCGGTTAACTTCCAGGACGAGAGGACGAAGTACAATATTATTTCGTAACCAACAGGCAGGATTACTATAAGAACCACAAAACCGTAAACAAAATGAAAGAGAAACATGAAAATGTTAATAAAAGAAAGATAGTATAATTTTCCTTCCATCGCCTTTTTCGATACTTCTTCAGCTACTTCGGACAATCTGAGATAGATCATTCTGTAGACGAAATGTCCCAGCCATCCAGCTGATAAACCGAAAAACAGGGCCCATATCATTGTCATGGCGGCTACAGAAACATCCCCTGCCAACTTGATATCGACGAGAACGTACAGCGCGGCCGACACAACACCGGCAACAGGAAGATCAAG
The DNA here is from genome assembly GCA_034520215.1 of Candidatus Krumholzibacteriota bacterium. NCBI lineage: Bacteria > Candidatus Krumholzibacteriota > Candidatus Krumholzibacteriota bacterium. The sequence continues at coordinate 650,523 of JAXHNR010000002.1, read as the reverse complement.
TGCCTTAGATCCTCTTACAAAGAAATTGCCCAGAAACATTATCTGAATCAGAGTGCCGGCAAGCAAGCCGTTGAACGGTTCGCCCAGAATCAATCCGGTTAATAACCCGCCGCACACGGGCTGTGACACCATCAACCTTAATGAAGTTCTGAAATCAACGCACAGAGCTCCGCCGAGAATAGAAACTGGAATTATAAGATTCAGCCCAGCCAAACCGACCCTTTCAATCTTTAAACCTTTCGACACTTACTACTATCTCTATCTTACTTTTTTTCCCTTCCTTTATATCAAGAGGCCATACAGCCGCGATAACAGAACCCTGATATATCAATTCATATCCTGATTCGGAATTCGAGACCGTCTCTATTGGAAATCTCCATACTTTTGCCCGAGGTTTAAATTGTAGATCTATCCTTATATTCAGCCATTCATCAATTAGTGAAACAGTATCAACATCTTTTTCCTCCCCGGTCGACGCCAGGTTTCTCTTATTAATATTCCTGCCCTGAAAACTGTAATACCTGTCAGGCGCGTCCCCGGCAAGGAGGGAAAAAACATTTTCTACCGCGAAAGAACCTTTAGCGTCTCCGCTCTCACAGAAAAGTGAATAATCCGCTTTAAACCCCGCGGATGATTCTGAAACAGAAATAAGCTTATCTATCTTAATTTCAGATTCTCTATTGTCTAAATTCACTTCTCCGTGCCTGCTGAAGAGGAGAGATTTTCCGTCATTATTTTCGATTATACGGTGGGAAAATTCACCATCAGTAAAATCTCCGCATTCACGGTACGAAGTACGGGCGAAAGAATCTATTCCGACATCGCTTTCAATGAAATGATCGCTGAGTGACATCCGTTGATATGAATCGTATATAAGGAATGAATCAAGACCATCCTCCTTAGCAAAATTAATTTCATGAATGCTGGCGGTTTTGCCGGGTTTATCAGCGGCAGTACCGGGAATTTTGCTGTGGTATATCTCCTCACGCCTGCGAAGAATATCTGTTAGATTAAAAGCCGGGTCAAAAATATCGAATTCTCTCAGAGAAGCTCCCCTCGACTTGAATATTAATTTCATAAAGGGAGAAGAAATCGAAACTTCCTCGATTCCGTCGCCGTCAATATCCCCGGCTGAATACTTCAGATATTTATCTCTTTCATTTATCCCGTTTTCAACAATTGTTTCAGCCTTGATCAGATGCTGAAAAATGGCGCTTCGCAAATGCGGAAGATAAAGCCCTCCGAAAAGACCGTGCCAATAGGCGCAATTACATTGAGCCTGATACAGATGATTCCTCGCCTCCTCCCAGGTCTCGTTATACTCTGTTTCCCTTCCACATCTGTCCACTAAAGCGCTCGCTGACAGCATCCTCTTGTGCATCCAGTTGCTTTCCTCATATTTAACGAGAAAATTTCTCCAGAATCCCCCCTTGATAAAATCCGCCGGTTCATCGATTTGGGGATCAGATGACAGGATTTCACGGGCTTTTTTATGCTTAATCTGAACTGAAAGGGGAAGCGCCCATTCCATCATCTCACTATATGAGGCAGTCGGAATATAGACAATTCCGGATGGAGCAAACCTGTCTATAACATCCGAAAAGTTCATCATCCGCAGCCAGTCTTTATTCTCCTCGAGGATAGCGCAGAAACGGCGGAGCCATCCCTGCTGATAGCAGAGAGAATGAGTTCCCGGCCAGACACCGAACTTCTCACCGTCATCTGCCAGAACAATTATTTTGTCTTTGTTCTGGCGGTCTTCAGCAATTTGACGCAAATATGAAATGGTCTCTTCCGGACTACTGAAAGGAACCAGATATCTTAATTTTTTATCGATAGGGAAGACTTTAACATACGATCCATTTTCTTCAGTATTGAAAAAGGTTCTTATTTCAGAATCTCTAAGCCCAATTGACTTAAAATGCGAGTCGTCAACAACAACGAACTCCAGTCCCGCGTTCTGAAGAATATCCGGCATGTGAGGTTCCCATATTCTTTCAGTCAGCCAGCATCCTCTTGCTTTGTAACTCAATTTATTCGCAATGAATTTGTTCATCATCGAGAGCTGGCCCATCTGGTCTCTCCCGGGAATAATAGACAAAATCGGTTCATAATATCCCGCTGAAAGAATTTCAAGCTGGGAGCGCCGTATCATTCCGTGAAGAATTTCAAGATATTCCTTGTGGTTCCGGGAAATCCAGTCCCATAGTATCCCGCTGTTATGAAGCGCGAAGGGAATATCGGGAAATTCATTCATTACTTCAACAAAAGGGAAATAGGCCTTTTGATAGGCATCCTCAATTACATGATCGAAATTCCCTACAGGCTGGTGGTTATGAATCCCAAAGGAAAATATTACTTTATTCTTCATATTCACTGTTCTGTTCTAGACAATTCTTGAATTAATTATCACTTTCTCATCGCCGGGAAGAGCTCTCGATTCTAATACAACACTCTTTTTTACAAGCTCCCGGAGTATTGATTTCTCTTTATCGCTGATATAAAAGTTCTCCATCAACTTCTTCCTGCCCTCCATATAATGCATTCCGCCGATATTTAATTCATCGAACACTACGCCATACTCATAAAGGCGGAGTGCCTGCTCGGGCGCTCTGACAAGAAGTATAACCCTGTCCCTATCGTAAACCCCCCGCTTAATCCTTTCCGCAGTATTTTTCAGCGAGATCACAGAGACTTTTGTATCGGTAGACACGGCTGAAATATAAAGATTCTTCTCGAATTCATTGGCGGCCACATTATCATCAGCCAGAATTATCCTGTCGGGGCGACATTCTTCATTCCATCCTATAACAACTTGCGCATGAATCAACCTGTCGTCTACTCTGACTAAAACCAGCACCCGTTAAACACCTTTCCGTAATAAAATGTTTAAAGAAATTTATATTATACAGAATAAATTAAAACAATTAATTCCTATGACATGCTTGTGATACTATCTCTACCCCGTTTGACCAGGTGGTCTGTCATTTCATCATAATCCATCAGGCTTCTTTTAGTCACAAAGTCCAGAAGAACAGGTAAATTAACTCCGCTGATCAACTTTATACCCTTTACGCCGACTTTCGCTCTAATACAATTAAGGAAACAGGATCCCCCTGAATAATCCGCGAATAAAACAACACGCTCCTCTTTATATTTTTCAATTATATCTCTTATCTTCTTTACAATCATAGTATCACCGTAATTTTCGCTGCAGACAGGATAGAGATCCTCCATCTCCCCCAGAATACTCTCAATTGTTCTAATCAGCTCCTTCGCTAACTTTCCGTGAGTAACAACAACTCCGGCTATTCTTGTTCTCGTGTCGCTCATTCAGTATCATTCCTGAGATATCTTCGAGTTCTTTTTCTGCTTTCCATCAAGTCAATAAGATTCCTATCGAGTTTTTTCGCGGCGTCAAATCCGTATATTTTAAGCATATGATTTAAGGCAATAGTCTCGGAGATAACTGTAATATTCTTTCCCGGAAATATAGGAATAAACAGCTGTGTAACTTTCGTTCCAAGTATGTCAGTGGATTTCTCGTCAAGGCCGTGCCTGTCCCAATCCTTGGAGGGATCCCATTCACTGAGTTGCACTGCTACCTCTATACGCTTCTGTATTCTAATCGCCCTTATACCGAACACATCCATAATATTTATAATTCCTACACCTCTAACCTCCATAAAATGCCTCAGATGTTCTCTGCCTCTTCCAATAACCACATCCCCCTTCTTGATTATTTCAACGACATCATCAGCGACAAGCCTGTGCCCGCGCTCAACAAGGTCGAGAACAATTTCGCTTTTGCCTATACCACTGGGTCCGGAGAACAACAAACCTACACCATAAACGTCAACAAGTGATCCGTGAGTTATAGTTCTTGGTGCAAAGTAGAAATTCAATACTTCTCTCAGTGTGTACATGAAGATCGTGGTTTCCCAATTTGTCCTCATAACAGGTACTGAAGATTCTCTGGCCTTCTCGATGAATAAATCCGGTACATCAAGTTTCTTTGTTATAATAATGCAGCAGAGAGATTCTGAAAAAAGCCTGTTGAAAGCGTCCTTCCTCTGACCGGAAGTGAGGGAACGAATGTAGAGCAATTCAGTTTCCCCTATAATCTGGATTCTTTTATGAAGATAATTCTCCATAAATCCAGTGAGAACAAAAGCCGGACGGTAGAGATCAGAACATGTTATGTCCAGAGGGCTGTCAAGATCAGAGGTAAGAAGCTCAAACGAAAATTCGTCTTTGTTATCTTCGTAAAATTCCTCTACCTTGTAATTACTTTCAGATCCAGTCAATATCTTTTCCCGGCCTAAATAATCTGCCTATAAACTACAATTTAATTACCCCGTAATTGCCGTCAGACCGCCTGTAAACAAAACTCGGGTTGCCCGATTCTGTATTATCAAAAAAGAAGAATTCCTTTTCCTGTTTCTTCATAGCCTTGATCGCTTCTTCAACATTCATGTTTTCCAAGTCATAAGCGGCCTCTTCGATCATTTCAACGCCGTTTTCACTTTCAACACTCCCGGCGCTGATTATATATTCACGCGGATATTGTTCCCGCTTACTCCGTTTATGGTTTTGATAACGGGACTGAAGCTTCCCCCTATATTTTTTTATCTGCCTTTCAAGATCCTTCTCGCATTTATCTATTGAAAAGAACATATTATCAGATTCTTCTATTGCGGTAAAATTATGCCCCTGAACGTGGAGATTTACTTCTGCAATATGACGGACTTTCTCTACAGACATTATCACATCGACATTAAGAATATTCTCGAAATAGCGTTTCAGTTTTCTCATTTTTACTTCTATATGTTCAATAAGTTCGGGACTTGCCTTGAAATGCCTTGATGTTGTTGTTAATTCCATATCAATTTCCTCCTCGCATCATTCGTCCGGCTCTATCACTGCACTTTTTCTAAAATTACTGATCTTATTTTCCTGATAAGAACTCCTAACTAAAGGTCCTGCTGTTACTTCCAGGAAACCCATTTCATATCCCTTTTTCTCATACCAGAGGAATTTCTCGGGAAGAATAAATTCCTCAACAGGAATCTGCTTTATTCCCGGACGGAGATATTGCCCAATCGCGAGAAAATCACACTCCGCCTCTCTGAGCTCCCTCATCGTTTCAAGAACTTCATCAACTGATTCTCCCAAACCAAGCATTAACGCCGATTTTGTCATCACCTCCCTCCCCTCATCCTTTATTATTGAAAGTATCGAGATGGATCTATCATAATCGGCTCCTTTTCTTACCCTTCTGAAAACACTTCTAACTGTTTCGATGTTATGAGAAATAATATCAGGTTTTGTATCAAGAACCGTCCTTAAATCATCTATATTACCATTAAAGTCCGGTATAAGAAGTTCAATCATCGGAGGGGGATCCAGCTCCTTGAGTTTCCTTACAACATTGGAATAAAAACGGCTTCCGCCGTCCGGAAGATCGTCCCTGGTAACAGAAGTTATTATCACATGAGTCAACCCCAGCTGCTGAACCGCCTCGACTATTTTATCAGCTTCACTTAAATCGGGCGCGATGGGCCGACCGTTCTTCACATCACAAAACAAGCAGTTCCTTGTGCAAACATTCCCAAGTATCAAAAACGTAACTTTATTTTTCGAGTAACATTCCGCTCTATTCGGACAACGCCCTTCACGGCAGATAGTGTGAAGTCCCCTTTTTCTTATCACGCGTTCAACATCAGAACACACATCTAAAAGAGGAATCTTCCTCTTCAACCAAGACGGCAATCTTCTGGAGCGTCGATCATAAGTAGAAAATGTCATTTATCTATCTTAGCTCCGTCGAAAAATCAACCTCAATACTCTTTCCTGTGTCTCGCGGGCAAAATACCCAGCTGTTCTCTGTACTTAGCAACAGTTCTGCGGGCTATAACCAACCCTTCATTTCTCAAAATATCAGCAATTTTCTGATCACTCAAGGGTTTCTTTACATTCTCATTTTTTATTATATTCTCTATCTTCAATTTAGCGCTTCTAGAGGAAACATTCTTCCCCGATTTAGTACTGAGTTTGGCACTGAAGAAGAATTTCAGTTCATAGACACCTCTTGGTGTCTGAACATATTTGTTTGTCGTTACACGGCTCACAGTGGATTCATGCATATCTATTTCAACGGCGACTTGCTGAAGTGTCAAGGGCCTAAGGGCGATTACCCCCTTTTCAAAAAACTTACTCTGCTTATCCACTATACATTCCATGACCTTGATCATCGTACGCCGGCGCTGTTCGATAGTCTGAATAAGCCATTTGGCATTCTTGAGGCGTCCTTTGATAAAATCTTTTGTTTCAGTGCTGATCTTCCGGTTACTTGTCAATTCATCCCGATACGCCTTGCTGATTCTCAGCCGGGGGACGTTACGTTCGTTCAAAGATATAACAAACTTCTCGCCGACCCTCTCTACTATGAGGTCGGGAATAACATATTTAGGTTCCTCTGAATAAACGCTCAGGCCGGGCTTTGGATCGAGAGTGGCAATTATCTCCGCCTGGGTCTGAATTTCCTTCAGGGAAATTTTCATCTTCTTGCTGATGTCGAGGTATTTTCGCTGTTTGAATTCTTCAAAATAATCACTGATAATAACCGCCGCTTTACTGCCCAGCATCTCTTTTCTTTCAAGCTGCAGCATGAGACATTCCCTGATATCCCTCGCTCCCACACCGGGCGGATCGAACGTTTGAATAAGTTCGAGTGTTTTACGAACATGTTCTTCTTCGACACCGAAAGTCCTGGCGATGTCACTTAGAGAACCAACCATATAACCGGAATCATCAAAACTGCCTATTAAATATTCACCTATCTCGAGCATCTCTTCATCATCGGTGGCTAAACGAAGCTGGCTCAACAAATTGTCAGAAAAGCTCTGTTTCGCGACGGGCACTCTCTCGAGCATATCTTCTCTTTGCTCTGTCTCCTCACCATTTGCTCCACCCATATTGAACGCGGTTTCAAAAACCTCATCCCAATCTGTATCTTCCTCCTCTTCTTCCTCCTCTTCCTGGATTTCATCCTCATCCAGTTCTTTAAGTTCGTCATCTTCCTCAAGAAGGGGGTTCTGTAGAATCTCCTGCTTAAGTACCTGCTGCAATTCCAGCGTAGGCATTTGCAGCAACTTCAAGGCCTGTTGAAGCCTGGGGGTCATAACAAGACGCTGCTGCATTGCCACACGCATTCCCATCTTCATTTCCATAGATCAGCTATCCTCCATTACAATTGAAAAGATTCTCCCAGATATATCTTCCTTACCTCAGGATCGGCGGCCAAAGCGTCCGCGTCACCCAGACACTTGATACTCCCCTCAAACATTATATATGCTCTGTCGGTAATTGACAATGTCTCCCTGACGTTATGATCCGTTATTAAAACACCGATCCCTCTATCGCGCAGCTTGACGACTATATCCTGCAGATCGGCGACTGCGATAGGATCGATACCCGCGAACGGCTCATCGAGCAGCATGAATGAAGGATCTGTAACTAAAGCCCGGGTTACCTCAACTCGTCTTCTTTCCCCGCCGGACAACTGGTGCCCGTAATTATTTCTCAAATGTTTCACGCCAAGTTCATCGAGAAGACTTTCGAGAAGCTCAGAGCGTTTATCATCAGAAATAGAAAGGGTCTCGATTATGGCTTTGATATTATCCTCTACTGTCATTTTCCTGAAAATAGAAGGTTCCTGAGGCAGATAACCTATCCCCAACCTCGCTCTTTTGTACATAGGCAAATCAGTAATATCCCTGCCTTTAAAAAATACTTTTCCACTCTCGGGTTTGATCATACCGACAATCATATAGAATGTAGTAGTCTTGCCCGCTCCGTTTGGTCCAAGCAGCCCCACTATTTCACCTTTTTGAACCGATATGGAAACTCCGTTCACTACAACTTTCTTCTGATATTTCTTAACTAGATTCTCGGTTCCGAGCCCCTCGCCGATGTCACCGGAATCAAGACACTCCCTGCTACTCTGCTTCATTCTGCTCCACTTCCTGATTCATCTCTTCGTCTGTGTTCGAAGTTTCATCAATCAGATCTCCATTAATATCTCTTACTATATCAAATTCCTTTAATTCAGGATAGCCCCAAAATCCGTATCCCGTCGTAACATTCTTGCCCTTTGTAAATCTTACAAAATCTTCAGTATGAATCTCGCCTCTTTCATGAAGCCAGGCGAGACTCTCGGTCTCAAGTGTGTATCCTTCGTTCGAGGTAACAACAACACTTCCAATAGCTGTCAAGTCCCGTGATTTCTGATTAATCTCACCCTTGTCAGCCGTGACCACCGATGAAACTTCACCCTTTTCATCGTAAAATTTTATTACAGGATTTTCGGTAACAAGCAGCTTTCTGCTGTTGTATATTCTCGCTACTGGCGCTTTCATCCGCCACTTTACAACCCCGGAATCACTTTCCACGGTAGTAAAATTATTAATTACTTGATCAGCTCTTCCATATGGATTGATATAGTATTCTTCATCACTGCTTTCGCATGAAAGAATAATCAATACCGGCAGTAAAATAATGACAGCTGAAAAGAAAGAACTGAAAGAAGAATTTCTGAGACTAATGATATGCCGCATTTGAATTAGTGATCCTTCGCTATTTTGAAGTCATAGAAAACAGCTGTTTTTCTTTTTCCGGCCGGCCGGCGTTCTGCCAGCGTACTACCGAAAGAAGTATAAATTTCATAATCGGGACTTACTGATTTCCGGCCTTGCAATTAATTATAGCAAAATCAATTCACACAGTCGAGCAATTAATGTGCCATCCAAAAAGGCAAGAAAACTAATGAGTTACGCCTGCGCAACCCTAAGCCGAACATAATATTACACAATACGCAAAAATTAACTGGAATCTCCGTAAAGAAAATAACATCTCAGTTAGAAAAATATGCCGGATAGTTCTGAGCCGGCACAGATATGAAATGAATGAATATTTTGCTTTTATTAGAAACAGAATCGCTTCCCGGCAGGGGATAAACGAAATAATTTATCGGATTTATTAAAATCTGTAACTGTGAGAGAAAACGGTCTATTTCAGTCCCGCCCGGAGAATATCGTGGATATGAATTATACCTACGGGATAGCCCTCATCATCGAGAACAAAGAGTTGAGTAACCTGACCCTTGGGATTCATTTCCATCTCTTTGAGGGCTTCTACAACAAGCAGGTTCGGACTTACAGTCATTGGTGATTTAGTCATGAGTTTCGATACAGGAGTGTCCAAAGCGGAAGGGTTTTCCGTGAGAATTCTCTTTAAGTCGCCGTCTGTGATAATACCCGCCAGCCTGCCGCCCGGGCCAGTAACGCCCGTACAACCGAGCTTCTTGTCGATTATCTCAATCAGGGCTTCCTTAAGAGAGGTATCCATGCTGACAAGGGGAAGCTCATCTTCAACATGCATCAATCCGGAAACCTTCAGAAAGAGCTTTCTCCCCAGAACGCCCCCCGGATGAAGTATCGCGAAGTCCTCACGGCTGAAATTCTTCTTCGTCAATACGGCTACTGCCAGAGCGTCTCCCAGAACCAGAGAAACCGTTGTAGTCGTAGTCGGGACTACTCCAATTGAACCCGCTTCTTCTTTAGAATTTATCAGCAGCACCACATCGCTTTCTTCAGCAAGCCTGGAATCCTCACTGGCAGTAATGGAAATTATTTTTACTCTGATAGCCTTAAGATATGGAATAAGCCTCGTTACTTCCTCGTTGCCCCCGCTCTTGCTGACAGCCAGGAAAACATCATTCCCGGTTACCATCCCCATATCACCGTGGCCGGCTTCCACAGAGTGCAGATAAACAGCGGGAGTGCCGGTACTGCTTAGCGTAGCAGCTATCTTCCTTGCAATAATACCCGATTTGCCGATCCCGCAGACGATAACTTTCCCGGGGCATTCAAGAAGGATCTTTACGGCCTCTTCAAATTCGTCCCCGATTCCGTCATGTAACCCCTTAAGCCCTTCAATCTCTTTTAAGACAACTTCACGCCCGATATCCGAGGTCTTCCTCTGACCGGAACTTTCCCCGAAGGAATGCTCCGCATCAGATCCTTTAATTTCAGAAGAACTCTTTTTTCCCATATCAGTAATTTCCTCCCCGCTGAGTTTCCATACCCCGAGGCCTTGAGATTAATATCAGGCCAATATATTAATACATGAACGGATAAAATGATATTTCCGCTCTACATAATCTATCAATCAATATCACTTTAATCAAAGGAATTTACAAGGTCAAAAATCTGTGATACTTCCCTTAAGATATCCGGCATCTTATCTATCTGAAGCATTGACTCCGCGTCAGATTTACATGAAGAGGGGGCAAAATGAGTTTCTATAAAGAAACCGTCGCACCCCGCGGCGGCGGCGGACCGAGCCATAATGCCGGCGAATTCAGGACGACCTCCGCTCCTGGTTCCCGACCCTCCCGGAAGCTGGAGGGAATGAGTTACATCCATTATTAAAGGTACTCCGAAGTGCCTCATCCTCGGAAATGATGTCATATCAACAACAAGATTATTATAGCCAAAAAGAGTACCTCTCTCTGTGACCATCACTGACGCGGCCCCGCTTCTTCTGGCTTTGTCAACCGCCAGTTCCATTTCTTCCGGAGAAAGAAACTGAGCTTTCTTCAGATTCAGAACCTTCCCCGTTTTCGCCGCGGATACAATGAGCCTCGTCTGCCTCGCCAGAAAGGCGGGGATCTGCAGGACATCGCACACATCGGCAACACTGGAAATTTCCTCCCGGCAATGAACATCTGTCAATACCGGAACGCCAACTTCACCGCGCACTCTATCTAGGATTCTAAGTCCATCTTCAAGCCCGGGACCCACATATGAATCCAGAGAAGATCTGTTGTCCTTAAGGTAACTTGATTTGAAAATATAGAAAAATCCGTTTTCTTCAGCCAGCTCGGCACATTTGCGGGCGATTCTTACGGCGTCTTCTTCATCTTCCAACACGCAGGGACCGGCTATCAGAATGGGTTTTTTTCGAAGGGAAACCCTGTGTTCTCCTATTACAAGAGGATCCATATCAATTATCCGTCCTGCTTTACTTTATTATTCGATCCCGTCGAAGCTGAAACAGAATATTCTATAGCCGCCTTGACCAATCCCTTGAAAAGCGGATGAGCTTTCTGTGGACGGGATTTAAACTCCGGATGAAACTGAACGGCAATAAAGAAAGGATGTGACGGCAATTCAACTATTTCGACAAGGTTGCCGTCCGGAGAAAGCCCTGAAAACACGAGACCGTTACTGCCAAGTACACTGCGATATTCATTATTAACCTCCCAGCGGTGCCGGTGTCTTTCATTGATTTGAAGGGAACCGTAAAGTTTCTCCGCGAGAGAACCCTCTTTTATATTACATGGATAGGAACCAAGCCGCATAGTACCGCCCATCTTCGATTTGCTGCGCTGTTCAAGCATAAGATCAATAACCGGATCCTCCACATCGGGGTTAAATTCGGAACTTCCCGCTTCAAGTCCGCAGACATTACGGGCAAACTCGATAACGGCGCATTGAAGACCGAGACAGATGCCGAGCAGGGGAATGCCATTTTCTCTGGCGTATCTAACGGCGTTTATCTTCCCTTCAATCCCTCTTTCGCCAAAACCACCCGGAATCAAAACCCCCTCTACATCCTCAAAACACACCTCGGGGCCATCTTCCTCAACTCTTTCCGCGTTTACCCATTTAATATTAACCCTGACATCGTTAGCGGCTCCCGCGTGAGTGAAAGACTCTATAATACTCTTGTAGGCGTCGACTAGATGAATGTATTTACCACATACGGCGATCCGTACATTCTCTTTTGGAGATTTGATTTTGGTAATCATTTCTTCCCACCGAGTAAGATCGGGCTCTGAGCTTTTTATGGCAAGTTTTGTTATTACAATATCATCGAGTCCTTTGCTGCTCAGCCTCAGAGGAACTTCATATATTGAATCAGCATCAAGGGCTTCAATGACAGCCTCTTTCTCGACATTGCAGAAGAGGGATATCTTGTCTCTTATCCCGTCTTCAAGCGGCCTTTCAGATCTACAGAGCAGAATATCAGGTTGAATCCCGATCTCCCTCAACCCCTTGACGCTGTGCTGAGTAGGTTTCGTTTTAATCTCATGAGCGGCTTTAATATATGGTACGAGGGTAAGATGAAGGTATAAAACATTCTCTTTTCCAAGTTCAAAACGAAGCTGCCTTATCGCTTCAAGAAAAGGCAACCCCTCGATATCTCCAGTTGTTCCGCCAATCTCCGTGATTACAATATCAATATCGTCATCTTCACCGGCGGCTCTCATTATTCTCTTTTTTATTTCATCTGTAATATGCGGAATAACCTGAACCGTCCCCCCCAGATATGCTCCCTCACGTTCTCTGTTTATAACAGCTTCGTAAACCTGACCTGTTGTGACATTCGATTTCTGGCTTAGATTCTTATCGGTGAAACGCTCATAATGACCCAGGTCAAGATCGGTTTCAGCTCCGTCGTCTGTGACAAAAACCTCGCCATGCTGAAAGGGGCTCATCGTTCCGGGGTCAACGTTCAGATAGGGATCAAATTTCTGGAGAACAACATTCAAACCACGCTGCTTAAGGAGCAGCCCGAGAGAGGACGCCGCTATTCCCTTTCCGAGAGAAGATACCACACCGCCCGTAATAAAAATATATTTTACCTTTCCGTTCACTCTTCTCCCGATCTTTGTCTCTTAAAGAAACTGCGGTTACTTAAAAACACTCTACAAATTATCAAAAAAAGATTCAACCCTTTTTATATCTTCGGGTCTGTCAACCCCTCCGGAAACCGCGCTGCAGTTTATAACTCTGATATCAATACCATTCTCAAGTGCTCTGAGCTGTTCGAGGGATTCGATTTTTTCCAGGGGGCCTCCGGGAAGGTTTTCATAATCGAGTAAAAAAGAGCTCCTGTAAATGTAAATTCCTATATGCCGGTAGAATCCGCCGCCGGAAGCTCCAACCGGCAGACGGGAAAAATAGAGAGCGTTGCCGGAGAGGTCAAAAACAACCTTTACAACATCACGGCTGTTCATCTCCACCTCTGAATCTGAAAAAGAAGCCAGGGTTCCCATCTTTATAGACCGGTCAGTTTTCATGACCTCTATCAGTTTTTCAACTCCGTCTACCGGAAACAGAGGTTCATCGCCCTGGATATTCAAGACAATGTCGCAGTCGTTCTCAGAGACAACTTCGCATACTCTCGAAGTGCCGGTATCATGGGATCCGGAGGTAATTACCGCGCGCCCGCTGTCCGCGTTTACGACATCGGCAATCCTTCTGTCATCAGTGGCCACTAAAACGCTGTCGATACCCTTGATACTTTCAGCCCTTCTAAGAACATGAACTATCATGGGAGTCCCGTTTATCAAAGCCAGAGGTTTCCCGGGAAACCTCTTAGAGCCGTAACGCGCCGGTATGACCGCGGTAACTTTCTGTGAAGACAAATTCATCCTCCGGTGAAAAATAACACCGGGTCTTATCTATGCCCGGAGACTAATAAAAATTGCGGGAACGCTGGATTCACATATTCTCTTTCCGTGCCGCAGGTTATTCAGCATACTTTGCCTGGCCCTCAACGTAAACATTGCCGCCGTGACAATCCTGAGCGACAATTACGGGAAAGTCCTTAACTTCAAGTTTTCTTATCGCTTCAGCCCCGAGATCCTCGTAGGCCACAACCTCCGAAGAAAGGATGCTTTGAGCAATCAGTGCCGCGGCTCCTCCCGTCGCCGCGAAATATACCGCCGTCCCTTTTTTCATGGCATCCACGACGGGCTTCGTGCGTCCCCCTTTTCCTATCATACCTTTCAGACCATTCTCTATAAGAACAGGTGTATACGGATCCATTCTGTAGCTTGTCGTCGGTCCCGCGGACCCTATCGCCCTGCCGGGCGGAGTGGGCGCCGGACCGACATAATATATAATCTGGCCCTCAAGGGGTATCGGAAGCTCATCTCCCGCTTCTATCAATTTTACAAGACGCTCGTGAGCGCTGTCCCTCGCCGTATATATTATCCCTGACAGGGACACTTTGTCGCCCGCTTTCAATTTTTTTACATCCTCATTCTCAAGTGGAACCTCTAATGAATATTCAGCCATTCTACACCGCCTGTCTGCAAAATTTTATTTAAATTACTTCTAATATTTCATTCCTTCAAACTAAGATATCAACTTTACAACTCGATAAATTTGTGCCGCGCGGCGTGGCAATTGATATTCATCGCCACCGGGAATGAAGCAATATGGCGAGGCGCGGTTTCAATATGAACAGCGAGGGCGGTTGTTGTGCCTCCGAGTCCTGCCGGACCGACTCCTGTTTTATTAACAAGTTGAAGAATTTCCTTCTCCAGCTTGTCATAGAAAGGATCCTTATTACTACTTCCTATCGATCTTAAGAGTGCCTTTTTTGAAATCTGAGCGCATCTTTCAAAACTGCCCCCTATTCCAACTCCCACCGTAATGGGCGGGCAGGGATTGCCGGAAGCTTCCCTGACTCCATCGACAACGAACTTCTTTATCCCCTCTACGCCGTCGGCGGGCTTCATCATAGCGATCCTGCTCATATTTTCACTTCCGCCCCCCTTTGGTACGACATACATCCTCAATTTGTCACCTGGAACAAGATCAAGATGTATAACCGCGGGTGTGTTATCCCCTGTATTTCCACCTCTCACGGGATCGGATACAATCGACTTTCTCAAGTACCCTTCAGTGTAACCCTTCTTGACACCTTCATTAATAGCCTCTTCAAATCCGCCTCCTGCAATATGCGCGTCCTGCCCCAGCTCAGCGAAAATTACGGTCATACCCGTATCCTGACATATCGGGACCCTCTCTGTTGAAGCAATATCGGAGTTATCGAGAATCTGCTTCAGGACCTCTTTCCCGACAGGGGATTTCTCTGTTTCATACGCCTTTTCCAGACTCGTCTGAACATCTTCTTCGAGTTTGAAATTAGCTTCCATACAGAGTTTCGCCACAGCCTCGGTTATTCTGCTGGCTTGTATTTTTCTCATCCTTCCCTCCCGCTGAATTTAATAATAAATCACTTATGAGATCAAAATACTCCGGGCTCGCGTTCATCCATTAGATCGAAAGTCCGGGCAAAAGCCGCGCTGAATCGCAAATTCATAAAGTTATAGCGCGGGTTCAAGCATTATAATTCTTCGTTCATCTCCAAAGATCTTCTCATTGATATCCAACTCACTGCCGCCCGTTTTTTCAACATTATTCTCAAGTTCGAGAAATTTGTCAACCGATTCGATAGGAAAGCCCACCTTTTCCGTCTTAAAATGCATTGGTATAACAATTTTAGGACTGAATTCCTCTACTATCCAATGAGCCTCTGCGGCATCGATCGTAAAATATCCTCCCACCGGGATCATCATTATATCAACATTCTCAAGCTCCGGTATTTCTGCCAATGAGATGTCGTGACCGAGATCACCGAGGTGAGCGAGACGAATCCGTCCTGTATCTACTAATGAAATCAAATTATTGCCCCGCTCGCTGCCCTCGGATTTATCGTGAAAGGTGGGGAAAGTCTTTATCTTAATACCGGAGAATGAAAAATCACCTTTGCTCTCGACAACATTTTTTATCCCCGATAATACTTCTTCGTCTCTGTGATCGGCATGATCATGGCTTACCACGGCAATATCATAATCGCCCTCAACCGGTCCGTACGAAAGCGCTCCGTCATATGAACCGGCTTCATAGGGATCAAATACGATCTTAATTCCGTCATCAGAAATGAGTTCAAAGCAGGCGTGACCAAGAAATTTGAGTCTCACAATACACCTCCGGGATTTCAAATACAGCAGGTCCGTGTTACTTGTCAGCTATCCTATTTAAAAAACACCAAGTATATTTCT
Organism: Candidatus Krumholzibacteriota bacterium; assembly: GCA_034520215.1. NCBI lineage: Bacteria > Candidatus Krumholzibacteriota > Candidatus Krumholzibacteriota bacterium. Next base: position 634,595 of record JAXHNR010000002.1, on the reverse strand, counting down.
CAAGACTAACATAAATTGCCGGACTGCTCAAAAAAAAAGAACCCTCAGCTTTTTATAACGCTTCAGGTTCCCGGTAAATTGCCGTTCTTATTTTATAAGAAGAGTTTAATTTACGTATATACTCACCTTTTTTCTTTTCTTACTCAATCTTTCGTATTCTACTCTGCCGTCGATTAAAGCATAAAGGGTATTGTCCCTTCCCTTGCCCACATTCGTACCGGGGTGAATTCTCGTGCCCCTCTGACGGACGAGTATCGTGCCCGCGTTAACTTCCTGGCCCGCGAATCTCTTTACTCCAAAAGATTTCGCGTTACTGTCTCTACCGTTTTTTGAACTTCCAACACCTTTTTTATGCGCCATGACAGCCTCTCCCTGATTATACTTATGCTGATATATCCTTTATTTTAAGAAGAGTATATCGCTGATGATGTCCTCTTTTCCTGCGGTACTTCTTTCTGCGTTTCATCTTGAACACGACGATTTTGTCATCCCTGCCGTGCTCTAGAATCTCCGCGGTCACTTTAATGCCGTCCAGATAAGGTTTGCCGACTCTTATATCGTCATCATCTGAATAGAACAATACGTCATCGCAAGTGACAGTGCTGCCCACTTCCATATCTATAAGAGGAACGTGGACATTACTTTCCTTCTCAACCTTTATCTGTTTTCCCGCTATATTTACAACCGCGTACACTTTGCGCAACCTCCTTAAATAATCAAGCGACTTTATAAATAACAAACAAACATCCGCAAGTCAAGCGTGAACTTGCAGCTTGAAGGGATTTTCTGAATCCCGGCTCGACAAATAACCTCTTCAAACATAAGCCAGCTGATCTTCCGTTTTCAACACGGATAATTCATTGTCGGATTAGAGAATAGAAGGATCTCGATATAGACGCCCCTGCGGACGGCCGATCTATACAAGCTCCGCCTTAAGATCTCTCTTGCCGTCTCTTGAAAGGACCCTGAAGTCCTCCCTCTGCATTCTGGGATCATCTATAATCTCAATCTCTAAATTGTATTTATCAGCGAGCTGATTGATATATTCACCCTTCTGTTCACGGAGGAATAATCCAAGCATCGAATTTACGCGAAACTGAATCCCTTTTATCTTCTTTGACCCACAGCGTCTTACCCAGTGTTCGATCTTCATAGCCATAGATTCTATGCTCAGGATTTTCCCGCTCCCCTTACAGTATGGACATTCATCGCTATAGTAGTGAAGAAGACTTGGACGGACTCTTTTTCTGCTCACTTCAATTAACCCCAGATCGCTTATCTTCGAAACCCTGGCGTACGATTTGCCCCTCTTGAGCATACGCTTGAACTCCTGATAAACTTTGCTGCGGTTCTGTTCCCTTTCCATATCGATAAAATCGACAACTATGATTCCGCCGATATCACGAAGTCTCAGCTGTCTTGCTATCTCTTTTGCCGCAATCATATTTGTCTCAAAAATCGTCTCTTCCTGATTCTTCTTTCCCGTAAAGCGGCCGGTATTCACATCTATCGAGACAAGCGCTTCTGTATGTTCTATAACAAGATATCCACCCTTGCGAAACCATATCTTTCTTTCCAGAGTCTTCTTGATTTCCCTTTCAATTTCGAAGTAATCAAAAATAGGTATACTCTTTTTATACAGCTTCACCTTTGAAGACAGGTTAGGCGCTGAACTCTTAAGATAGGCGATCAGCCTGCTGTATTCATCCCTGTTATCGATAGTGATCCTGTCAACATCATTCGACACCTGATCTCTGATGGCAAACACAGTAATATCAACATCCTCATGTATCAAAGAAGGCGCCTTGGCTTTCTGGATTTTCTTCTGAATATTCTTCCATTTCTTTTCCAGTTGTTTAATGTCATCCCTGAGTTGATTTTCGCTCACACCTTTTCCAACGGTTCTTACTATAACAGCGCACCCTTTGGGACGGCATTTCCTTGCTATCTGTCTGAGCCTGTGTCTTTCACGGCGATCTCTAGTCTTTTTACTTATTCCCACATGATTGAGATTGGGCATGAGTACCGCGTAACGTCCGGGCAGTGAGAGCTGGGAAGATATTCGGGGACCTTTAGTTCCTATTGCTTCTTTGCGTATCTGCACAATTATTTCATCACCCTTCTTCAATAGACTCTGAATCGGGGGTGTCTCTTTCTGATTCCTGCTTTCGTTGAAATCAGCGTCCTCGTCCTCAATCAGATCAGGATCCACGGATCCCGTGCCGACGTCACTCGCGTGAAGAAAGGCGGCTTTCTCCCTTCCGATATTAACGAATGCCGCCTGAATACCGGGAACAACAGCGCTGACCTTTCCGAGAAATATCGCGCCTACAGTTCTGCGGTTATCCTCCCGTTCTATGAGAAATTCAACAAGCTCTTCATCTTCTAGTATAGCTATACGAACTTCTCTATTTGTATAATTTATTACTATTTCTTTTTTTATCTGTTTTCCCATATTTACCTTTTTTCTATAAGCTCGGCGGGGTCATAAGATTTTCCCCCCTCTATATAGTATAATCCCTTTCTCGTAATTCTTACTAAATCAGCAAACTTATCAGGCAGATAAACGCTCAATAGATCCCGCGGAGTTACCCCGGCGCCTCCTTCAGCCGGCAATTTCAATCCGATAACATCGTCTCCCACGAATTCCGCACGGCAACCCTCTAAAGATCGCGTTTTCCCCCTTCTATTTATAATATCTTCATTCCTTCCAAAAAGCTCTTCGAACCGCTTCAACAGACATTCTGCCGGGTTATCCGCGAGACAACCGTTAACAACGCTTTCATCACCCGGGAAGCTCAAACTCTCTTTTAACAAATACCACATATTGAACCCCTGACGCAAATATTTACTGTCTTTTCTGTAGTCCTTCATCAGAAAACGAAGAGCCTCAAAATCGAGATGATAATGAAACAACGATTCAACCGGCAACTTCCCCTTTTTCTTAGTAAAAGGTCCCGTGCACCGTTTAACTTCAATTCCCGGAGGTAAAAGCTGATGAAAAACCTCTGGAGATATATCCATTCTATCTTTCAGCTCGATATCGAAAAACTCGTTTTCGCCTTCCATTCCCACAGAGAGAGGGGGCGCAATAGAAAGTTTTATCTGAGGATGAAAACCTTTGCTTAAATTGACCGGAAGTCCCGTTCGCCTGACGGCTCTCCGGATTACATCTACAATCTCCCGGTGTGATATAAATCTTGCCTTCCCGGTCTTTGAGAAAATAAATCTGTAACGGAAAACTGCCTCCTGATTGTTCTCTGAATCCGCATTAATATCCGCTTTATCAAGTTCCCCGCCGGTCTTAAGGCTTAAATAATCTTCAGCAGATTTAGAATTTTCAATACTCTCTGGTTTCTCTGTATCATTCAAGCTGCGCTGCTTTTTTTCCGAAACATCATACCCTTCACCGGGCAGATAATCACACACACCGCAATCAGTACATAACCCCTCCCTGCAATCCGGAGTGAGCATCCCTTCATACCCTCTTTCTCTCTCCTCGATAAGGAACTCTCTTTTTACGGGGGATCTGAATTTTTCCCATGGGAGAGGATTACCGGAGGGTATTCCGGAAAGGAGGTTGTGTAGATTCATCCCCTTCTCATCGAGCTCTTCTTTCCATATGTCGAAGTTGAAGTAATCGCTCCACCCTTCAAAGCGTCCTCCTCTCTCAACTACACGGAGAAGGACCGGCCACAGGGAAGAATCTCCTCTCGCCAGTATCCCTTCCAGCACACTGACCTCGGGATTTCTCAGGCGCAGGTTCAAACGGCGGTCTCTCAAACGACTCGAAAGGTATTCTTGCTTCTCAGCGATCTCCAGGGTACCGCACTGCTTTTCTCTTTGAAACGGAGTATGCGCTTTAGGAACAAAAGGTGAGACTGTCACGTTTAACTTGAATTTTCCCTTTTTCTTCAGACTGAGAATCTCATTTATCAAATCAACAATTCCGTCAAGATCCGCTTTAGTCTCAGTCGGAAGACCTATCATAAAATACAACTTGATAGTCCGCCAGCCTCCTTCGATTATTCTCCTGCAACTGCCGATAATATCCCCATTACTCATATCGCGGTTTATAACTCTTCTAAGCCGTTCCGTTCCCGCTTCGGGAGCAATTGTAAACCCCGACTTCTTCCCCAGCGAAAGGGCTTCGACTATCTTGTCCGTTATTGTTTCCGGCCGAAGGCTGGGGAGAGCGAGCGAGACATTCCTGCGGCGCAGCTCCGGAGCCAGCTTTTCAACAAGCTCGCCGAGTTTAGAATAATCGGAAGTAGAAAGGGAGAGAAGCGACACTTCCTCCCAACCGCTGGAGTCCAGCCCTTCAATTACAGCACGGACAATCCCGTCGATGCCCCTTTCACGGCAAGGCCTGTAGAGCATCCCCGCCTGGCAGAAACGGCACCCCCTGGTACATCCTCTCTGAACCTCGATTACGAGTCTCTCGTGAACTATCTCAGACGAAGGTACAAGGGGCTTCCAGGAAGGAACTATACCCGGGAGTTTATAAGGAGGATCAAACTTCTTATCGTCATCCGAGTGTAAAGAATAGATCCTTGCTCCGGCGCCTGAAGAATAGCCTTCAACATAAACCCCGTCAATCCCTGACAGCGCCTCTTTCCTGTCTTCTCTCGGCGCTTTAGAACCTTTCAGTTCCTTCAGCAGTTCAACCGCTTCCAACAGAGATTCTTCGCCGTCGCCGAGAAACACGGCATCCATTGACTTTATAACCGGAAGAGGATTCATGCAGCATGCTCCGCCGGCAATAACAAGCGGATCCTTATCCGTTCTTTCAGACGCTTCGAAGGGTATGCCGGCCAAACGCAGCATCATAAGAAGATTAGTGTAGTGAAGTTCATACGTCAGTGAGAATCCGACAAGATCAAATCTGCCCGCCGGCGTTCCCGACTGCAGTGACCTTAACCGTTCATCACAGTCTAAAAGTCTCTTCTCCATATCGGGCCACGGCGCGAAAATAAACTCCACTTCTGCCAGCCGCTTCTGAAGAATTCTCCTGTAAAGGGTGTGGATCCCCTGATATGACATTCCTATCTCATAAACATCGGGAAAGGCCAGCAGGATGTTGAATCTCCCTTCTGTAAATCCCTCAGAGAGAAAGTTCAGCTCATTTCCAATATATCTTGACGGTTTTTCTACTGTCGGAAGAATTCCGTCAAAATAGGGATCAAGAGATTTGCCGCTCATAAATCATCGCACCTGTGCCTCTCCCCCAACCGTAATAGATGGAATTCTCAGAGTCGGCTGGGCGTCTGAAACGGGCACAACTTGTCCGTCTTTACCGCAAGAACCTATATCGAATCCTGGGTCATCCCCTACCATATCGATCTGAGTCAGTATCTTAGGTCCATTTCCTATAAGAGTCGCTCCTCTTACGGGACTGCCGAGTTTACCCTTCTTGATCATATATCCTTCATTAACCTTGAAAACAAAATCGCCGGTTGAAGTGTCAACCTGCCCGCCCCCCATACGGGCAACGTATAAACCGTCTTCAACACTTGATATTATAGAATCAGCGTCATCCTCGCCGGGAACGATCATCGTATTACTCATCCTTACAATCGGCCTGTATCTGAAAGATTGTCTTCTGGCGTTTCCCGTCGAAGATGTTCCAAGTTTTTCAGCTGACTGACTGCTGTGCATATACCCCTTCAAAACACCTTTATCCACAAGAAGTGTCTTGAGCGCCGGCTGACCCTCGTCGTCAAATATATACGACCCCCTTTTCCCTTCGAGAGTAGCGTCATCAACAACGCTTACCAACTCTGAAGCGACCATCTTCCCCATTCTGCCCGTGTAAACCGATTGCTCCTTTGCGACTGAATCACCTTCGAGCCCGTGCCCGATTGCCTCGTGAACCATTGTGCCGCCCGCTTCACTGCCCAGAACAACTTTCATAATCCCGCCGCTTACGCGGGGAGCTTTAAGTATCCTGACAGCTCCGGCTGAGGCTTCGCGGGCAAGTTTCTCAATCAGTTCGGCTGAAAGAAACTCATACCCTTTCCTCCCTCCGACGCTCCTGTACGCGGACTGCAGATCTGAACCGTCTGAAGCGACAACGGTTATATTGAACAGTATCTGACGGCGTTCATCTCCGACAGATACACCTTTACTGTTGAATATCTCAACGTACTGAAGACTTTCGCCGTATCTCACACTTACCTGCGCAATCTCTTCAGATGTCCCCCTGGCAATTCTGTCAGCGTCAAAAGCAATATCAACCTTATCTTCAAGAGAGACTTTTTCAGCGGGTACTTCTATTTTGCCGGCCCGCCCCTTTTTCATTTTCCCGTGAAGAACAAAATCACCTTTACCGCCATTTACGCCGTCTAAGACATCCCGGCATAACCGCATCATCTCTTCAGCGGATATAACATTGGAATATCCATACGCGGTACTGCCGGAAGTTACAATTCTAAGGCCGAAGCCGGCATCCCTCCCGCTTAATATTTTTTCAGCTCTTCTGTCTTCGAGAAGTATAGATTTCGTCTGTCTGTTTTCGAAAAAGAGTTCGGCAAATTCAGCGCCGTTTGAAGTCGCCAGTTCCAATACGTCGTTTATTTCACCCGCTCGAGGGAACACATTCATATTATTTCCAGTCCCTTCAGACCAACAATCCGTGCAATCCCTATAACAGCCGTTTCTCACGAATCTCCGGAACAATTACTACAGCCAATTGGATAATCACCATTGAAACAGGCCACGCAATAATCCTCCGGATTGTTTACACAACTCTTTAATCCTTCCAGGGAAATATATTCAAGGCTGTCCGCGTCGAGAAATGACCTGATCTGCTCTGCCGAATAGGAAGAAGCAATCAGCTCTTTTCTCGTTGGTGTATCTATACCGAAATAGCACGAATAATTTATCATGGGAGCCCCAATCCTTAAGTGAATTTCGGCCGCTCCAGCCTGGCGCAGCATATATACGAGTTTCTTCATTGTAGATCCGCGAACGATCGAATCATCCACTACAATAACCTTTTTACCCTTTAGAACACCTCTGACCGGATTGAACTTAATACGCACATCCCAATCCCTCGAACTCTGTTCGGGCTGAATAAAAGTCCGCCCTACATAGTGATTGCGGATCAAACCTATCTCATAAGGAATGCCGGATCCATTCGCGTAGCCGAGAGCTATCGTATTACTCGAATCGGGAACGGAAATTACTATATCGGCGTCGACCGGCGCCTCTTCACTCAACTTGCGTCCAAGTTTCCTCCTGACCTTATCGACATTTTCGCCGAAGACTTTGCTGTCCGGCCTTGAGAAATAAATAAATTCAAAGATGCATTTAGAGAGAGTGGCGGCCGGTTTTGCAAAATTAACAGACTCGATCCCGTCTTCAGTCGCGACGCACATTTCACCCGGGGCTATTTCACGTATATATGTCGCCCCGATGAGATCGAAAGCGCAGCTTTCGGAAGCAAATATATAGGAGTTTCCAAGTGTTCCCAGGCAAAGAGGCCTGAACCCGAGCGGATCCCTCACCGCTATTATCCTATCCTTGAGAAGAAAGACTATTGAATAAGCACCCTCGACGTGCCTGAGAGCATCGGGCAATATTTTATCCATAGTCTTTTTTTTGCTTTTCGCGATCAGGTGCAGAACTATCTCGCTGTCCATAGTACTTCTGAATATAGAGCCGTTATTTTCCATTTCCTTTCTCAGCTTTGCCGCGTTAACTATATTCCCGTTGTGAGCTATCGCTATCTGTCCCCCCTTGTAATTAACCATAAAGGGCTGGGCGTTAGCCAGGCTTGTCCGGCCCGTGGTCGAATACCTATTATGCCCTATAGCGAGGTCTCCTTTTAAGCCGTCTAATATTTCACCGGTAAAAGCTTTAGAGACAAGCCCCATCGATTTGTGTTCAAACATTTCTCTGCCGTCAGAAGTAATGATTCCGGTACTTTCCTGTCCCCTGTGCTGAAGTGAATAAAGTCCGAGGTAGGTCAGTTTCGCGGCCTCATCGTTTCTGAGTATTCCAAACACCGCGCATTCTTCTTTCAATTATTACCTCTTTCCGAAAGGCTTACTGTGGAAATGATTTCAAAATCCTGGTAATGAGGATTCAAAAGAAGCCCTTCACGGCGCGAACGCGTAACTGAGATTTCTCTGGCTTTTTTCTCAGCTTCACTGCTGCTGTCGGCCTCAATAATCAATCTCCAAACAAGCCCCGCTCTCATTTCTGAAATAGATATGTCATCCAGCCTGCCGCTAATGCGGTCGGTATAATTCTTATTTTTATCGGATTCCAATTCACTTACCAGACAGTCGCAGGCGTAGAGCTTATCGGAAGGCGCTTTGGAGCGCAGGGTAAAATCCTCCTCAGTCTTAAGATCGCCCCTCTTGGCGACAAAAGAACTCTCACCCTTCCCCGTTTGATTTTTCTCCTCTTCAATCATCAATGAATATTTATGTTTGTTCTGGTTCGTAAATGTACTGTCAAGAGTTATCACCCTGTCTAACTGATCAGCTGTTTCCTCAAGGCTCTTGCCCTCACACCTCATAAACCAGTAAGAATATTTCGTCAAGCCGCGAAGATAATCAAAATCAAGTTTCTCGGTCAGGGTTAACCATGCCGTCTCAACTACCAGATCTGTAACTTTCAATTTCACCCATAACTCAGCGCGGGCTTTCAAATCCTTCCTCCTTATTGAATATTCTTGATTTCAGACTCATCAGAAAGATATCAACACCGCCTCAGCCCGATATTTCTTTAATGATCGAGGCAAAAAACCCGAACCCGGGCCCTTCATTCTCCATCTTCTCCGGCTTTAAGCATGATCTCCTGCGTTTCGCTCTCCATTTTCCGGAAATATCTTCAGGCACCTGTCTCAGCCACGAGGCTCTTTCAGGATGAGGCATCATGGCCAGCACGTTTCCTTCCGGGTTACATATTCCGGCCGCGTTTTCAATAGAACCATTCGGGTTTACCGGGAAAGAAGAGTCCAACCGGCCCGCTTCACCGCAGTAGCGAAGCACTATCTGATTGTTCCTGCGGATATCATCGATAATATTTTTATCCCTTGTTATAAAGCGTCCCTCAGCGTGGGCAATCGGCATGGGAATGATCTCTCCTTCTCTATATTCACCCGTCCACACACAATTATTCTCCTCGACCCTGAGATAGATCCAGTTACAGTAATACCCTTCCCTGTCACTCATAACATTAGGAGCAAGCGCGAGATCAATCCTTTCCCAGTGAAGACCCGGAATAAAACCAGCTTCGACCAACACCTGAGCTCCGTTGCATATACCGAGAACTGGTTTGCCCTTTTCCGCGAGATCACTCAATTTGTCCATAATCCTATCCTTAGCAGCAACCGCTCCCGCTCTCACCCTGTCCTGGTATGAAAAGCCGCCCGGCAGAATAACAGCAGCCGCTTCACTTAGAAGCCCGGGAGACATATTCCAACGGAATATTTCCGCCTCCAATCCGGCGTCCCGCGCGGCTCTTACAGTTTCAGGCTCACAGTTTACCCCCGGAAACTGAATAACAGCCACTTTCCCATTAAAATTATCCGGCACTTGTTCTCCTTTTCCGCTTTCCGAATATAGCTCTGCAGGCGTTTGAATAAGCGGCACGCAATGCGGCTATATCCCAGCTCGCCAACCTCTCGTTTCCGGCCGATATATTAAGCTTCGGCCTGGAGATGATATGTCCAAGCTTGAACAGTTTAACACGGTTCCTGGCGCACAGAGCAAGTACATCTCTATCGAGACCTTCGGGAAGTTCCACCAGGAACGCCCCCGTTTCGGAGAAAAGGAGTTTTTCCGGTTCGAGAGTGGTTTTGCCTAATTCATCAAGATTAACCGTAAGTCCCAGATCGTAATCAGAACCCATGGCCATCTCGGCGAGGGCTGTAATAAGCCCTCCCTGGTTTACATCGTGACAAGCCCTTATCCAGCCCAGCTTGTGCATCTCTATTATCGTTTTAATTTGATTTCTTTCACGGATAAAATCGGCTATTGGAATATTCGCTCCGCTGGTATTATAAATCAGCCTGTAATACTCACTGCCTCCAAGCTCATCCAGCGGTTCACCTACCAGAAACACCGCGTTGCCCTCTTCCTTGAAAAAGATAGAACGTGATCTGGAATAATCTTCCACAACTCCGGCGCACGCGATAATGGGGGAAGGTGGTATGGCTTTTTCTTTTTTGCCCTGGTTATAGAAACTGACATTCCCGGATACAACCGGCAGAGGTTCCCCCTCACTGCCTATCAAACCGATCCCCCTGCAGGCATCGCCGACCCCTCTAACACCCTCGTAGAATTCCCAGAAGACTTCCGGGTATTCGGGATTTCCGTAGTTAAGGCAATCTGTTATTGTTGACGGGACCGCTCCAACGGCGGCAACGTTTCTGGCCGCTTCACAAACCGCGAGCGCGCCCCCCTGATAGGGATCAACCATTCCATAGTAGGGGTTTCCGTCAACTGAAAAAGCAAGACCTGTGCTGCTGCCCGGTATCGGAGCAATCACTCCCGCGTCCGCTTCCCCGGGTCTTATAACCGCTCTTCCTCCGACTTCAGAATCATAATGTCTGAAAGCATACTCCTTCGAAGCAATATTCACAGACGAGATTATTTTCATAAAATCTTCTTCTATTGACCTTTCGGGATCGAGCTGGGGTTCTTCGAAGATCCTCTTTCCCGTCTCTTTCGCTCTGTCATAAGATATTCCCGTTGTAATAACATCGACCGGAGTCTCACATACAATCTCACCTGAGGTTTCTATCCTGTAGATCTTTTCATTTATAACGTCTCCTATTACAAAAGCCCCCGCCCCGTGATAAATATGGGGTAGCTCATAATCTTCGTTATAGATCCCCAGAACCTCATCGACAAAATGCTCCGGAACAGCAAGGCAGTAACGTTCCTGGGTTTCGGAACATGATATGACAGACGGAGGGTAATTCCCCGCCGCAAGATTAACGCTGTCAAGATTCAGCCGAACTCCGAATCCGCCCGCGTCGGCCATTTCAGATGTCACACAGGCTATTCCTCCGGCGCCCAGATCCTTAAAACCTATCTTAATGCCTTTCTTATGCGCCAGATCGAGAACTTTTCTATTGGCTACTGTAAGTACACGTTTAAGAAATGGATCGGGGACCTGCACCGCTCCCCTGTCCGCTTCCTCCTCATCGGCAAGATCTTCAGAGGCAAACGCCGCGCCGCCAAACCCCGAGTCATCCGTCGGTTTTCCGACGAGAATAATCTTGTAGGGGGTCTTTCCGGCCTCCTTAGGGACCCTGCTCCTTATAAGCCTTGATTCCTTTACAAGGCCGACGGCCACAACATTTACGAGACAATTATCGTCATAGCCGCCGTCAAAGAGAAGATCGCCGCCTAGATTCGGCACACCGAGAGCATTTCCGTATTGAGCTATACCGTCAACTACTCCTCTCGCTATAGCCGCTGATTCGGTCCCCCTCTCCCCTTCCGGATCACCGAAACGGAGGGGGTCGAGTACACCCACGACATCCGCTCCCATGCAGTATACGTCTCTTACAATTCCGCCTATGCCGGTCGCGGCTCCTTCAACGGGCAGAACCTGAGAAGGATGATTGTGGCTTTCGTGAGCTATCACAAGACAGTATGAATCATCTTCGCCCGCGGGAGCAAATCTGATTACACCGGCGTCTTCACCGGGCCCCATTACGACATTGGAGGCTTCGGTGGGAAGAAATTCCGACAACACTTTGCTGCTGCTTTTGTAGCTGCAGTGCTCGCTCCACATAGTATTGAATATAGTAAGCTCTACCTGAGTGGGGTCTCTGCCGACGAGCTTCACAACCTTCCGCGCTTCTTCAACTGTGATATTAAAACCATTTTCCGACAAAGATTCTTTGACCTCAGAATCTGTTTTTCCTTTTATAGATACGGTTCCTTTAACCACCCTGTTTACCCTTTCTCCGACTTCTTAAACACCGATATACAACCAAACCCTCAATCTATATGAAACCGAAATAATTGTCAAAAGGAGAGATGGCAAAAAAACAAATTGCAAAATAATAAATAAGCTGTTTCGTCTCTCTATTTTTTCAGTACTCTCTTAAAAATATAATCGATGTTTCTATAATGATTATCCAGATCGAAGGCTTTATCGAGCTCCTCTTCGGAACATAACTTTGTGAAATTTCCATCACGGGCCAGGCACTCTTTAAAGTCAGCTTCGGATTCCACACTCTTCATCGCCGCGCTCTGTACTATCGAATAGGCATCCTCTCTGGAAATCCCCTTTTTCACCAGAAGGAGAAGAATATGCTGGGAGAAGATATGCCCGCCTGTAAGCTCGAGATTTCTCTTCATCGCCTTTTTGTTGACCCTCAGATTCTTGACCACCCATGTAAACTTCTCAAGCATATAGGCCAGTATTCCGGTTGAATCAGGGAAAATCATCCTCTCTACCGATGAATGGCTTATATCTCTCTCGTGCCAGAGAGCTATATTTTCTAAAGCCGCAAGGGAGTTTGAGCGCAGAATTCTAGCCATTCCGCTTATCCTCTCGGTGAGAATCGGATTTCTCTTATGGGGCATCGCGCTCGAACCCTTCTGCCCGGACGTAAAGGGTTCTTCGGCTTCAGCAACCTCCGTTCTCTGAAGAGCCCTTATCTCTAATGCCATTTTCTCGAGTGAAGCGCCGACGAGAGCTATCGCGGACATATAGCGGGCGTGCCTGTCGCGCTGAATTATCTGAGTTGTCACTCGCGCGGGGGTCAGCCCCAGTTTCTTCATTACAAATCGTTCGACCTTAGGATCGGTATGAGACATCGTTCCTACCGCCCCCGTAAGCTGGCCGACTGAGATACCGTCAATCGCCTCTCGCAACCGCTCGATATTTCTTTCTGTCTCACTGAACCAAACCAGCAGTTTAAGGCCGAAAGTAGTCGGCTCGGCGTGCACTCCGTGGGTTCTTCCTACCATAGGAAGGTTCTTGTATCTTACCGCCTGATTTTTAAGAACTGTGCGGAGTTTCTTAAGTCTCCTGAGGTTTTCCTTTCCGGCGGAGCGGAGCTGGCAGGCAAGCGCGGTATCTAAAAGGTCCGAACTTGTCATCCCCATATGAAGGTATTTGCCCGCCGGGCCGATATTCTCAGCCATATTAGTAAGGAATGCTATCACATCATGGCGGGTTTTCTTCTCTATCTTTTCGATCCTCCTGATCTTAAAATCCGCTTTCGATCTTATCTCTTTGGCGGCTTTTTCCGGAATGTATCCGTACCTTGCAAGCCCTTCACAGTATAAGACTTCAATCTCGCGCCATAAATCATACTTGTTACCATCAGACCAAATTTCCGCGATAGCGGGAATAGAGTATCTGGATATCAAAACGACCTTCCTTTCTAATCTGGATATTGCCTGCAAAAATGGATATTCTCTATATTCCACTTCTTCAAGAAACCGCGGCAAGCAGGTTTCGAAGCAATTCCGTCAGGCCCTGTCAAGGGATTCAGCGAGTTTCAATTCAACTTTCAGAAGCTCCCCGTCGCGCCAGACGGTAATCCTCAGAATATCTCCAACACGTTTCCCGAAAATAAGCCTGTTTGCCTGTATAAAACTGTCAACCTCTTTGCCGTTAATCTTAATAATCACGTCTCCGACCTTCAAATCAGCCGCTTCCGCGGGACCGCCCTTTTCAATCTGCTGAATAAAAAGCCCGTTATCAAATGGGAGCGAGAATCTCTCGACCATTTCTTCGTCAAGTTCTACAACTCCCAGGCCGGTCCAAACCTGTCTGAAACGGCCGTAATTAATTATTTCCTCCATTACCATCCTGGCTGTATTGACCGGAATGGCAAACCCCATCCCGATACTGTTATTCTTATTATTCCCGGAAAGGATAAAAGTGTTGATTCCAATTACTTTTCCACCTCTGGACACCAGGGGACCACCGCTGTTTCCGGGATTTATCGCCGCGTCTGTCTGTATCATGTTATTAAATATATGGTCCGCGCCCTCACCCTGGCGGACGTCCCTTCTAAGCGCGCTGATGACTCCCGAAGTTACGGTAGGCTGAGTATCATTAAAAAGATAGGTAAAAGGACTCCCTATAGCTATAACAGTCTCTCCGATTTCTAGGTCGTCTGAATTACCAAGCGGAGCGTAATAGTATCCCTCTCCGTCTATCTTGAGAAGAGCTAAATCAAAACTCACCGTTTTGCCCGCCACGACAGCTTTTTTCTCAGCGCTGTCGGGAAGTGTTATATATATCTCGTCAGCGTTCCTTATAACATGTTCATTGGTGAGGATATATCCGTCGGGATTAACTATTATACCGGAACCGAAATTCGGATATTTCTCCTTCCGTCTCCTGGGCATTCTTCCCGAAAACTGCATGAACCACTCATAGCTCGAGCGCGGTCTGTCATAGACCATTTTCGTCTTATAAGCGGTAATTGTCACTACCGCGGGGGCTACAAGTTTTCTGGCGGATACCATCGCCGATCCGCTCACATCGGGAATATCTTCCGTGTCCAGCTCTTCGAGCGGGGCGGGGAGAAAGGGCCTGCTGCTGCTGACCCTTTGAAACATCACAATCGATATAACAAGAAGGGCAACGGAGAGACCGAAGATCGTCCCCATAACATAAGGGAATGCTTTAGACCACCAGGAATTGAAATTTTTCACAGTAGATCACCCGAAATTACTTTTCGACCTTTTCCCAGTCAGCAAGAAACTTCTCTATTCCTATATCGGTAAGGGGATGCTTTATCAGCTGTTCTATTACTTTCAAAGGAATCGTAGCCACATCGGCTCCCATAAGAGCTGCTTCGTACACATGCTGAACACTGCGGATACTTGAAACAATAACCTGGGACGTAAATGAATAATTGTTGAATATCATGACAAGATCAGAAACGAGATCAAGTCCGGGAGATCCGACGTCGTCTATTCTTCCCACAAAAGGGCTGACGTATGTCGCTCCCGCTTTTGCGACTAAAAGACCCTGATTGGCTGAGAAACAGAGAGTGGCGTTGGTCTTGATCCCCTCCGCGTTGAATTTTCCAATCGCCTTGACCCCTTCGCGGATGCAGGGAACCTTTATAATAATATTATCCGCTATCTTGCATAACTCCTTCCCCTCTTTTACCATGCCGTCCGCCTCGAGAGAGACAACCTCGGCACTGACAGGACCGGGAACTATCGAACAGATCTCCTTGAGTATATCCTTAAAACCCCCCTCCTCTCTTGAAAGAAGAGTCGGATTAGTTGTAACGCCGTCAAGAACTCCAAGTTCCGCCGCTTCGCGTATCTGCTGAACATTTGCCGTGTCGATAAAGAATTTCATTTCTGCCTCCCTATTAACCTGATTTTCACAATTCAAAAAGTAAGAGTTCAGTATACAAAGATTTGCCTGAGTTGACAACCAATTTTACAAATGTGGAGTTTCCCCAATTTTATAACCTATAAGGTAGTCGATGATTTGTAACAGGGTCACAGCTGCCTCTTCAGATAACCCCGGTTGTTTCTCCCTGGCGAGCTGCCAGGGGGTTTTATACTACCTGTAGAAGTTAGGCCTTTCGAGATTAAAGAAGATCTGGTAAATGCTGGCTGGCACCAGCCGGATTTATATCACCTCATAAGCACCATCTTCTTCGAGATAACCCGCTCGGCTGCGGAAAGCCGCATGAAATATATCCCGCTGACCAGCTTCCGGCCGCTGTCTCCCCGTCCATCCCACCGAACCGAATACTTCCCCGGCGCCATGTTTCTCTCCAGTATGGAAGCTGCCTTCCTTCCGGAAACATCGAAAATTTCCAGGGTAACCGGCGCTGGTTTCCTCCCCCCAACGATGAACTCTATCCTGGTGCTGGGATTGAACGGGTTCGGGTAATTCTGCTTCAGTTCTGTCAGATGGGCCGGGTCCGCTATATCATCGGTTATATCACTGACTGAATGGAATACTATATTGCTGCCCCTGCTCAGGTGCCCTTCATTGTCAAAAGCTTTTACCTGGTAAGCGTAATCACCTGTTTCAGAGGGGTCAACCACATAGAAGGTATCCTGAACTTCCTCGGCCAGCAACAATTTACGCTCGCAGTAAGAGGTGGGTGAAACATCGTCGACGTAAATACCCTCTTCGTCCACATAGGCGTCGGTGATGTAGGCGAAACGGAGCTTGATTACCTCATCGGCGGTTATATCGGGAATGTCGCCGATATAAAAACTGGCCTGCACCCATCCTCCTGAATTCCCGGTTATACCGTTACCTCTGTTATTTCCGTTGGGGTCGTAATCGGTGGTAATATCCCCCGGGACGGTGGTATAGGTCAGGCCCCGGTCGAGGCTCGCTTCCAGGTAGGCGTAGTCCCAGTCCGTTTCGATATCGTGCCACAGCATGCAGCGGAGGGTATCCCCAAAACTGCGGCTATAATCGGTTTCCATTGCCATAGTATTGTTCATACTGCTTCCCATGTCCGAATAAAAACTGTGAGTGCCCGCGTTGGAACGGGTATCAGTCAGATAGAATCCATCGGTGCTCCACAGGGTATCTCCGGGTTCACAGAAGTCCCTGATTCCGGACAGCCCTCTGTATTCCGAAATCCGGTACCCTGACGGCTGATTCGGGTCGGAGGGGACCGGGCCGGACCACTCCAGCAGAAAATCGGGATTTGCCAGGGGGGTAACCTCACTTAGCACAGGAATTTCCGGGCCGATTACGCTGAACGGTTCATCCGCTTTCTCTATCGCAGTGAGATTCAGATCCAACACCTTTTCAAAGGTGGGCTGTATCAGAGTATCCGGAGGGGCGAAACCTCCTTCCTGATAGGAATTCAGCTCTACAGTAAAGCAGTAGAATCTGTTCTTCCCGGTAGTCTCTCCGTATGCCCAGTCGTCGGTGTCCCCGTTAGTGGGATAGATAGCGCCGGTGGCCGAACAGCCGGGAAGGTATCCGGTGCCTCTTTCCAGCGAGTCCGCGAATGTGGAAAAGAATTCATGGTCTTCGGTATAAATAGGGCTGTACCCCCAGGGGTAGAGTATAAGCTCACTGTATGAATGATATGATAGTGCCACGCCGAATGAACGTTCCGCGCAGAAATCCCTTACCGCCTGGGTTTCTGGTTCGCTGAAAGGGGCCGGCCCCCTGTAAACAAGTGAGCTGGTGTTCGGGGAGGAGCCGGTGTTGTCGTACCCCCATTTGTAGCTGTAGTTCCTGTTAAGGTCCACGCCGTAGGTGCCGTCAAGGTTGTCCCGGCGGTTCTTCCTCCACCAGTTATAGGATTCGCCGCCGTGATTGAACTGAACGTAGACGTGGCCGTCCGGGTTTACCATCGGGACTATCCAGATTTCCCTGCCGTCCACCAGATCCATGATCCGGCTGCTTTCTCCGTACCCGTCGAGCAGGTGCTCTGCCAGAAGCAGCGGGACCTCCACTGACATAAGCTCTCTGGCGTGATGGCACCCCATTATCAGAACCTCCGGTTCATCCTCGTCAAGGCCGGCGTTATCGGAAATCTTGATACCCCTGATCAGCCTCCCTTCCACACTGGTTCCCAGGGTATCCAGTCTGCTGATCTGGGGAAACAGGCCGGCAAGGGAGTCCAGAGCAGCTTCCATCTCGGCGTATGTATGGTAATTTCCCAGGTTGGAGTCCAGTTCCGCCGAGGCCCGCGGCATCCCCTGCTCGTGAAGAACCTGGTATCCCGGCAGTTCGGAATCGATCCACCTGCGCTGTTGTTCATTTACCGCGATGTCGGCTCTCCCGTCGCGGTACACCGCCAGTACATCGATATTTCTTTCAATGAGATCTCCGTAAGTTATACTTTTTCCCAGTTCAATCCTGAGAAGAGCGGTGCTGTCTTCAGCCGCCTCGGCAGCGGGAAGAATGCCCGCCAGAATCAACAAAACGGCTGCCGTTTTAAATATCTTCAAGTTAATCTCCTCTTTGGTGAAAGTTAAAAGCTAATATTCAAGCAACATTAGGACTCAGCGGGCGGAATAACCCGCAATCCTGTATTATTTTACCATAAATCAGCCGCTTTTTCAATCTCTTCGGCAAGTGGAGTCCGAGAATAGGAAGAGAGATCATGACCCCCTTCCTGCGCTAAGGAAGCTTCTTTGTTTTGGGGAAGGGGTGTGGACGGCTCTTCCGGAGGCGGCAGAGTCTGCGCGGGGGAGCGGGGAAGAGAAAGAAGAAGAACTACTGGAAGAGTTAACAGCTGAGATAGAGATCCGGGAAGAGACAAAGGCTGAATATGCATCTGGCGAAGAGATCTTTTTTAAGGCGAGGGCCCTGGTACGAGAGGTAGAGATGACGCGAGATCCTCGATGAGAGAACGCAGTGAGGGGACATTAGCGGAGAGAACGAGGCGCGTAAACCGCTTAAAGAGTTGTTCAAAAAGATATTACTTAATCTCGCGGCCGCCCTTCCATGATAAAAGTTCAGAATTACCCCCGCCCGCCCCTCGCCATCAGACCGGAGGGTCATACGCGACTTCCATAAGGTACAGAGCGTGAGGAGGCAGGTTGGGCCCGGCGCGGGAACGGTCGCGGGCGGCAATAATCCGGTCCATATCATAATCCTTTCCCCTTCCCGCCTCGAGAACTGTCCCGGCTACAGTACGTACCATATTGTATAGAAACCTGTCCGCCTTTAATGAAATTATAAGAAGTGGATCTCTCTGCCTGAGGTCTGCTGAAATCACTCGGCATTCTGTTGTTTTCACACCGGATGATGAGGCGAATGAAGCAAAATCTTTTTTTCCCTTTATACGCGACAGAGCGTACCGCATGGCGTCGATATCGAGATTCTCTCTTACCCGCAGATAAGACTTTCTCCACAGGGCGGTTTTTTTTGTAATAAATATATAATTATAGGTTTTATGCTTAGCGTCATAGCGGGAATGAAACGACAGAGGGACTTCCCGTGTATTCCTTATTAAAATATCAGAGGGCAGAATGTTGTTTAGAGCTCTCCCTATCGTTGCCGGCGAATGATCAGATTCAATATGAAAATTTGCCGCCTGCCCGACAGCGTGCACTCCCGCGTCGGTTCTACCCGCGCCTATAACCTTTACCGCGCTTCCGGTAAGTTTTGTGACCGCGCTCTCAATCTCACCCTGCACTGTCCTCTCGGAGGGTTGAATCTGCCAGCCGGAGAAAGCGCTTCCGTCATACTCTATTGTCAATTTAATATTTCGCATATAAACCCGCCGAAAACAACAGAATTGCTATAATAACAATTGATATATCCCGCGCCGACATTCGCCGTTCCAGATTAAGGATCCTTCCGCTTCCGGTTCCGTATTGCCTGGCCCTCAGAGCCAGTTCAAGCTCGCCGGCCCTCCTCATAAGAGATGCTATAAGGGGCGCTAGAAAGGGAACGACTCCGCCTTTCTTTCCGGACAGCCAGCTTCCGCGCCCGCACCTTACAAAGCGGGCAATTTTGATTCTTTCCGCTTCCTCGGCGATGTGAGGAAGAAAGCTGAAAACAATCATCAGAAAAAGTGAAACATCCTCTCTTCTCAGCCCGATACTTTCGAGAGGTTTCAACACGGACACAATTGAATCCGAAAGATCCACCGGATCTGTTACCGCGAGGAAAAATCCGGCTGAAGTGATAAGAACCAGCACTTTAAGCCCCTGCAGAAGCCCCCGGACGGCATGGCTGAAAAGGGATTGCCCGTCCCTTAAGAAAATGACATTAGCCGCTACTATCAAAACAACAAAAAGCGGAAGGAGCTTTAAACCGGAGAAGTATCTCTTAATCTTAACCCCGCCTGCCGCGTATAGAAGAAAAATAAACACGGCCAGCGCGGCATTTACGGCCGGGCCGTACATAAACACAGACAGTACAATAAGGAACAGGATCAAAAGCTTTGCGGCCGGGTTCATAAGGTGTATAAACGAATCACCGCCTACGTATCTCAGTTTTAAAACAGCCATAACAGACCCTGCCTCTGAATTCCGTGTTGACAGAATACAACCGGTACAATTTCTCCTTATGAAATGTAAAGGAATACACCCTTAGTATAAAACAAAAAAAACAATTTCCGAGCGTCAACACTCAGGGCGTAATTAAGACACATATAATCAGACCTTTACCGTTATAATATCACGCCAGCTGGTTGTATAGCGGGGAGAAAGCCTTTCCTGCCGCAGTCTCCATTCACTGCCGCTCCCCTGAGCGCCTATTTTTATCGTCTCTCTCCCGTAGCGGTCATTGACGCTGTCAAAAGCATCCATGACCTTACTGTGCTTTTCCCTCTTAACATTGTCGAACAGGGATGTCTGCGTCTGTCCTTCAGGGACAATGCCGGCCGTGATAACACCCGCTTTCTTGTAGCGGTAGCCCTCTCTGTATATGCTCCTGAGCCCGGCAAGGGCGTAGCTTACTATTTCCATACTGCTGTTTGACGGCACCGGAAGTTTCAGCACCCGGCTGCGGGCATACTGCGGGTCCTTCTCTCTGAAGGGGTTAGTATGAATAAAAACCATGACTATGTTCGCGCGCGAGTGCTGACTTCTGAGCTTAGCGGCGCAATTGTTGGCGAATGTCGCCACCGCCTCCTCGATATTCCGCAGCCGGGTCTGCATGGTGCCGAAAGAACGGGAGGTGCATATGGCTTTCTTGGCGCCCGGAACTTCTTCCAGCTGAATGCACGGCTCTCCCCGCAGTTCCCTTTTTAAGCGCAGACCCGTAACTGTCATTTCCCGTTTTACCCACCTGTCAGGAAGCCGGGAAAAGTCCCCGGCGCTTTTCACATTATGCCGGCGCAGTTTTCCGCCGTACCGCCTGCCTATCCCCCAGATATCACCTACGGGAAGTTTCTCGAGATAAAAGTCCCTTTCCTCCGGCCCCTCTATTACCAGTGTTCCGCGGCACTCCGCATTTTTCTTCGCGAAACGGCTCGCGGCTTTGGCCAGCGTCTTGGTCGCGCCGATGCCGACGCTGACCGGAATACCCGTTCTTTTTACAACCTCCCGGCGGATTCTATCCGCGTAAGCGGATAGATCATAGCGGGAAAATCCGCTAAGATCCAGAAACGCTTCATCGACGGAGTAGATTTCCAGCCGCGGGGTAAACCTGCCGAGTATATTCATCACCCGCCGGGACATATCGCCGTAGAGGGCGTAGTTGGAGGAAAAAACCGCGACCTCTTTTTCCCTGAGAAAATACTCGGACTCGAAAAAGGGCTGCCCCATCTTAATCCCGAGGGCCTTTGCTTCATCTGAACGCGCGATAATACACCCGTCATTATTGGAAAGCACCACAACGGGCCTGCCGCGCAAGTCGGGTCTGAAGACGCGCTCACAAGAGGCGTAGAAATTATTGCAGTCAACTAAGGCGAACATGGCTACATCTTCTTGATAATATAGGTAACTATACCCCAGACAATAAAATCGTTTTCCGGTGTCACCTCAACCGGGTCATAATCTTCATTGTCGGGAACGAGAAAAAGTCTTTCCCCGGCGAATTTTATCCTCTTCAGGGTAAATTCACCGTCTATAAAGCAGACAGCCACTCTTCCGTTTACAGGCTCAAGGGATTTATCGATAACAAGAATATCGCCGTTATGAATGCCGGCGTCTTTCATCGAGGAGCCTTTTACCCGGCCGTAAAATGTGGAGCTTGGATTACTTACGAGTTCTTTGTTGAGATCGAGAGCCAGATCGATATAATCTTCAGCGGGAGACGGAAATCCCGCGGCTATACCGCTGTCGACATAAGGAAGCAGCATCTCTGAAGATGTATCAGCCGTGTAAAAATCTATTTTCGGTGTTGTCTTTATTCTCTTTATCTTTATCACAGGGTCTCTCCGATCCCGGTATTGACCGGTTGCGTGTCCGTTCTATTTTCGCGCGGCGAAATTAAAATGGTCAAAGTATTTCCGCCACAAGTCTTCAGAGGAAGAGAACTGGTTGGTCCCGTAAAAGTAGTCAACCACGGCTTCGCGCAGACGGGCCAGCTCCTTGAGCCTCGGAAACGACCTGGTGGAATCGAGACTCAAATCAAGCAGTTCAAGGGCTCTCGCGGCGGCTCGTCTGGAGTATTCCTCATTATCCTTCTTACGCCAGTTGAGCGCGCGGCTGACTTCACTGCCGATATTGGCCAACTGCACAGAAAGAGATAATTTCTGCCATCTTCCCGAAGCAAGCTCTTTATGCCGGCAATTCATCTCTTCACCCATCTTTCTACTATTGCGAGAACCGCTTTTCGTACCGAAGGATCATCCACCCCGCGGCTCATGTTCCCCCCGGAAGGACGCATATTAATCATGGAATCGAATTCGACAAAATCATCGCCTTCCAGGTAAGGGTAGAAATTTATACCCCACAGATCTTTCTGGCTGGAACCGTTTTCTATCAGCAATGCTTCCTGATCAGAATGTAATTCGGCGTTAATCACGATAAGCCCCAGACGTACATCGACGACAGCCTTAACCATATCGCCGAATGTGTCCGCGGCGATTCTCTTTAATTCATCTATTTTTACAGGTTTTCTAAGTATTCTCACAGCTTCTCCCGCCGGCAAAGCTCACCGCGGCAAAACGTCTTATAAGTCAACTATGAAATAATAAGATTTTACGCCTGCTTTTAAAAGTATTAATCGCTTCTGCGCCGTGTTTTGGAAAAAAGCATCAGCGAAAGAGAGGAGGATGTTCATCCTTGAACCCCGCCGCGTCCTGATACTTCTTTGCCGCGGCCAGGAGTTTACCCTCTTCGAAGAGTTTGCCTATAAAACTTATGCTGACCGGATCTCCCCCGCTGTCAAAACCGTTCGGAACCACCACGCACGGATGCCCGGTCAGATTAGTGAGAAGAAGGTTATTCCCGCCGAAAGAAGGCGCGAGATATATATCCACATCTATATTTTCCATCTCCTGAATGAGCTTATACCGCAAACGGTTCGCCCGGATATATTCAACCGCGGGGATCAGCCGCGATGCTCTGAATACATTGGGCCACGCGTTTCTGACCTGTCTTACCATCATATCGTCCTCTCCGGAGCGGGTAAGCCGGTCAAAAGCGGCGGCGGCTTCGGCGTTTAAAATAAAAGACATGCTCTCTACCGGGAAATCGGGCAGTTCTACCGGTATCAATTCGGCGCCGAGTTCTCGCATCTTTCTCAAGGCGGCGGCATCTGTTTCCTTCTGCCGGTAATCACTTTCGAAAAGCCTTTTAAGATATCCTATTCTCACATCCTCAAGATCTATATCATCATTGTAATTGAAGGGAAGATCGACCACCGTAGCGTCATTCCCGTCCGGACCGCGAATGGCGTCGAAAACGACGGCGCAGTCTTCGACGTATCTGCATATCGGGCCTATCTTATCCATCGACCAACTCAGCGCCATCGCCCCGGAGCGGCTCACCCTTCCGAAGGTGGGGCGCAGCCCTACCACACCGCATCGCGTCGAGGGGGATACTATAGACCCCCACGTCTCCGTTCCTATTGAAAACGCGACAAGTCCGGCGGCCGTAGCCGAAGCCGGCCCCGCGGAAGATCCGCTCGAACCTTCCTCCGTATTCCAGGGATTACGCGTCTTTCCGCCGTACCATACATCTCCCCAGGCAAGGGCACCCAGGGTAAGTTTCGCGACCAGAACAGCGCCCGCTTTATTCAGCTTATTTATAACCGCCGCATTCTCATCTATCTCCTGATCCCTGTAGGGCGTAGCTCCCCAGGTAGTTTTATAACCCTTCACAGAAAGAAGATCCTTGACTCCGTAGGGAATACCGTGAAGAAGCCCCCGGTAATTGCCTTCCGCTATCTCCCTGTCAGCCCGCTTGGCCTGCTTTAAAGCCAGCTCTTCTGTCAGTGTGATAACACATTTGAGCTTCGGGCCGTATTCCTTTAATCTCGCTATATACATCTCGGTAAGCTCTGTTGAAGTTATCTTGCCCTCGCGTATCAATCCGGCCAGCTGACGCACAGAGCAGAAGGAGAGTTTTTCGAGATTCTCCGGGACCTCTACATCCTCGGCGGGGCTGAATTTCAAGCCGCTTTCCTTCTCTTCAAACTCCGCTCCGGCCGGAACAGGGTTAAACATCAGCGCGGGCGGGACCGCGTTTGATATCCGCGTCTCTCTGAGCTTACGATAGGAATGGAGATTGGCGGTTAAATCCTCCAGCATAGAATCCATCTCCGAAACTGTAAATTCAAGTCCTATTAATTTCCCCGCCCTTTCTACATCGGATCTTTCAATTTCCGCCTGACCTTCCCTCCCGCGGTATAAAGTGTAGAGAAGAACAGCAGCAATCACCGCTATTACCGCGTAACACGCAATTCGTCTGGCAAACATAATTCAACTCCTTTTCATCAATTACCTGTCCGGCTCATCTCTCAGAACCGATATTGAGAAGTTCTGGCCCTTTCTGATCCAAGCCAATACACCAGAAATAATATTCCGGGAACAGCAAATAAAAACAGCTGGATATAGTGTATTGCCGGGCTATATCCGTCCGGATATACCGCTGACTGCCGGTATCTATCCCTAATTTCTACATACTAATGTTAAACGTCAACTCCAACAAGACAATAAATTCACTGGAATCTGTCACCGCCGTGTTATTTACTTCTCTTTCCGCGTATAAGTTACTTGCAGCTGCCGTAAGCGCCTGTCTTCCAGAATAAACTTAAATTGACTCCGGCTTCAAGGATATATACAACTTTCGCCGCCTGAAACCTTGAGTCTTAAACAAGGAAAAGAAAAGTGTACATAGGGTTTTCATTGCTGATGAGTGCGGCTGACTGATATTTTCAAAACCCTCCGGAGGGCGAGCGGGCAAGGATTTCTGGCCCGAAGGGGCAGAAAGAGCGAGCCCGAGGTGCAGAGCGTACAATTCCCTCGCCGGGGGAATTGACCACGATTTTGAAAATATCATTCAGCCGCATACTGTTACAAATCATCGACTACCTTATAGGATATAAAAATTGGGGAAACTCCAAAACGGTATCCGCTTGACAGAAGATGCTAAATATATCAGGATGTACAATAATACATATCCTTTTATT
Source organism: Candidatus Krumholzibacteriota bacterium (assembly GCA_034520215.1). NCBI lineage: Bacteria > Candidatus Krumholzibacteriota > Candidatus Krumholzibacteriota bacterium. The sequence continues at coordinate 609,611 of JAXHNR010000002.1, read as the reverse complement.
CTAGGAGAACAATTGGATTTCCTGAAACTATTTGAACCCAAGACAATAGCGGTGGTCGGTGTTTCCCTCACAAACGACCGCCACCCGGCGAATGTGATCTACAATAAAAACTACTTTCGCTATCCCGTGAAGGTCTACGCCGTAAACCCCAAAGGCGGCATATATTACAAGGAAAAAGTTTATAAGAGCATAAAGGATATCCCCGAGAAAATTGATCTGGCGATTATAGCAATCCGGGCGGAGTACGTACCGGCTGTTTTGAGCGACTGCATTGAGCGCTGGGTCGGCAGCGCGGCTGTTATCTCAGGCGGTTTTGCTGAAACCGGCCGCGGGGATTTGAAAAAGAAACTCCTTAAAGCGGTCGAAGAAGCGGACTTTCCAATAATTGGCCCCAACTGTCTTGGAATATATTCACCGGGTTCTGTTGACTCCTTCTTTCTTCCCAGCGAAAGAATGGTAAAACCCGAATCGGGCAATGTCGCGCTGGTCAGTCAGAGCGGGGGTATTCTCGTCGATCAGATGGTTAAATTCGCGGGGCAGGGAGTCGGACTTTCACGAGCCGTAAGTATCGGAAACAAAGCTGTTGTGAATGAACTGGACCTGCTTACCTTCTTTGCCAGAGATGACATGACCGATGTTATTGCTTTCTATATAGAAGGGTTCGGCCCGGGTGAAGGCCGGGAGTTTGTGCAGACAGCCAGCAGGTTTCCAAAACCTGTAATAGTAATGAAGGGCGGACAGAGCGCGGCGGGAAGCAGAGCAGTCTCGAGCCACACAGCTTCAATGGCGGGGGATTACAATGTATTCTCCTCGGTTATGAAGCAGTTCGGTATGGTAGAAGCAAGAAATGAATATGAAATGATCTCTTTCTGTGAGTCACTTAGCTGCCACCCGGAACCGATATCCGGAAAAGTGGGTATTGTCACCGCCAGCGGAGGTCACGGCGCTGTAGCCGTGGACAGATGTGAAATATCAGGACTGAAGGTACCTCCCTTAGCAAAAAAAACGCAGGATAATATAAGGAAGAAACTTTCTTCCAGCATTCAGCCAATCGCTTCACTGGGGAATCCTCTGGACCTGACGGGAAGCGCCCGTGACGATGATTTTGTGACCGCGGCTTCAGAATTAGGCAGGCTGAAAGAGATCGACTGCATTCTAGTGCTCCTCCTTCCGTATCTTCCGGAAGTTACAACCGATGTGGGAGCGCGGCTCAGCCAGCTTTATCAGGAAGTGAGCAAACCAATCGTCGCCTACGTTCCCCACGTAGAAAGATACCGTATGTTCATTGAAGGATTTCAACTTAATAATGTCCCCGTAGCCCGCTCAATTGACGGAGCAATTCTAATGGTAGAAGCTATGAAGAGGTATGACCCATGATAAACGGAGAAATTCTGGATATTTTAAAAAAATCCAGAAAGAACGGCTGGGTACTTGAACCGGACGCCAAGAAAATATTCAGAATATCCGGGTTTGACGTACCCCAGCACACACTCGCCTCGAGCGCTGACGAGGCGGCCGGGTTCGCGAATAAAACGGGATACCCCGTGGTAGCAAAGGTAGTATCCCCGAAAATAGTCCATAAATCAGACGTGGGAGGTGTGGAGGTCAATATCGATAATGATAAAAGATTGAAAACTGTCTTTAACCGCTTCAGCAAAATGGACGGGTTTGCGGGTCTCTTTGTGGAGAAGATGGTCTCGGGCACCGAATTGATCATAGGGGCTAAGATAGACGAGCAGTTCGGACCTGTAGTGCTGATGGGGATAGGAGGCGTTGGAGTGGAATTATACGGCGATACCGCCATAAGAATGGCTCCGGTTGGAAAAACGGATGTTAAATCGATGATAGATGACCTCAAAGCAAAAAAATTAATAGAAGGTTTCAGGGGAAGCCGGCCCGTAAATATAGATAAATTATCCGCAACACTAGTTAAATTCTCCGAATTGGTTATGGAACTCAAAGAGAAAATTGAGTCTATAGATCTAAACCCCGTTATATGCGGGGGGGCGGAATGTGTGATAGCGGACGCGAGAATCATACTAAAAAAGAAGTAATCCCTCCAAATTATCAGCGCGGCTTCCGGGCGGGCGGAGCAAAATCCGCAAACATCTTGACAGGCATCTCACATGACAATACTCTATACCTGATATTTAAAAGCACTGACCCAAAAGGAGGATAAAGAATGAAACAGGGTATTATATTCACCGCTTGCCTGGTTATCTGTCTCTTGCTTGTTCAATCCCCTGAGCTGAGCGGAAAGGAAAAAAGAGCTATAACTTTCGACGACCTCATTTCATTCGGAAGGATCGGAGATTTTGAGATCTCGCCCGACGGAGAAACGGTTGTCTTCACCGTAGCCTGGTTCGACAAGGAAGATAATTCGTCCCGGAAAGATATCTACAGTGTTCCCGTAGGGGGGGGTACTCCGAGAAAAATCGTCGGGAGCGAAAGCGACGACTACGCGCCGTGCTGGTCGCCTGACGGAAAGAAAATAGCTTTCATCTCCGACAGGGAAGAAACACCTCAAATATGGATTCTATCTATAGAGGAAGGAGAAGTTCGCCGCGTAACGGATATCCCAACGGGGGCATCCGCGCCGCTGTGGTCGCCCGACGGCGTCACACTTGCTTTTACGTCAGATGTATACCCGGGATGTCCGGATATGGACTGCAACAGAGAAAAACTCGAGGAATTCAAGAAGGGGAAGGTAAAGGCGAGGGTTATAGACAGACTGATGTACCGCCACTGGAATAGTTGGAGAGACGGAAGGTGGAGCCACCTCTTTCTGACCGACACTGAAGGTTCAGCGATTACCGAAATAAATAAAGGAGAAACCGACGTGCCTCCCATCTCGCTGGGCGGCGAAAGAGATTATTCATTTTCTCCCGATGGAAAAGAACTGTGTTTCACTATGAACCCGGATTCCGTTATCGCCACCTCAACTAATAATAATCTCTACATAATGAACCTGCCGGGCGGCAATCCCGAATCGATTACAGAGGAAAACCTCTCTAACGACAATAACCCCCGCTATTCTCCAAATGGAGAATTTATAGCTTACCGCGCCCAGTTTACTCCGGGATTCGAAGCCGACAGATACAGACTTATGCTCTATAACAGAAAAACCGGGGAAACCCGCAATCTGACGGAAGATTTCGACTACAGTATAGAAAATTTCACATGGAGCCCGAATAGCAAAAATATATATTTCAACACCGAAAAACACGGCCGGATCTGTATCGGCAGGGTTTCTGCCGGCGGCGGCGACGCGGAATTTATTCTCACGGATAAATTCAATATGAACCTGCGGATAACTCCGGACGGCAAAGAGATTATCTTTTCAAGACAGGATATTTCACACCCTACCGAATTATATAAAGCGACAACAGAAGGTGATGAAGTAACACAGCTTACTGATATAAACGGAGAATTACTAAGCAATCTGAAGATGAATCCGGCTGAAGAATTCTGGTTTGAAGGGGCCGAATCAAAAGAGATACACGGTCTTCTCGTAAAACCGCCCTTCTTTGACAAAAACAAGAAATATCCGTTGGTAATTCTCATCCACGGTGGCCCTCAGGGAGCTTTCGGTGATGAATTCCACTACAGATGGAATGTTCAGATGTTCGCCTCGCCGGGATACGTTGTAACCATGTTTAATTTCACTGGAAGCACCGGCTACGGGCAGGAATTCACGAACGCTATAAGCGGAGACTGGGGCGGCCGTCCATACGTCGATATAATGAAAGGTACGGATTACGTGCTGAATAATTACACCTGTATAGATACAAACAGAGTGGGCGCCGCGGGAGCTTCCTACGGCGGATTTATGATAAACTGGATAGAGGGTCATACCGACAGATTTGAATGCCTGGTCTCTCATGACGGAGTTTACAACCAGACAAGTATGTACGGGGCTACCGAAGAACTGTGGTTCCCCGAATGGGAGTTTAAAGGAACTCCATGGACAAATCCCGAAATGTACAGAAAATTTTCACCGAGTACATACGCGGAGAATTTCAATACTCCCTGTCTCGTTATTCACGGTGAAAAAGATTTCAGGGTACCCTACACCCAGGGGCTTGAATTTTTTACCGCGCTTCAGCGCCGTGGGGTGGAATCGAAACTGCTCTTCTACCCCGACGAAGATCACTTCGTTCAGAAACCTCTGAACGCCGAGCTTTGGTGGAATACGATACACAAATGGTTCGCTGAATACCTGGATATGTAAAAGTCCGCCGAATGGTTAGAAACTCTGCCCGCAAACAGGCAGCCGTGGGGTAACACTATGTTTAACAGGGGTCTTAAGAAAGGACTGGCTTTTCAGGGAAGATATAAAATACCGGAAAAGAGAACCAATGAAAGGGTCACACGGGCCGCCTTCTCAGTACCTTCCCCGGTAATTTCTAATTTGAACCCGACTCTTTTATAGTATACTAACCCGCGGAAATTATCAAGTTTAATTTATATAATATCTTAAAAGGGAGGATTATCAAGTAATCCGCGATAATCTACGGGACCTGAAGAGTCCCTTTTCCAACATGTGCAACAGCCCCCGTAACACTTACACTTTCAACCATTCCCCTGTCACAACGGACAAAAACCTTGATCTCACTGGGACGGCCCATTTCAATACCCTGCCGCACCTTGAAGGACAATTTATCGGGAAACTTAAGGAGTCTGGCCAGATATCCGCCCATGGCGCCGGCAGCAGAACCGGTCGCGGGGTCTTCCCACACTGATAAGCCCGGAGCGAAAAAACGGGCGCGAATATTTCCTTTCCCCTCATTAATTCTCGCGAACAGGTAAACTCCGCATACCCTGTGCCTGGATATCACATTGGAAGCCTGCTCAAGATTCAGTTTCGCTCTGCTTACAACTTCCTCCCCATCCACCTCTATCATCAGGAAAGAAAGGCCGTTTGAAACAACCCCGCCCCCTAAGACCTCATGCCTCTTCAATCCGAGACCTCTGGCAACCTGTCCTCTGTTCTGAACAGCTGTTCCGTATTTCGGAATCGGTTGATTCATAGAAAAGAGTTTAGAATTTCTCTTCTTAATAATATCGACCTTTATTATCCCTGACTTCAGTTCCAGCACAAGCTCTGCCGGCTTTCTTCCCTTCTTGTGCCTTTGAATTACATAAGCGGCGCCGAGAACCGGATGACCGGCAAACGGCAGTTCTTCAGAGGGGGTAAATATACGTATCTTCGCGTCAGCTTCTTCCAGTTTCGAGGGAAAGATAAAAACAGTTTCAGAGAAATTTATCTCCCTCGCGATCGACAGCATCCTTTGCGGAGAAAGTCTGCCTGGAGTTCGAAAAACAGCCAGTTGATTTCCCTGAAAGGCTTTCTTTGAAAAAACGTCAACATGTTCAAACGACAGCTTTCTGCTCATTTAAAAGATCCTTTTAAAAAAGATATATAATCAACGGTCTTCAATCCCCATCGTCATATAATAAATACAATTCAGCGTGATACCTGTAATATTCACATATTATCAGACCCGCCCTTAATGTTAAAAGGAAAAAGATTCCTTTGTTCAGAATCAATAAAATCATACCCCTGTTTGATTTTTCCCTCTTAAAATGATAAATTACCATATAGAGAAATGTAAATTGTAAGCAGACTAAAGGGAGGTATCTGAATATGAATTCAAGAGGGATTACAGCCTTACTGTCAATTACCTTTATCCTCTTTTCATGCGTGTTCTTTGCCGGCAACGCGGCCGCGGGCGAGAAAGACAACCCGAGAGTACTCGTGAAAACTAACATGGGATCATTTACTATCATGCTTTACCCCGACAAGGCTCCCATAACTGTCAAAAACTTTCTAACCTATGTGGAAAGTAAGTTCTACGACCAAACCCTGATACACAGAGTTGAAAAAGATTTTGTTATCCAGGGAGGCGGCTATAACATTGATAACAAGAAGAAATATACAAGAGACCCGATAAAAAACGAAGCTGACAACGGGCTTAAAAACCTCAAATATACTCTCTCTATGGCAAGAACGAGTGCCGTGAACAGCGCGACGAGTCAGTTTTTTATTAATCTCAAGGATAACACTGCCAGTCTCGACCACAGAAGCGACAATCCAAATGAATTCGGATACGCCGTTTTTGGAAAAGTTATAGACGGGAAAGACGTTATCAAAAAAATAAGATATGTAGAAACTAAGAAAAAGGGTGTAATGCACGTACCCGTTGAGCCGGTTATTATCAAATCAATGCGTAGAATAGATTCAAAAGAAGAAGAAGGCAAAAAAGAAGAAAATAAATAACTTGAAAACTGTAAAGAAACACAGGATTTAAGCGGGCAGCCAGACGGAAAATTCTGTTCCCTCATCTTCGGTGCTGCGGTAATAGAGTTTTCCGTCATGCTCTGATATTATCTTTTGAGAAATAAAAAGCCCCGCGCCCATTCTCTTCACTCTTTTCTCACTGGAATTTGATCTCTTCGGGGAAAGCTTCACTGTCTTATCAACTTTCTCTTCTTCAGTTCCGCCTCCGCTGTTCTTCACCCTTAGAACTAACCATTCCCCGGCCGTAATATCTCTCAACTGCTTCTCCAGAACACCGTTTATACCGACCGTTTCATTTTTACTGCTGATATCCTTTTCAGACGGCATAGCGTCTACATCACTGCTGTCGTAATATCTTAATTCTATACCCTCCATTTCATTCGGACCTGTCTGATAGATAGATAAGGCGATTTTAAGACGTCCCCCGCTCGGCATAAACTTAACCGCGCTGCCGATTATCTCTTCCACCGCGATTTTGATTCTCGCCCGATCTACCCTTACCTCACGAAACACCTTTTCATCGAATATGACCGAAATCCCTTTCTCTTCTATATCCGGCAGTATCTTCCTCAGGCATTCTTCCACAATAGTAGAAATATCTGTCATTCTAAACTGGAGACCCGTTCCATCAAATTCAATTTCCGCGATGTTGGCCAGTTCATTTATGCCGCTTTCAAGATGTTTTGCCGCGTCTCGGGCCATATCCAGCATGAGAGATTCACTGACGGCATTCGACTCAATCGACCACAATGTACTTTTCAATACTGTCAGAGGTGTGTTCAGTTCGAACGAGCGGCGGCTTGTCAATTCCGACTTCACTTCCGAGAAACTATTCCTTTTAACGCTGGATTTTGACAGCGCCTCAAAATCAAGTGCGTTTTTAACCGCCGCCGAACCGATCCTCATAAGAATTTTCAAAAGTTCACTGTCATCTTTGTCGAAACCCTTTCCGTCGACTTTTCCGCTGAAAAATATCAATCCTTTCAGGTTACCATCGAACTGCAGGGGAAAAAGATAACCAAATCCGCTTTTTACGATCTTCTCAAGCCACTTTCCTTTTACAAGTAACCCGGAAGATTTGCCCGTATAGATAGTGTCAATATGAACGGGGGTTTTCTCCTCTCTCAGCCATTTTATGAAAACATTGCTTACATTCATTGACTTGAGATCGAAATCTGACCCCGTCCCCAATGAATATATCGACCTGAGGCTCCCGCCGCCCGCAGAAGCAACAAAAACTGAAACTCTGTTAATCCCCAGGTTCCCCGCTATAGACATTGCAAAAATCCTCGCCAACCTCTTTATATCAAGGGTTGAAATAAGCTTTTCGGACAATTCCAGAACACTTTTCAACATATAATCAGATTTACGGAGCTCCTCGCGGAACTTGTTAAGGGCATCCGCGTTTCTATAATCTTTATCTTCCGTTTCTTTACTCATCAAAAATCCTTTTTCAAAAGTGCCGTCATATATCCTGTTTTAAAATTTCCTCTGACAAGGATTCCCTTTATCACGCATTATTTTACACACACTCAAAATAGCTGCCGGCTCCGATCATCTTCATTTTCGCGCCTATCTTACCCGGTACGTTCATAAAAACAACAGATCGGCCTTCGCTGCTGAGTGAAGACTGAATGCCCAACAGTAATCCCATACCCTCTTCGGAAATAAACGAAAGATCCTTCATATCGATTTTAAGATCTATTGATTTCCTTCTCATCAGCTCCGTCAATTCATCTTCCATTTCCAACGCGCTGTCACTATCGAGCCGGCCCGACGTCACGATGAGGCAGCTGCGGTCCTTTTCTTTCTCTCCCACTTTGATTTGGAAATCGCTCATCTTTAAAACCTCTTTCAGGTGATAAGTTTCTGTCCACCCGCCCGAATTTCAATCAATCTTTTATAGAAGCTAACTGAAAGCTATATATAGGAGCAAGACTCAGGCCGGAAGGTAGTTAGAGATCCTTCTTCCTTCTTGCCTGTATTTACAATATTAAGCTAACCCTCCATTATATAATAAGTTAACAACGTTTTATGATACACGGTCATAATTTATGCCCACAAATTACAGGGCAAGAATTGTTCACACTATGCTGGGTAAAATATATTCAGGACGTTAATCGGATTATATTTCAGAATTTAGGGGGGCGAACAGGATACGTGGACGGTGGGATAATATCCGCGCTGAAGTCTGCCTTCACAGGCATTTTACACGCGGAGCTAATGCCATTCTATCCTCGTCGTATACACGGAAATCTTGGTAATATATCTTTAAAGCCGGTTTTTAATAAAATCAGACTCTATTGCCGGAATACCGGCAGTAAGTCCTCAATGGGCAATCCGAACAGAGAGGGACTTTTCTGCAACAGGATTTTGCGTGTTCTACTATAAGAGCGTGAAATTGATTGAACAGCCGGCTGTCATCCGGAAGATTCTTTTCAAAATATCCCCTTATAGTTTCATAGGAACCGTTTCTTTCTATAATACCAAGCCTTCCAAATAACCTTCTTGTATAAGCGTCAACGACAAAATAAGGTTTATTTAAAGCGTAAAGCATAATGGAATCAGCGGTTTCCGGTCCTATTCCGTAAAGCTCGAGAAGAGACTGACGGTTGATATTATTATTCTGAATAAAATATCCGGCAAGCACCTTGAGTTTCTTTGCCTTCATATTGTAATAGCCTGAGGGACGAATGATTTTTCCGAGCCGCTTCTCATCCATCTTTAAAATAGCTTCCGGGTTTAGAATGCCCGATTCGTTAAGGTTACAAACAGCGCGGGCGGCGTTCTTCCACGATGTGTTCTGCGTAAGAACAGCCCCGACGGCAACTTCGAATATCTGCTCGGGGTTCTCGGGGCCACCCGTGTATTCGGGATGTGTCTTCCCGGGGGGAGTAACCGGCCACCAGTTTCTCGGTCCGTACCAATCATTAAGAAGGTTAAAAATATCAATCAGCCTTGAGGGTTTCCCCATACCGTTTTCCCTGTTCATCCAATTTAAAGCGATGCGGCCTTATGCTTAAACATTAACGAATATCCCCGTTCATAACAATCGGCATATTTAATAATTTCGAAAACAGGATATAAAGAAAGGATGGAAAAATATATACATTTATCCCGATAAATTATAACCTTCAGTAAAATATTAACAATATCTGATGAAAGGAAACTTCATGCGGATCGCTATTCTAGGAGACGGCTCACTTAATCATATAAAACGCTGGGGAGGTTTCTTTCAGAAGCAAGGCCACGAAGTTCTTCTGCTCTCCTTTGAGAAAACAGTAAATTCTCCCGTGCCTGTAATACATCTGAGAAAAAACCTGCCCACAGATCTTCTCGGATACCTCTCATCACTCGGGACAGTAAAGAAAAAGCTCGGCGTGTTCCGCCCCGATATTGTCAACTCACTCTATATCAGCGGATACGGATTGATCGGGGCCTTATGCGGCTACAGACCTCTAGTTTTATCAGCTCTCGGCTCCGACCTTCTCGTGGATTACAGAAAACACTTCATCCATAAACTGCAGATAAACTACTCGATTGAAAAAGCGGATTTAATCACGGCTGACTCTGAGGATCTTTCAAGAATCGCGGCTGAGGCGGGCGCTATGAAGAAAAATATCCTCAAAATATACTTCGGTATAGACAAGAATCTCTTCTATCCATCCGATGAAAAGAACGAACCATCAGCCGATAACGGTAAAACATTGATAATAAGCACTCGTAATCTTTATAATATATACAATATAGAACTCTTAATAGAAGCCTCTCCCAAAATTTTAAATGAAATAAACGCTTACTTTATTATATGCGGGGACGGGCCTGAACGTGAAAATCTCGAGAAAAAAGTTGACAGACTCGGGGTAGGCGAAAAATTCACTTTTAAGGGAAGACTCAGCCCGGAAGAACTTTCACGGGAGCTTAGAAAAAGCGATATATATATATCAACATCGCTTTCCGATTCCACTTCCGTCTCCCTCCTCGAAGCGATGGCAAGCGGCTTGACCCCTATTGTAACCGACCTTGAAGGAAACAGGGAATGGATCGAGGACGGAGAAAACGGAATGATAGTGCCTACCGGCGCCCCCGACATACTCGCGGAATCTGTAGTCAAAACGGCTAAAGATAGAAATTTTACGCGGAAAGCCCGTAAAATCAATATAAGTAAAATTATCGACCGCGGCCTGTGGGAAGTGAATATGAAACGCGTGGAAGAAGAGATGTTAAGACTGATCGAAAAAAGAAAACGCTGACGATCGTTAAGGTTGTAAATAATCTAAGAAATAGTACGCTATGGATAAATTCTCCGTCAACACAATCGGTAAATTCTCCGGGATGATTATTTTGTCAGTCCTGGCTGGAATCAGCGGAGCTGTAATCGTTGAAGCCTTTACATCTACTCTGAAATTTATAAGCAAATATACCGACCGCGCGGACAACCTATGGGGGTTTTTATTACCCGTTGCCGGAGCGTTTATTCTGGGGTCATTAATACTTAGATACCACTCAGATGCCGGACATGACGGAATACCGTCTTATATAAAAGCCATAAATCAAAAGGGCGGTAAATTCAGCACACCTGCCACATTGCTGAAAATACCCGCGACTCTTCTGACCCTGGGTTTATGCGGAAGCGGAGGAATAGTCGGTCCTCTATCAAGAATTGGCGCCGGTATCAGCTCTCTGATCTACTCAAAAGTTCTTACAGTGTTTAAGATAAGGCACGAAGAAGCGCTTCGCGCGGCGGCAATATGCGGTATGAGCGGTATTATCAGCGCGATATTCTTATCGCCCCTCGGCGGTGCTTTCTTTGCCGTCGAGATATTAAGTAAGAGATCACTTAAATATTCAGACCTTTTCCCTTCGATTCTGGCGGGTGTTATCGCCGTAATCACTTCTTTCTCACTCGGACTGGAGCCGGTCTTTCGAGTACACGCTGCTCCATTCAGAAACGATCTCTACATTTTAATGCTGCTGCCTCTTGCCGGAATAATAAGCAGCGCGGCGGGATTATTGTTTATAACAATATTTGATAAAATCTCAGACCTGTTTCAAAGTATATCCGCGAGACAGCCTTTTCCGGTACTCCTTTCGTGTTTAACCGTATCAGTCCTATGGCTCTCCGGAGCAAAGGCGGTGCTTGGAACATCAATGCCCCTTTTTCGAATTTTTGCCGGCGGCAGTCTAGAGGACCTCTCTTTACTATCTATTAATTTCGGCAACATACCGCTTATCATCATCAGCTTCGTGATATTAAAGATTATGGTAACTTCACTAACGGTGGGAAGCGGAATGAGCGGAGGCCTTACAGCTCCCATACTTATTATAGGAGCGGGATGCGGAGCGTTTCTCTGCAGCATCTCAGGTATCGAGCCGGGATCAAGCGCGTATTACGCGGTTATCGTCTCCTGTATATCAGGTATACTCGCTTCAGGATTAAATATTCCCATAGCTTCAATTCTTATTTCAGCGGCGATATTCGGACACTCCTATACCGTGCCCGCCATAATCGGCGCTATACTCCCGTTCCTGCTCTTTAAGGAGAAAACTGTCTTTAAGTACTTAAAAGCAGATGAAGAAGAGGATTCTGAAGGGGAAATCACAAGACGCGATGAGGCACATTAAGGAACAGCACTAAATTACGCGAAATGCTTTCAACACACGAGTCAAAAAAGTAGTAACAATCACCAATGCTCCCTATACCACCGGGATTACATGGTGGAATTTCCCCACAATATTTGATTCCAAACTCCGGTATATTTATTAAAATTTGCGCTTATAATAATAATCCGTTTTATCAACCTCTGTAACTCGCTGTAATAAAAATAATTACATAATTTGATCTAGGTAATAAAACCGCTCTTTTTCCCAGGTGATTAGGGGCCGGATTAAGGAACATTTCTTGTTTCTGCTATAAAAGAAGAAACAGTATTAAGCAAAAAGGAAGGGTGTCGATGGGAACATATCATTTGCAGACTTTGATTCTTAAAATTCTGGCTGTTGCCTTCATTATGATAATTATAACGAGCAGGCCGAAAAAGAAGGTTCTTACAGCAATAATATTCACGGCGGTAATGTCGCTGGCTGTTCACGCGTTCAGAGATGGAATAAGTGGTGTTTATTTCTCAGTTTCGGGTATTTTTATATCACTTTTACTTACAACACCGATCAGATTCTATAAAAAAACGTCAAAATTGGGATTTCTTTATTCAGCCGCGGCCGGAGCAATTACAGGCCCCCTCGGTTCAATACTTGTTTTTATTATTCTCTTTACCTTTCTTGCCATTTCAAAGCTTTTTAAATCGCGACAGCTTATGGTCCTGTCTAATTTTCGAAATCCGGCACTCTTACTTCAGTTTACTATTCCGGCACAAGAAAATCTTACATCTCAGCTCTCCCGAATAGAAGCATCCAGAATGGATAATGAAAACGGACAACCTGACGGATTAGAATATAAGTATGAGGATGGAGAACAAATGACAAAAAATATCAGGATAGGACCCTGGAAAACAATGCTCGCGATGTCAACTCTCGCCGTAGTAATAATAGGAGTTTTTGTATAGAGGAGAATAAATGTCTGTTCTGAATCTAACACAAAACACCATACTTGGAGACACTCTCCTTACTCTAGCTTCAAATTTCAAGAAAACACTCACGCGGATAAATAATTACGGAATACCAACGGGATGCGCGTTGTGGCTGCATCAATGCAGCGGAATCTATACCGTAGGAATGAAAAAACCGGTAGATATAATTTTTATCGATAAAAACAGAAGAATAATAAGGATATTGAGAAACTTCCCCCCGGGCTGTTTCACGGAATCAGCCGACGGTGCTATCGGCGCGATTGAGCTTCCTCCAAACACACTGTCCGAAACCCATTCTAATCAGGGTGATGTAATAGAATTATTCCCCGGCTGACATACTTTACCAGTAACCCACAGCCGCGTATCCAACCCAATGATGAAGTGTATTAATGTTTGTTACTCCAAGTCCGTCAGGTTCAGGGTTGATCCTTCCAGGTTCCAGGCTGGTCTGATATTTCAGCAAAAACCCCTCCGGGGGTTCACGGCCTACAAGTTCACACAACCTGCGGGCGGTACTCAAACCGAAAGGAATCGAATAAACCCCGCACCACGGGATTTTATAGGGGAACTCAGGGTCATCCCTCTCAACCAGAGATCTGAATCGATTTATCCTTTTATCATCTATTACACCCGTTAAAGATGAATCTATTACCTTCATTTCCTGTTTTAAGGCCTTCTCATACCCTTGGTCATCCGTTCCGAAAGGCGCGAAATTGCGCCCGCCCCATTTTTTATCTCCATAGTGCACGCAATCGGCTGAAATAAGAATCTGCAGGTCTTCTCCCAGAATCCAACCCCTCTCTTCCATCTCTTTTTTCAGAACTGAGGCGAGCCTGCCGGCTGCTTTCCCCTGCGATTCCCCCTTAAATCTGGTAACAAGAATGGGAATAATCCTCGGAAAAGAATAATTTCTCCTCTCCAGGGCTTTATTTCTGTCAGGGAATCCCGGATACTGCAGGAAGGGCAGAAAAGCCTCAAGAGAATGTTCCTCCGCGTGAATATCGCCGTCAACAATAACAATTTCCGGCGGAAGAGCCTCAATAATATCATCCCTGAGACTGGAAACCTTTACTTTTCCATAGGGACCTTTCCAGGTTTTAAAATCATCAAAAATCAATTTCCCCTCTATCCCCATATGTCTGGCACGGTGAGAAACGCCAATCATTAAAATCACAGGGGCTGTAATTTCTCTCATCACGTGAAAATAAACGGGAGCGGCATACAGATAATCGTCATGCGGGCAGACCGCGGCGATCAACTCCCTTTTGGACATTACGGGATGTAAACGTTCATTCTCCAAACATCGAGCGTTTTCAAGGGAATCACATAAATTTATAACAGCCACGGTCTGTGAAGGTGTAACAGCATACCCGACAGTATCCATGGGACACCTCGTCTCTTCTATAGACTTATTTTTTCCAAACGAAGAAACAGACGTCGATATCATCAACATTAAGAGACATGTTGTAATCACCAGATATTTCATATCAATACCCCTCCCCAAGTAAGATTCAATCACTCGGAACCGTTTTATATTTCCTTTTATTCTGTTAATTTATATGATAGTAATGAAGAATAACAGATAGAACGACAATTTTAAACAGGCAAATACCATGTCATCAGGGAAAAAAGAAGAAATCGCCTACTTTATGAACCGCCTCTACGCGCGCGGACTTACAACGGCGCTAGGAGGAAATATCAGTCTGAGAAACGGCGCAAACTCGATCCTTGTTACTCCATCGGGGCTCGACAAGGGAAGGGTCACAGCCGCGAGTATTTGTGAAGTTTCAAATGACGGCAGAAATCTTTCCGGTGACCTTACACCCAGTATGGAAACCTCCCTTCATCTTAAAATCTATAAACGACGCGATGATATCAAAGCCGTTATACACGCTCATCCCCCTTGGGCAACCATCCTGTCAGCATCCAACATAGAGATAAAAACCAATCTCACAGGTGAATCACGATTTATACTGGGACAAATAGCCAATGTGCCTTATGCTCTTATGGGGTCCGAAAAATTAGCCGGGGAGGTCTTCGAAGCCGCGGCAAACAGGGATGTAATAATGATAAAGAATCACGGACCTGTCTGTCTTGGGCAGACCCTTCAAGACGCCTTTAGTAAAATCGAAGCGCTTGAAGCGGCGGCTCGAACGACCTTGTTCACGGAACTGCTTGGAGGCGCCAGCAGACTCACCCGCGAACAGATAAGCGAAATAGACAGACTTCGAGAACAGAAAAGATCATAACCTTCAGTAAATTTAGTTACCTGACAGCCAAGAGACGCCCTGCTGTCAAATCGGCTGCGCCCCCTAAGTTCTAAGCTCAATAGAAAACTACGCCGATTCAGGGGTGATATAGCTTTATTGATACTAACCCGGCAAATTTCTAAGAGAAGTCATAACTCTCACCGCTTCTTCGAAATCACTCCTCGTTACAATGCCGGTAAATCTTCCGTAATCATCGATTACCGGAAAAGAATCGTACTTTCCCTCTTGTATAAAACGGAGAAGTTTCCCGGCGTTATCAAAAGCCCGGATCGCGTAATCTGAAATATTCCTGTTTACTAAATCCGCCGTCTTCATTTCAGGCCACCTGCCGCTGTCAACCTTCTTAACATCATCGAGTCTTATTATTCCCTCTAGAACTCCATCTTCCACGACGGGAAAAGAGAGAAAGGGGTACTTCTTGAAATAATCCTCGACAAGCGTCTTCAGATCAACTGACAATCCAACGGTCACAACATCATTTCTTACTATATCTGAAACCTGAAACCTATTCATGACCTCCCGGTAAATAACGGCTTTGTAGCTTCTTTCGGCGGCTTGTCTTAGAAAAGCGCCGATTATCATCAGCCAGATACCGTCTATAAGATTACCCTTAACCAGAAAACTGATAATGCCCATGCCGATCAGGAAAAAGGCGAAACCCTTTCCAATCCGGCTGGCTGTTTTTGTTGCTCTGAGGAGATTGCCAGTCTTACGCCAGATAACCGCCCTCAGTATTCTTCCGCCGTCAAGTGGAAATCCCGGAATCATATTGAAAACAAGAATCGCTCCGTTTATAAACGCGAGAGAACTGAACAACACAAAAAGGGTGTCGAAAGATCTGAAAATTACGCCCAGCAAGTAATAAACACCTATCAGCACAAGGGTCATCGCGGGTCCCGCTGAGGCCATCTTAAGTTCCACGGAAGGACTTTCAACCTCACGGCGCATCTGAGCTACTCCTCCGAACATAAATAATGTGATTTTTCCGATAGGAAGACCATTTCGGACAGCAACAACAGAATGACTGAACTCATGAAGAAGTATCGACAGGAATAAAAGAACAGCCGTCAGAAAAGACATGATCCATAACTGAGTGGAGGAGAAAGTGCCACCATAAGACTCGGGATAAACACCGGTGGCAAAGCTCCATGTTACAAGTATGAAGACAAGAAGCCAGCTTATATGAATTTCCACCGGAATGCCCCATAGCTCAAAGATGCGTAGGCTTCTTTTGAACATTCACTCCCTTTCTGAGAAACCGTAGGAAGGGTCAGCGCTCACCCGCTGTGACATACCTGGAAAAATGATTATTCTCATCCAATTTTATAAAGAGTGATTGAGCTTCACCCGTGGTCCAGGAAAATGCCATGATATCAACAATGTCACCTTCATCTACAAGGTGAGCCGCGGCACCGTTGATGCAAATTTCTCCGGAACCCCTTTCCCCGATTATTATATAAGTCTGGAGTCTGTTGCCGTTGGTTTTGTCAACGATCAATACATTCTCGTTTTCGCTCAGATTGGCTTTATCAACAAGATCTTCGTCGATCGTAATGCTTCCCACATAACGAAGATCGGCTTGAGTGACCTTCGCTTTCAGAATCATAGATTTTAAAAACATACGTTTCATGACATACTCACATCTCCACAGTTTCGATCGCGTACAGATATAAATATATCAAATTATCTATAAAATCAAAGGGAAAGTAAGGATTAATAATGCCCGACAGACAATTGATTATTAAGCCAAATGAGAAAGTTTATCTCCGGCATCTTTAAAAGCGCCGGATAGATCTATCATATTTTCTGCCCTGGAAATTCTGTAAGATAACGTAAGAACCTGTTCTTCTTATCAACGAGAATATTACTGAAATCAATCTCGTTTTCCTTCGACCATGTAAACGCCATTACGCCTATTTCATCCCCCGGGTTAAGTTTTTCCGCGACCGCTCCGCAGGCTTTAATATCACCTTTATCTTTGGGAGCATTCACGGCGAACGTTTCGAGACGAACTCCATTTGTGGCGTCAACGATGAGGATTTTTTCATATTCGGAAATATCGGCTAGCTCCATGAGTTTTTCGTCTATACACAGACAGTCATTCATATCAGGTTCCGCCGAGGTGATATTTGCCTTGTGTATCTTGGATTTAATGACAAGTTTTTCTTCGGTATCAGGAATAATAAACCTGGATTTCCCCGAGGGTGTAAGAGGAATGTCATCAACTTCAAGAAAGGTAATGTTTAAATTATCTCCGCAGTATGACTTGATTTTTCTTTCAAGCATCTCTTTAAATTCAACTTTCCATCCGGGACCCGGAACAACTCTGTAATTAATGCTGTTTAGACCTTTCTGCTCAATTTGAAATCTCTTTATCCCCGGCACTGTTCTCGAAAGTCTCGTCCAGAAAGCACCCCCGACAGATTTGCCTTCAGCAGTTCTGATAGTATTTAAGTTGCGTCCTTCAATCCTTTCAAGGAGAGGCAGACCTATTCCGCAGTCACAAATTCTTCCTGCCGGCACCGCGTAATCTCCGGTTCTATATCTTATAAAGGGCATGTAAAAGTTAGACAGGTCGGTAATGACCAGCTCCCCCTTTTCTCCCGCTTCAGCCGGTTTTCCGCTATTGTTAATTACTTCGACGAAGAAGAGATCACTCGCGACATGCAGCCCCTTATGCTGTTTACATTCGCTGGCAACATTGGAAAACTGACTGGTTCCGTATCTGTTGAAAACAGGGGCGGAAAAAACCTCTTCGATTATCTCCCTCTGCTCCGGGTACAGCATTTCTCCGCTTGTAACAACGGCTTTCGGTTTAAAAAGCTTCAAAGTTCTCCGCTTGCAGAAATCAGCCAGAAGGGCGAGAGCTGAAGGGTAGGCTACAATAACAGAGGGTTTAAAAAAGCGTTCAACACGTATATATTCTTTCATCGCTTCGTCTGACATATCAAACGATGACAAGAATTTAATATTATTGAAGTAATCTTTTACCTTCGCCGCGGCGCTTTCCTTCCATGTTCTATCCAGCTGATCTCCCATAAGCCGCAGCTGTCTGTCGCCAATATCAATACCGGCATAGCGGAACTGCCTGATTGTGTTGGCACGACGTACGGGGCCGGCCGCAAGATCACAGTAGAAATACAGAGGGTCACCGTTAGACCCGCCGGTACTCGAAGCATACCCCTTCATCAGCGGATCTCCCGTAATAAGATTACGGCTGCTCTTTGTGATAACATTTCTTGTCAGATACGGTATATTCGTAAAATCAGCGGGGCTTTCTATCTCATCGGGCTCTATTCCCCTGTTGCTGAAGAGATCCCTGTAATAGGGAACATGGATAGAAGCGTAACTCAACAGCTTCTTCAGCTTCCTCCATTGTATCTCTTCTATCTGGTCTTTCGAGAGCCATTGATTATCCTCCAGATCGCTGAGAATTGAAAGGACCCTGTCTTTTCTATACCCTCTATAGAAAGGGTAAACAAAATGTCTCACTAACGAAGGTAAAAGAGGAGGTAACATATTTTAACTTCCCTGCCCGGCTGTTTAATAACGTTCGAAAGAACCTACAGGATATATTCTAATTAATATTACACCTTTCTCCAACCGGATTTTTCACATTTATTGGAACTTAGTCTGTAAATTCTCACTTTTTATGCCGGTGCCGGAAGCTTGAATTTGATTTCCTCTCATCAAAGAAGCTAAACAGAAGTTTTAAGGGCGGGTAAACTTTTCACCGCGTGAGGTCCTACCCGGTGTAAGGTTGAAAATAAAAAACAATACTTGTCTTTTCCTTGAATCTGTGGCACCCTGTACAACAACTTACTTTGAGAAGGACAGTAAAAAGTTCTTATCCATGCAAGAGTGCGAGCAAAAGGGAGGGAAAAAGATGATTCATAAAAGTGCGTTGCTGATGATCGCCATTATTATTATTCTGCCTGCATCAGCTTTGGCCGCGGACAGCATTATGGAACAAATCGAATTCAACGCCAATGCCGGACTATCAATGCCTATCGGCGATACGGGCGATTCTTACAATACGGGAATATGCTTCGGCCTGGACGGTTTTATCCCACATACAGACAATATACTCCTGGGAGGAAGGATCGCCTACAACAGGTGGGGAGTCGATGAAGGCGGATGGACGGGAACTGATATTGACGGTTCAGCTTCGATAATGGAATTTATTCCCCAGGTGAAATATCTCTTTTCACAAAGTGATTCGACAGGCAGCACAAATAAATATTTCGGACAGGCGGGGATCGGCTTTTACCGCAGTGCTTTTGATGTAGATGTTGGAAATGATAACTATGATGATTCGGAAATAAATCTTGGGATGAGCTTAGGCGGCGGAATAATAATCCATCAGTCTGAATCAAGAAGATGGGAGATCAAACCCGCCCTTAATATAATATTTAATGATGGCACAAGTAAATATTTCACTATTTCCGGCGGTTTCTCATTTTAGTAATAAGCTTCAGCTAAAAAGTGTCAGCGGTATAGAAGCACAGACGAAACCACCTGCTGATAGGAATTGTAAAGTAATTTCAGAGGAGTTCTGATTCTGTCTATTGCACTTTTCGGGCGGCAGGATCAGAACACTTCCTTTTGAATTATTGTCTTAGAAAAAACTCTGCAGCTATGGCAAAAGAAAGAATCCGGCAGACATTCCTGATATTCATAGTTCTAATTATGCTGCCTGCAGCTTCCGCCAGCGCGCCGACTCCCCGCGCGACAGACACAGATTCTCTTTCGGGGTCCGCCTGGCGTAAATTCCAGAACGAATCATCCTACGACGTGAAGATCTTCCGGTTTATTAATACGGGGCTCGCCAACAGGGCATTTGATACTGTCATGCCGATTATTACAGATTTTGACAGATCTAAGATTATTATTCTACTTTCATGGTCAGCTCTTGTAATATTCGGAGGGGCGAAAGGGAAATGGGCCGCTCTCGCGCTCATACCCCTTCTGGTAGCTTCTGATCAAATATCCAGCGGAATTATGAAACCCCTCTTTCAAAGATCGCGTCCCTGCGAAGTGCTGGGCGGCGCGCGTTTCTGGAGCGGGAACTCAGGATGGATTACCACATCTTTTGAAGCAGTCAGAGGATATAAATCATCCTTCTCCTTTCCGTCCGGACACGCGGCTAATATAACAACTTCCATGCTGTTTCTCGGTCTCGTCTACAGAAAACTTCTCGCCCCTCTCCTTCTGATCGCGGCAACAGTTTCCTTCTCGAGAATTTATGTTGGAGTACACTGGCCTCTTGACGTAGCGGCTGGAATTACTCTGGGGATTATTCTTTCAGTGCCTTCGTACATTATTTTCAGCAGACTTACGAAAAAGAAAGAAGACTCCAGAGAGGTGAATCCCGGGCAATAAAATCCGCGAAGACCCTGTTATCAAAGGCAGAATTTAAAATATATATAATTTCCAGCTGTTTTCTGCTGGAAAAAACCGGCTTCTGCGTTATTTGGAGTTCCCTCTGAAAATTCGGCAAGTATTGTAATAACATTGCGAGATACAATCAGTTATCAGGATTGGTAAGTGGAATAGGGCTTTCATTGCTGATGAGTGCGGCTGATTGATATTTTCAAAACCCTCGCCGAGTGGCGAGCGGGCAAGGATTTCTGGCCCGAAGGGGCAGAAAGAGCGAGCCCGAGGCGCAGAGCGTGCGATTACCTCGCCGGGGAAATCGACCACGATTTTGAAAATATCAATCAGCCGCATACTGTTACAAATCATCGACTACCTTATAGGTTATAAAAATTGGGGAAACTCCAAAAGCCATGTTACCCGCCGCGGCCCGATTATTCACCGTTCCAGCAGTTCAGACACAATTTTTCCCTCGGCATACCTGTCGATTCTACCATATCATCGGTCGTCTGATATCTCAGAGTCGTCACTTTCAGATCCTTTCGTATCCATTCTATCATTCCAGCGTACTTATCTGTTGTGTGATCTACGTATTCTGAGACATCCCCGATATCAGTTCCTTCAATAGCTCTTATAGCCCTGCGGGCCGCGAGCTCGCCGATACTCCGAGTTGAAAAATTGAATTTACATGGAAACATCAGAGGAGGACAGGCAACTCTGACGTGAATCTCCTCGGCGCCAGCGGACCACAGCTTCCTGATAGTATAATTTTTCAGCTGAGTTCCTCTCACGATCGAATCTTCACAAATAATAATTCTGTTTCCTCTAATTATAGACTCATTAGGAATCAATTTCATTCTGGCGATATGATCCCGCATATCCTGTGAACTGGGAATATAACTCCGCCCGTATCCGGGAGTATATTTTACCAGAGGCCTTCTGTAGGGCTTATTCGATTCAATAGCGTATCCGACCGCGTGGCCAGTCCCCGAATCAGGAACACCCGCGACGACATCCACCTCGATATCACTATCCCTCTTTGCCAAAAATCTGCCGCATTTTTCTCTGACTGTCTCGACATTAATACCTTCATATCTACTAGTCGGAAACCCGGTATATACCCACAAGAAGGCGCAAATCTGGTTTTTGTCGGAACCCTTCTTTTTCTGCGTAAGCCCTTTTTCATTTATCAAAACGATTTCACCGGGTCTTAAGAACTTTTCACCTTCAAAATTAAGGTTGGGAAAGGACGATGTTTCAGAAGCCACCGCCCATGAATCGCCGTTTCTCCCAACGGCCAGAGAGGAATGCCCGTGCCTGTCTCTGGCGGCATAGATTCCGTCTCTATGCAGCAGGAGAAGTGAACAGGACCCGCTTATTTGATCGAACATCTTTTCGATACCGCTTACGATGCTGTCACCCTGCGTTATCAATTTAGCGGTAAGCTCAGCGAGATTCACATAACCCTTCCCTACTTCACTGAAACTGATTCCACGGTCCAGAAGCGCCGAGGCAAGCTCTTGAGAATTATTGATAATTCCATCCATGATGAGGCAGAAAGGACCAAACCTGGAATTAATATATACAGGTTGCTCATCAACAGCGCTCACGACCCCTATTCCCATATTTCCCCGCATTTCCATAATATCCTTATCGAATTTCGATTTGAACTGGCTGGCGCTTATATCGTGTATTTGCCGGTGAAAAGTTTCCCCTAAAACCGCCGCTCCTCCGAATTCATTACCGAGATGAGAGTGATAATCCGTTCCATAAAGCAAATGCTCAGAACAACGATCTCTGGAAACTACACCGAAAAGCCCACTCATTTTTTTTACCTCCGAGGCGAATCAAATTATATATCACCACTGCGAAAAAAAGCATTGTAGCCTCTCAGTGTTAATTCCGCAAGAATTTTTAGGATTTCCGGTCGGCAAACCTATTTCCTGAAAGTAAATCCGGGCTTCAGGCGGCTTTTGAAGAATCAGTTTTATAGCCTTTTACGCCTTCCTCAGCCCCATTATCAGGTCGAACGATATCGGGCATCGGCGAAGACTCTATAAAAAATTCATGTTACTGAATATATATTTCACTTTTTTATAAAATGAATTGAAATACCCCGCCCGGTTCATGTTAATATCCTACCAGCTGGAAGATAACCCTCTATACCCTTTATTATCGAATAAAGCAGAATAGACGGAGTGAATTACTGATTAAGCCAATCACAGTTGAGGCAAAAAGGAGGAATCTGATGGATAAAGAACTTTATGAATCAGCGGTAATAGCCGTAAAAGATTGCCTGAAAGTAAAAAAAGATGAATCATTCCTTGTGGTAACAGACTCTGAACTTAAAACAATAGGCCAAGCTCTATTTGAAGCTGGACGCTCACTCGGAGCGGAATCTGTCTTAATGGAGATAATGCCTTTGAGTAGAAACGGCGAGGAACCTCCTGAAGCAGTCTCGCGCGCGATGGCCGCCAGTGAAGCTGTTATAATCCCGACATCAAAATCACTTACTCACACGGCGGCAAGAAGAGAGGCTTGCTCGGCCGGAGCCAGAGTAGCTACAATGCCCGGAATTACCAAGGATACAATGGTTCGCTGCCTTAAAGCCGATTACTACGCTATAGCTGACAGAACAAAAAAAATAACTAAGATGCTGACAGATGCAAAATCCGCGCGTGTAACAACAGAGTCGGGTACAGATATAATAATACCTATCGATGGGATAGAGGGTATAGCCTCGACCGGGCTCATACATGAAAAGGGCGGATTCGGAAATCTTCCCTCGGGCGAAGCCTATCTCATGCCGGTTGAAAACAGTTCCAACGGAGTATTTATAGTCGACGGATCTATGGCCGGAATCGGCGATCTTACAGGGAAGACTCCTATAACAATTACTGTAAAAGACGGCTTTGCCGTGGAAATTACAGGCGGACCGGAGGCGGATCTTCTCAAAGAAAAACTGGAAGCTGTCGGGCCAATGGCATTCAACACAGCCGAACTGGGTATTGGAACCAACGATGCCGCGAAAATAACGGGCAAGATACTCGAGGACGAAAAAGTCATGGGAACAATACACATTGCTCTCGGAAATAATATGTCTATGGGAGGAACTGTGGATGTTCCGATCCACCTCGACGGAATTGTAATGAATCCCACCGTAGAGTTGGACGGCAAAATGATAATGGAAACGGGAAAACTGCTTATAGACTGAAAATACAACATACCCGCGCTGACTCAATACAGATTAATACTGGCGTCATAGTCTGCCGTATAATCCAGACTGAATTACTGCCTGTTTCAGGAATTACTCTATCTCAGAACTTCAATTACGGTATTGGGAATATAAACGTAAAAGTATAAAGTGTGTTGCACTCTGAAGAACAAATTATCTCTGTAGATAATTTACAGACACTCTGATACTTCCCCTTAAAAAGATTTCTTACTGTACGCAAGGCGCTTTCCAAAGACCCTTTCAGATGTATCGGAAAGCAGCCGCCGCCGAAGGTAACTATTGTAAACACTGAAGAACTAATAACCACTGTAAAACATAATTTGGCATAATGAGAGTCTGATATTACTTCAAAATACAGGCAAAACCTCCGGGCGATAGAATTTATATATATGCGTGACAAGGAGTTACAGAATCTAACTTCATACATAACATATGTGGCACGCGGATTGCAATGGACAAGGCCAAAGGGTACAACCGGACTTTAAGAGACAAAAGGAGGTCTCAAAATGAGAAAGGTTTTTTTAGTTCTTTTAGTTCTCTCTTTGAGCGGCATGTTTATTTCGTGCTCAGAGGATGAGGACACCGTCGCTCCGACACCGGAGCCGGAAGAATTGGCAATCACAACTGATGCCACACTTGAAACAGGATACACCTGTTCCCCGTATAACGTGCAGATGGAAGCCGAGGGTGGAACGGCACCGTATACCTGGTCGCTTGATGCCGCTTCAAACCTGCCCAGCGGAATGGAACTTTCTTCAGACGGTACTATTACTGGTGTGATGGAATCGGCGGGAAGCTATAATTTCGACGTAGTTTGTACAGACGATGAAGGGGCTACAGATCAAGTTGATTTCTCACTTGAGGTTGACGTACCTGATAACCCTTCAATAGCTATCTTCTTTGATGAAGAAACTTCTGTATGCAGCGGCGACGTTACATATCCATCCGTACTTGACTGTTACGCGTATGTTATGCTGGATGGAACCGAGTACAACAGGACAAATGGCGCCTCATTCAAGATCAATTTCGTGGATTCCGAAGGTTCACCAGTTGATGAATCTACAGATTTTGTATACACATATACGAACTTCCCGGATTATGTGCTTCCCTTAGGAAGCATCTCAAGCGGAATCGCGCTCACATTTACTAGAGATGTGTATTCCGACGGCGAAACATTGGTTTGTTCTTTCGGTCTAATGCTTCTTGAAGACCTTAACGAACTTGCTTTTGAAATCGCTCCCAACCCTAATGAACCGGGTGATGCTGCTAATCCAATTATACTCGATAAGGATATGAATGAAATCCAGGCAACAGGACGTAAAGCCGCTATTAATTATCAGTAGACGATAGAGGATTTCAAATAAACGGTTAAGCAAACTACCCCCGGGAAATGTGAAGAGACTTCACTTTCCCGGGGTTTTTCTAGAAGAGGCCTTTAAGTTTCTCAACAGCTTTTTTCTTTAAATCATCGACGACTTTCTTCTTCGCTTTATCTCTGACTTTTGTCTGATCCAGCTTAACTATCGGTGATTTAACAGTGCCGCCGATATCAAAAACAAATATAAGATTCCCCTTGTCATCTTTGAAAAGATCCACAAGATCGCCGTATTTGCTCAAATCTTTCATTCTCTTCTGCGCGCCGGGCGGAATAACCAGCTTGGCTGTACAGCTTAGAGTGCCGTCCAGGCCTATCGAACCCCCGGCCAGAATATCGCCGTCTCCCGATCTGAGTTTCCAGTCCTTTATAATCACCCTTCCGCCCGTAATAAGCAGATCCCCCTTCCAGGTTTCATAGTGGTATTTCTCATATTTTGAGAAATCCAAAGGCACCGCGGCGGTTACCGGAGAAAAAAAACCTGAGAAATCCACATACCCGTCACTTGAATAAATTGAACAGCGGGCGTGGAGAGATTCTAACGGATCGGCATGGCGTGAATAATTCATCCTTCCCGTACTATTTATATCAAATTTTCCTCTTACCAGGCTGCTCGAGCTTGAAAACCGGGAAAGAATCCGTCCTATTTCAATACCATCGGCTTTTAGATTCATGGCGGTTCTTATCTGATCAGGATTCCTTAAGGTTATCATTCCCGACGATTCAAAGCTGCCGCCCGCGACCCTTCCCTTAAGCGGCTCGAGACTTATATTGCCATTTCTGATTTTACAGGCCATATCCAATGAAGTTATAACGGCGCGTGATGAAACTACCGAGTCAACGCGAGCTGAAAAATCTAAACTTTTCAGAAAAACTAATGTTACAGGATTCCTGATAATCATGGCTCGAGGCATATTCTCACTATCTGATCCTTCCATTCCTTGAGAATCCGGCCCTGAATCATCGCCCAAGAATTCCTCCAAGTCAATATATGAACCTGTGATTTCTATTGAATTTTCAGAATCTGAACGCATCCCGCTGAATATTGAGTTAACCCCGGCAGGGGAAAGATCCGGAGCGCTTTCACCGCTGAATATAGAAACAACTTCAAGCGCGGCGGGAATAATATTTATAAATGAACCCTCAAGAGAAAAAGGTCTCCCGTTCAGTTTGAAATTGCATTTAAGTTCCCTTACGCTTCCTCTGTTAATACCGGCGTCTATATTTATATCTGAAATATCGGCGGGAAGAACGGCAGGGCCAATCGATGCGGCATTGATATCCAGTTTCCCCTCCAGCTTGAAATCTTTGAATATCTGATCTTTTTTACCTTCACCGGATGTTTTGGAAATATCCTTCAACCCCCTTATTAAAGGCTTTAGCTTACCATCTCCGTTTAAATCCAATGCGACTGTACCTTCCGGAGCTATAGATGATTCCCTTAAAAAGGGTTTTAGATCAGACAAATCTATCCTGATACTCTGCGTAAAATTCAGGTCCTCAGGTTTTCTGTCTTTATCAAAAGTGATCTCGAATCTGACATCAGATGAAGATTTTCCTGATTTAATCACCAGATCATCCGTTGCAACAACGTTACCAGACAGGTTTATAGAACCCTCCCCTTCAAATTCAGCGGGTACCTTTTGCCCGGAAAACATCAGCTTCCCGGTTTTAAATACGCCGTTTATGGTCGCACGGGGGAAAAGTTCTTCATCAGTTTTTCTAATGGGAAAATCTGTCTCTATCACACCTTTATAATTCAGGCCGGCCGCTGAGCTTATCTCTGAAGTCTCATCCGATCTTAACAGAATTGAATCAATGCCGAGAGCGATGCCGATTTTGTACAATTTATCTTCCGGAACAAGAGACATCACAGAAGAGATCCCCTTTACAGTAAGCATCTTGACCCGATCCTTACTGATCGTTATATCCCCTCTGTTAATCCGGACCTTGGTAAGCTTCGGTTTTCTTCTGATTAATGACATAAGAGAAGCCTTTACTTCCGCGCTTTCAGAGTAGAAGCCTATTTCTTCACCACTTTCAAGTTCCTTTGAAACTCTCAGCCGCTCTACCTCAACACCAAACCCGAATGGAAATTCAATTTTCACATCCCCGACTTCAACCCCGGCGCCCAGATTCTTCTCGATCCTGGGCACAATCATAGAAATCAGTTTATCATCAGTAAAAACGACCCTGAGAGCAACGCTTGCCGCTATTACAACTATCGCGATAACTACTAAGGTTACAAGTAATTTGCGGTTTATTCTTTTCATCTCTACCCCCCAAAAAGACATTGAAGATATTCGCATAATAAGACGAATTAACAGGTCTGCTTCGACTTTCGCTTTATCTCACCGCCTGATAACTCCCCAACACTATCGAGAGAATAACCGATTATGAACTTACCGTCAATTAATCTGCCCGGCTGGAGTTTCCCCAATTTTTATAACCTATAAGGTAGTCGATGATTTATAATAGTATGCGGCTGAATGATATTTTCAAAATCGTTGTCGATTTCCCCGGCGAGGTAATCGCAACTCCCACCTCGGGCTCGCTCTTTCTGCCCCTTCGGGCCAGAAATCCTTGCCCGCTCGCCACTCGGCGAGGGTTTTGAAAATATCAATCAGCCGCACTCATCAGCAATGAAAGCCCTATTCCACTTACCAATCCTGATAACTAATTGTATCTCGCAATGTTATTACAATACTTGCCGAATTTTCAGAGGGAACTCCAAATCTGCCCGGTGACCTTGATTCTTTTAAAGATGATTTAATCAGCTCAATTTGTTACAATTTAATAACAGGCAAGGAAGTAATGATTATTACAAGATTAAAGACGGGGGGTAGTATTGAAAAAGGATAAAAAAATTAGAATTCTTTATCTATGTACGGGTAACGCCTGCAGAAGTCAGATGGCGGAAGGATGGACTAATCACCTCAAAGGGGATATAATAGAAGCTGGCTCCGCGGGGGTTACACCTATTGGAGTGAGCAGAAGGGCGATCGAAGTAATGGCCGAAGAAGGCGTTGATATATCAGGGCACAGGTCCAAGTCGATGGATGAATTTATAGGCGCGGATTTTGACTACGTTATAACACTTTGCGCCAATGCCGAAAGAAACTGCCCTGCCGGCATGTGTAACGCCGTAAAGATCCACAGGCCTTTCGACGACCCCTACGGGCTCTCCGGCGACAGAGAATATGTAATGTCGGAGTTTAGAAGGGCCCGTGATGAAATCAGAGCTTTTGTTGAAAGTATGCCCGAAGTTCTGATATCCAGCCGGGATTTAGGAGAGAAGCCGGAAAAAAATTAACGCAGAGTTCCTCTTCGTTTAATGCCCACCGCCCCGCAGCATAGCTAACGAATGCTTTAAAATGTCCGGGATCAGTTCAGCGCAGAAACTCGCTCCTTTTACAGATCCCGGAAGATTAATAATAATCGTGTTATCTTTGATCCCGGCAACCCCTCTTGAAAGAACGGCATTTAAGGTTTCTTCAAGGGATTTTATTCTTAAATATTCCGCTATGCCGGGGATTAGTCTGTCACAGAAGGCGCTCGTAACATCGGGCGTAACATCACGCGGGCCGATACCTGTCCCGCCTGTAGTTATAATTACATCTTTGTCAAGATTAGCACTCAAGGCTTTTCTGATCTCTACTTTTTCATCCGGTACTATTTGTCTGTCTACTTCAGCCCCTGATATACTATTCACAAGGACGCTTTCTACGGCTGGGCCGGATCTGTCACTGTAGATACCCTCTGAAGCCCTGTCAGATATCGTAAGAACCAATACTTTCATCCGTAATAACACCCCCCTTGATCACCCTGGCGAATAATCCTCTCTTTACAAGAAGAGGCTCAGTTCTTAATCCCTTAATGGTGTGCCCTTTCCCGGGTTTTCCTATCTGTGTGACCTCAAATTCTACTTCGTCAATATTAAATCTCGCTCCAACGGGAAAGGATAGAAGGTCAATCCCCTCAGTAGTAATATTCTCGGCAAAATCACCGGGGTTCAATCCTGAAAATTCCTCTTTCTTTCTGTCAATGTCCTCCATAGCTAAAAATGACACCTGTTTTCGCGAACTCCCCGCGTGAGCATCACCGACAATACCATATTCACTTTTAAGAACGATTCTTCCAACCGGCCTTTTCCCCGTTCCCCTGCCGGGGGAAATATTAACGGACACAACCTTGAATCTTCCTTCACTCATCCGGCTCTTCCTTCCTTTTACTTATGAGTTTAATTTCGCCGATAACCATATCCTTACTTACAGCCTTACACATATCATAAATCGTCAGCGCGGCGGCAGTGACAGCCGTAAGCGCCTCCATCTCCACCCCCGTTTTCGCGGTTGTTACCGCGGTAGCTTTGATTACGACCCTGTCATTTCCGACCTCAAAATCAACATCCACATTTTCAAGAGGCAGAGGATGACAAAGCGGGATAAGATCGCCGGTTTTCTTGGCGGCCGTAATTCCCGCGATTCGCGCGGCTGAGAGAGGATCCCCCTTCTTCAAAGACCCCGCCTTTAATAAGTCCAGAACCTTACTGCCGGCAACTATAACTCCTGAAGCAGCAGCGGTTCTCTTCTGGACCGGTTTGCCGGAGATATCAACCATTCTCGCTTTCCCCTCTGAATCAATGTGAGTAAAATCCATTCTCGTTTCCTCTCTTAATAACTTGGTGCCCTGAAAAAACCGCCGTTTACAGAAGGAAGACAAATTCAGAAACTTTTCAAAGCCGGCAAATATCATCCTCCTATCTGCGACATCATTCTGTTATCACATACGGTGCCTCTCTGAGGTTTTTCTCTTACAGCCCTTTTCAGGCTTTTCTCTATATCGTTCCAATCAACTCTGATTTCAGAATTTGACAAAAGACAGGGTTTTAATAACCCGTCCGCTGTAAGTCTTATTTTATTGCATAAACTGCAGGGCTGCGGCCTGTCAAAGACAAAGGGAAAGCTGATTTTTCCCTCTCTGTTATAAAGTGAAAATTGTTTTATCGTCTGAAGCTTTAATCCCTTTCTCTGGCAGAAAGAACGCATTGCCTTAATATCATCGTGCGAAGTATCCTCGAATATCACCATATTTATCTTAACAGGATCCAGCCCGGCGCTTCTCGCGGCTTCTATTCCGGAAAGAACGTCTTCTATATTGCCTCTTCTTGTTATTTTCTTGAATTCATCGCCGTCGAGAGTGTCTAAGGATATATTAATTCTGGACAATCCAGCTCTTTTTAAATCCAAAGCCTTTTCCTCTGAAAGCAGAGAACCATTGCTTGTCATTACGAGTTCATCGATCCCTTCACAATGAGCAAGCATGGCTACAAGCTTTTCAACATCTTTTCGTACAAGCGGTTCTCCGCCCGTGAGTCTTATTTTCACTATACCTAGACGGGCCGCGCACCCGGCAATCCTTGTTATCTTCTCAAAAGACAGTATCTCCTCGTGCCTCTTCAGCTTAACACCTTCCTCGGGCATACAGTACACACACCTGTAATTGCATTTATCCGTCACTGAGATCCTAAGGTAGTCGATCTTTCTTCCGAAATTGTCCCTGAGCATTCTGAATCTCCATTAATTTATCAATGTAACCTCTATTGTTTCGCCGGCCTCTATTTTCCCGGTACCCGCGGGAACGGCTATAAAACCATCAGCCGCCGTATAGGCGTGAATATGAGCTGATCCGTGATATTCAACAATTTCAACCTTACCACTTCCAGTCAGCTTTACGGGAATATGTGAAATACGGCCTGTTTTCCGGCGCTCAATCTTATCTTTTAACCGGGCGCTCACGCGCCGAGGTTCCCACTTAGCCCCCTCTAGAGCAAAACAGAAAGGTTTAACGAACAATTCAAATATAACAAATGTCGAAACCGGGTTCCCGGGAAGACCGAAAACGAAATCATCCTTGCTTTTTCCAAAAACAGTCGGTTTGCCTGGCTTGACCGCCACCTTTTCAAAGAGCAGTTTAAAACCCCTGTCTTTTAGAACACCCGGGACAAAATCGAATTCGCCCATCGACACACCCCCTGAAAGCAGAAAGAGATCAACGCTGCCTCGATAACGGTCTATAGTATCGCCGATAGCTTCCGGTGTGTCCTCTGTGATACCAAAATAGCGCGGTTCAAATCCGGCGTTTCTCGACTGAGCGGCAAGTTGATAACTGTTGCTGTTTCTAATCTTCGCCCGTCCCGGTTCACTGGACGGTTCGACGAGTTCACTTCCTGTCGCTATAATCCCTAAAACCGGGGTTTTCGAAACAGGAACCTCAACGCAGCCCACCGCCGCAAGAACCGCAATCTCGGAAGCTCCAATCACAGTCCCCTTTTTGAGCACAATATCACCTTTCGCGACATCTTCCGCCCTGTAGCAGATATTCTTCCCTCCACCTTTGATCTTTACTACAACTCTTCCTCCGGCAACCTCTGTATGCTCAACCATAACAACCCGGTCGGCGCCTTCAGGCACAACCGCTCCAGTCATTATTTCTGAACACTCCCCCTCTCCGATATCCTTCTCCGGAGCTTTCCCCGCGGGAATCGTTTCAATAACCTCAAGGGGGCTGTAAATATCCGCGGACCTGCACGCGTACCCGTCCATAGCGGATTTGTTAAACGGTGGCATATCAACATCCGATCTGATATCCTCGAATAGAACCCTGCCCGAAGCTTCATTCAGCGAAACAGTTTCTTTTCCAAGAAGTTTCGCGCTATTCATCATTAACTGAAAAGCCTTTTCAAAGGATATCATTTCCATATTATTTCCTTTCATTAATCATCCCGTTCACAGAACAAGGCTTCGGAAGCTTTTATAATATCAATCAAGACAGTTTCGGAAACAGCAAGATCTTTCTTTAGGCGTCTCGCGGTTTCAAAATCAACTTTTTCACCTCTTATAATATCCGCGCTTTCCCGAGCGGCGGCGGCGGAGGGTTTGGGATTTTCTCCGGGAAGATAGATAACACAATCGGGAGTCATTTCTTTAAGAATAGTATTGCTCTCAATTACAAGAAATGAGGCGTTTCTGTTTTCCCGCCTTATTCTCTCAAAGGAAATTCCAATGTGATAATAGACATTATCAACGCCATTCTTTTCCGTTCCGTGACCTATTTTTATAAACACAGCTCCGGGCAGAATGGACGCGATCTTGCGCGCGAGGGTTGTTTTGCCCACATTGGAACTGGCTCCTGAAATTACTACAGTCCTCATCGTGTTATTTCTCCATACTCTTTTCCCAAGCCGAGAAACCTTGGTTTTCCCCTCTTCTTATTTCTTATCATTTAAAAAGTCCCAGCTGACACTCTGTAATCTTAACCCCCGTTCTATTACAGCTCTTTCCTATTTCGCGGGGGCTGACCTTGTGTTTTTCAGCCAGATCAAGCGCCGCTGCGCATTTTATCTTCTTCTTTCCTTCAATATCAAAAGAAGCTTCAATAACAGCTCTGTCTATCTCTTCACTGCCCATTTTTTCCTCCTTTTCTGATAAGCCCTTTTATATTACGCCTGAATGAATCCTCGAGATATAATGAAATATCCTTTCTGTATTCTTCCCAGGCTTCAATCAATCTTAATCCAAATTCCGTAAGATGAGTTGAACCGCCTTCACTGCCCCCCCTGTTCTTGACCACTACTTCGCGGCCGAACCCTTCCTCTACTTTCCTTATATCCTCCCATGCTTTTCTGTAACCCCTGCCCAGTGATTCCGCGGCCTTCATAATTGATCCAGTGTCTCTGACTTCTTTCAGGAGCTTGAACCTCCCGTCGCCAATCAGTCCTTTTCCATCCTTACTCTGAAGAAAAAGCCTCATTCCGGGTTTCACATTCAATTCATTCATACTCACACTCTCAACCCGCAAGTCAAATCCTGATAAACTTCACCGCGCTCGCTTTGACGCTGACAAAAAGCTCTCTTCCCCTCTCGACTCGCATTCTTTCCGCCGACCCTCTGGTTACGAGGGCCGCCAGTTCGACTCCCACATCAATTATCACTTCAATCCCCAGCCTGACGGGAAAAAGATCAACTACCCTGCCTCGAAAAGTGTTCATGGCGCTTGTTGAACCCGGTCTCGAAGAGAGTGTTAAATCCTCGCTTCTGATTACAATATTCCCTTTTCCGGGCTCCCTATCTGTCAGAACATTGAAAGTTATTCCGTCAGATATAAATTCCGAGACTTGCTCATCCTTCGAAGTTGCTCCGGTAAGTCTTCCGCGGAAAAAATTTCTGATACCCACAAAATCAGCGACAAAGCCTGAAGCGGGATTTGTAAAGACATTATCCGGACTGCCGGTCTGAACAATGGTACCTTCTTCCATAATACCCACCGTGTCAGCCAGCGATAACGCTTCTTCATAATCGTGAGTTACGTGAACTACCGTCATCCCCCTCCTCTTGAGGTTCCTGAGAAGAGATCTTATTTCGGACCTGGCCCCTCTGTCCAGAGATGAAAGGGGTTCATCGAGAAGAAGACAACGGGGGGTTCTGGCGAGAGCTCTTGCAAGCGCGACTCTCTGCGTCTCTCCGCCTGAGAGTGTCGCCGGATTCCTCGGCATCAATGATGAAAACCCCAACTCCTCAGCCAGATCATTTACCGTACTTTTTATCTCTCTGCTGTTTTTCCCCAGGCATTTCAATCCGTATGACACATTCTCCTCCACGGTAAGATTAGGAAACAGCGCGCCATCCTGAAAAACTATTCCGACATCTCTTTTCTGTATCTTCAGAGATGTTATATCCAATCCTTCGAGTTTAATCCTTCCGGTGTCAGGGAGGTATATCCCCGCGATTATCTCAAGAAGTACCGACTTTCCCACACCGCTGGCGCCGAGAAGAACAAAATATTCGCCCGGAGCCGCTTCAAAAGAAACATCTCTTAAATTAAATTCACCGATACTTTTCGACAGATCACTAACTCTTAACATAATTCTTCCCGCCGCCAATACTCCTAAGCAGAATGAAGGAAATAAAACAGACTATCAGAAATACGGCAGATACAGGACGTGCGTATTTCAGGCCGAAGGCCCCGAATCTCTCATATATAAGAACAGGGGTGATCATAGGATGATAAGCTATAATTATAACAGCGCCGAATTCACTCATCCCCCTCGCCCACATTAATACCAGTCCCGATACAACAGAACGCCACGCTATAGGCAGAGAGATCGTCAGAAAAACTCTAAAGGGGCCAGCGCCAAGATTCATAGCCGCCTTTTCATAGACCTCGGGTACCGCAGCGAACCCGTCCCTCGCGGAATTAATAAGGAAAGGTACGCTCACAAAAGCCATTCCGGCCATAATGCCGGCCGGAGTACCGATGAATTTTATCCCGATTCTCTCGGCGGCTCCGCCGAAGAGACTGCCGCCTGAAAGAACACCGAGCAGAGCGATACCCGCCGCCGAGTGAGGAATAACTATAGGCAGATCTACAATCGAGTTGACAAGTCCTTTAAGCGGAAAATCCTTGCGGGCTAGAATATAGGCCAGAGGAACCGAACCCGCGGCAAATATAAGTGTGGCGCCCATCGAAGCTGACAGGGTAAGCCAGATGCTCCCGGTCACTTCACCGTCACGGGCGGCACTGATGAATTCCTCGGTGGAAGTATTTACAAAAATACCCGCGAGTGGAGCTATTATAAACAGCAGAACAACGCCGCCTAGAATCGAAAAAAGCAGATGGACGGGTTCGATCTTACTCATCATTCTTCTCCCACAATCTTTTCCGCGGGGAGAACGAATGCCTTAAGTTCGTCCGGGATATTTTCGTAATTCTCAGCCGGCGACGGAACTACGGACGGCTGGCCGTTTCGGCTCATAATCTTCTGTCCCTTTGAATCTTCGAGCAGATACTCTACAAACTCGAGGGCGAGACCGGGTGACGGAGCATTATCCGGTATAGTCACACCGTAAACCATGGGAGCGCCCCTTCGTTCTATAAATTCTCCAGGCTTTTTCCCGGAAATCTTAACGGAAGAGGACGCGTAATAATCTTTAAGTTCAGATTCCTTTAAATTTATCTCATCAGGCAGGGTGATAAACCGCAAATCGTGCTGTCTGGCTACCGACCGGTATATGAACATGTAATCAATAGTACCCGATTCTAGAAGTCCCAGAAGATCAGTCTCTTTAGGTCTCATAAACTCAGTATCTTTTTCCAGAAGTTTCTCGCTGAGTCCTTTTTCGCCGTAGAACTTCTCGGCCAGTTTCAGAGTGAGGACTGTTCTGTAACCGCACGGATCAGCATTAGGATCTGATCGCCCGAAAGTAACATCATCCTTTAGCAGTATGTCATACCAGTTACTCCGATTTATAGTATCCGCCTCTCTTGAATCATCCCTGAAAGCTACTGCCATTTCATTAGACGCGAATTTAATGTTCCAGCTCGCGAAATCGGGTATAAGAAGAGCGTCGATAACCGCGTAATCCGCCGACGCTATAACATCGCATCTTCTGCCGAGTTCTGAAATCTTGCGCGCGCAGGTTCTGCTTCCGGCCGCCTCCATATTTACTTCTACCTGAGGATTTTCTTCTTCAAACCTCTCGGCAATCTCCGCGAAAGGAACAGACAGACTGCCCGCGTGAAATATAATAAGCCTCTTCCGGGCGGATCCTTCATCGCCGCAGGAGCAGGAAACGAATTGAACAGCCATAATTAACGAAATGACAGTTAACCCTATTTTCCTCATCCTCTTCAAACCCCTTTCATAATTTGGTAACGAAAACCCGTTGACAGTTTTTTTAAAATAGCATCAGGAAAAACCGAATGCAACCGTTATGTTTTTATGTGCATATCGAGCGTAAAAAAACTATTTAAAGCATCTTTATCTAAAATTAAGACTTAATCAATCCCCCCGGGTTTAACTCTTTGAAGCAGCTAAACGCACTGTTTAGAATTCTTTCAGTTCACCCTTTTTATATGCGTCGTAGGCTTCTTTTACTGTCATACCTGAAGCGCCGATATAGACCCGCATGTCAGCTTCAGCGAGAACAGCCGCGGCGTTTCCTCCGGGCCCGTTGCCTGTAATCAGTAGATCAACCTTATTTTCAAAAAGCCTCTGCGCGGTTTTGGGGCCCGCTCCGTGAGCTTCATTTACAATTGAAGTATTGTCAATTGCGCTCTTTTCATCCTTTTCTTCATCGTACATAACAAAATATTCAGACCTCCCGAAGCGCGCGTCAATCTGTGAATCCCACTCGGTCCCCTTAGCAGTTAATGCTATCTTCATTCTTCTAAATCCCCCTTTACCTTTATAGTGTTCAAAGAAATCCTTTTCCGCGAATTTCATCTGAGGCTAATTCGCGGATTCCTTTAACAGCATGCTATCCTTTAACGCTGAAAAAAGCAAAATTTTTTTATAAAATCTCTTTCTTATTTTCTTAAAATAAATCTCTACAGATTCTTTCTCAACTCCTCCAGAAGACTGGCGGTCATTTCAGACGCTTTTCCCTGAAAGAAGATATCTGTAATACTGTCCGTGTAACTCGACTTATTAGTGTTTATCTCAATAATTCCGGCGCCATTTTCCTTGGCTATATAGGGAATCGCGCACGCGGGCATAACCTCGCCCGTAGTTCCGATAAGTATAAAAAGATCAGATATGTCGGCTTCCCTGAAAGAATTGGTCCTGGCGGGTTCCGGTATCTGCTCGCCGAAGAAGATAAAATCAGGCTTCAGCACACCTCCGCAACTTAGACATTCAGGCGGGAGTTCATTCAAACTGACCTGATCTACTGAATATTTTTCGCCGCAGGCTACGCAGACAAGCTTTCTTGAATTTCCGTGGAATTCAAAGATATTCCTGCTGCCGCCGACCTGATGAAGGTTATCTATATTCTGAGTTATTATCGCGCCGAGAAGGCCTATTTTCTCCATTTCAGCGAGGCCGTAGTGGGCTCTGTTCGGAGCGGCTTCACCGAAGAAATCATAGAATATTTCCTTTATCAGTGTCCATGATTCGAAGGGGTTCATGCGGAAATGATTGATATCGAGAAGAACCGGATTATACTTATTCCACAACCCACCTTCGCCCCTGAAGGGAGGAATTCCGCTTTCAACAGAAATCCCCGCTCCGGTAAAAGCGGTAACCCTCCCGGCATTCATTATCATCTCAGCCGCTTTTTTCATCATCTTAAACATGAAGACTTCCGTGATCGATCAGTGCCCGCATCCGTGAGTGCCGTCCCCATGGCCTTCGCCATGCTCGCAGCTGCTTTCACCAACTACGAGAGTGTCACTTAAATAGTCATTAATAACGGCGTCTACTTCTCCTCTTACACCGACTATCCAATCAATATCCGCCTGCCTGAACAGGTCCTTCGCCCTGCCGCCCATTCCTCCGGCAATAATCAGAGTACATCCCTTTTCCTTAAGGAATGCCGGTATAGCGCCCGGTGCGTGGCCCGGACTGTCTAGTACTTCCTTAGCTTCGACTTTTGAATCTTCCACATCAAAGATCGTGTATTTTTCGCATCTTCCGAAATGAGGAGCCACCTGACTTCCGTCCGTTGAAATTGCTATTCTCATTGATCTACCTTCCTCTATTGAAAACCCTTTGGTTAGAAAATAAACTGGCGTCATCGCTTTAAAATATCACCTTAGAGAATATAACAAAATGAATGGAATTTAAAGACAAAAAACACACCTAAAATACTCTTTGCAGATTATCTTGCTGCCCGGCGCCCGGCAACAGGATAAAACAGAACAAAGACGAGAACGTTTTCTTAAAACGCCACAGAGCTTCGGGCCCTGTGGCGTTTTTCTCCAATCATCCCGCGGGAAATTGCCGCGCCCCTTTGAACTTTCAAAGAAAATAATTTATGCTTTATATCTGAAATAATAAATTGTATATTTAGAGTCTCAATAGGTTTTTTTGATATCCAGCCTTTAGGAGGCCTTCAGATGGCGGAAGAATCTCTATCAAAGATAAAGAAAGCGCACGAACTCTTGGCCAAATTTCCCTTTGAAACAATAAGATTGGAAAGGGGATATTCAAACAGAACTCTCAGAATTGATATCGGTGAAAAGGACATTTCTATCAACCCCGTATCGGAACGCATGAAAGAACTCTGGACAGGGGGCAAGGGTTTTGACCTCTGGCTTATGTTTCAGGAAATAAACGCTGAGACAAAATGGGACAGCCCGGAAAACAGTATATGTTTTTCTCCGGGTCCTCTCGGAGGAACAGCATCATTTCCCGGCTCCGGCAAGACCCTGGTTACCGCCGTTTCTCCTTCCACTCATTCGATTATGGATTGTAACGTGGGGGGTTATTTCGGGCCTTATCTTAAATTCGCCGGATTTGACGCCTTAACCCTGACCGGCAAATCAGAAGAAGAAATAATTATCGTCATAAACGCCGTAAAAGGTGAAATTACTATTGAGAAAGCCCCCCTTGAGAGTATTGATTCACATCTTCTGGCAGAGGAGCTCACCGAGATGTACGCTGACGATGAACTGGACAAAAGAAATATTGCCTGCGTAACTTCAGGAAGAGCGGCCGAGCACGGCAACATGGGAGTGCTCAACTTCTCCTTCTGGGACTGGAGGAGAGCTACTGCCAGACTCAAACAGGCCGGGCGAGGCGGTATAGGAACTGTATTCCGCGACAAAAGGATAAAAGCCCTTGTCCTAAAAGGGAAACCTGATATTCCCGGCTGGAGTATTCAAAAAAGCAGGGCCGCCGAGGCCGCCGCATCCAAAAACAGTCCTCCACAGACAGACAGAAGCGAACTTGAGGAAATAGATCGGATAATCAAAAGCTGGGGCTGCCGCGGTGAATACGCGATAGAAATATTACGGGAACTGCAGAACCGCTTCCACTATATCTCCAGAACCGCTATCGACAAACTTTGCGAAATGACCGGAAAACCCAAATCTCATCTTTACCACATAGCCAGCTTCTACAAAGAATTCAGTCTCGAACCCAAAGGAGAGAAAGTAATCCAGGTATGCATGGGGACGACTTGTCATGTAAAAGGGGCGGAGGGAATACTTGAAAGTTTCGAGTCTGTTCTCGGAATAAAAGCAGGCGAGACGACAGAGGACAAAAAATACAGTCTCGAGGGAACATCCTGCCTCGGAGCATGCAGTGTGGCGCCTGTAGTACAAATAAACGGGAAAATGTATGGAAACGTAAAAGCTCAGGATGTAAAAAAACTCCTCGAAGAAGCAGATAAAGAAGAAAATAAAGAGAACAAAAGCTATGCCGAAAATAAAAACGCTCCGGCGGAGAAAATCTCACCCTCAGATCTAAAGAAGATCGCGAAAAGAGAAAATAACGCGGCCCGCGGGTACAAATCAATATTCAATGTCTGCGCGTGCTCGGGGTGTGTGGCCGCGGGAAGTCTGAAAATAAAAGAAAAATTAGATGAAGTAATCAGGGAAAAGGGGCTGGAAAAGGAATTCGCTGCCGCCCAATGCGGATGTGTGGGGCTTTGCTCAGCCGGCCCAATCGTCATAGTCCAGCCTCAAGGAGTGTTCTATCAGAATGTCGCGGAGAATAATATCGACCAGCTCGTTGAAAGCGCCGCTAAGGGTGAAAAGCTAGATCGCCTCATGCGCAAAGATCCGGGCGGCGGGAAAATATTAGAAAGAATGGAAGATATTCCATTCTTCAAAAACCAACTTTCCGTCGCTTTAAGGAACAAAGGGGTTATAGATCCTGAAAGGATTAACAGCTACATTGCTCGAGGCGGCTATGAAGCCTTCAAAAACGCTCTCGAAAAGAGCACTCCTGAGAAAATAAGAAATGAAGTAACTTCCTCGGGAATAAGAGGGCGCGGAGGCGGCGGATTCCCGACCGGAATCAAATGGGAAACAGCAAAGAAAAAGGCCGAGGAAAGAAAAGAAGAAATATATATCATCTGTAACATCTCCGGAGCAATTATGGAAAAAAGCATCATCGAGACCGACCCTCACACAGTCATTGAAGGCCTTCTTATAGGAGCTTTCGCTCTCGGAGCGAAAGAGGGTTACATATATATCAGAAATGCATATACACTGGACAGGGAAAGACTTAAGAAAGCCATTACCCAGTGCAGGGAGTACGGCTTGCTCGGAAAGGGAATACTGGGCAGTGATTTTGACTTTGATCTTGAAATTCGAACGGCAACGGGGGCATTTATAACCGGCGAATCCAGCGCTCTTATAACTTCCATGTCCGGACGCGCAGGCGAACCTCAACCTAAATATATCCACAATGCCGAACGCGGATTCCGCGGGAAACCCACCGTTCTTAACAATGTTGAAACCTGGGCAAATATTCCGGTTATCATCGAACGGGGATCGAAGTGGTTTTCATCGATCGGTTCAGGCGACGTAAGCGACAATCCCCTTAACGGCTCCTCCGGCACGAAGATTCTCTCCCTCTCCGGCGACATAAACAATCAGGGACTGGCGGAGGTTCCGTTCGGAACAACGCTCCGCGAGGTCATCGAAGATATCGGAGGCGGAATTCCAGAAGGCCGCGAGCTCAAGGCGGTTCAGATAGGCGGTCCTTCAGGCGGAATTCTGCCTGCGGGCAAACTTGACATAAAGATCGATTTCGATTCTTTAAAGGAAGAAGGAACAATAACAGGTTCGGGCGGAATAGTTGTAATGTCAGACAGGACCTGTATGGTGGATACCGCTCGGTATTTTACTGATTTCCTTATGAATGAATCCTGCGGGAAGTGCGCCGCGGGCAGAGAGGGGCTCTTTCACCTGAACAAGATACTGACACGAATATGCGGCGGCGAAGGAAAGGCGGGTGATATCGAGAGACTTAAGGAGCTGGGCCAAACCGTAAAAGAGATCAGTCTCTGCGGGTTCGGCCGAACAGCTCCCAACCCCGTCCTCTCCACAATCAAGTATTTCAGAGAAGAGTACGAGAAACATATCGACGAGGGGAAATGCCCCGGCGGAGTCTGCAAAGCCCTTGTTACGTACCGCATAGACAAGGATAAGTGCACCGGCTGTACTCTCTGCGCTAAAAACTGCCCCGTAGAGGCAATATCGGGCGAAGCAAAGAAACCACATTTTATTGACATCGAGAAATGCACGAGATGCGGAATCTGCCGCCAAGTCTGCAACTTCGACGCAGTGGAGGTGATATAATGTCAGCTCAGAAGATAAATATAACGGTAAACGGAAAAGAAATTAATGTGGAAAAAGACACCTTTCTTCTTAAGGTCCTGAAGGAAAACGGCATATCTGTTCCAACATTATGTAATCACAAAGATCTAACCCCTAGCGGCACATGCAGGCTGTGTGTAGTCGAAATTATATCCGGAGACAAAAGAGAACTTGTCACCTCCTGTAACTACCCTGTGCGAAGCGCGATCAAAGTTGAGACCGATTCTGAAATGGTAAAAAAGCACCGCAAGAGACTGGCCGAAATGTACCTTGGACGCTGGCCTAATGTCCCTGCTATTAAGAAGATAGCAAAGGATTGCGGAGCAACAGATAAGGAAAAATATAAAAGTGAACTAACGGATGAAAACCCTAAGGCATGTATCCTCTGCGGCAGATGCGCGAGAGCGTGCGCTGAATTCATGCAGGAGAACATTCTCGATTTTGCCGGACGAGGTATCGACAAGTATATGACTATGCCCTTTGAAGAAGTAGACCCTCACTGTATTGGCTGCCGTTCATGCGAATATGTCTGTCCCACTCAGGCTATCAGTATCGAAGAGGATCAGAACCATCCCGCAAAACCTAAGATGATTCGAAATTACGGGATGCGCATCAACGCTGAAATGGCAACGCTCGATGAAAACCAGTGCCGCATGAGAGAAGTAGGAACCGCCAATATTGTGGACGTAATGGATGAATACGATCTTCTTCCCGTACACAATTACAAGTTTGGATCACATCCCGATACACACAGGATCGACTCGGTTATGCTCAAGGCAAACTATTTTACCCAGAATTCACCGGACGGCTGCTGGAAGGGCTGCTCGATGGCCTGCTCTAAAACAATCGATAATTTCGAGATAAAAACCGGTCCCTACAAGGGAGATAAGGTAGTTGTAGACGGGCCGGAGTATGAAACAGCCGCGGCGTGCGCTAATATGGGATGTTTCGACGCGGACTTCGCCGCTGAATTCAATTTTTACTGCGACACTTACGGAATTGACACAATCTCAGCCGGTACATGCATGGCCTTTATCATGGAGTGTTTTGAAAACGGCATTATCACAACGAAAGAGACCGGAGGGAAAGAGCTCAAATTCGGCGCCACAGATGAAGTCCTCAAATGCCTCCACGAAATGGCGGAAGGCAAAGGGTTCGGTGTTGATTTCGGCAAGGGGATCCGCTGGCTTAAAGAAAAATGGATTAATGAACTTGGAGCGGACCCTGACTTCCTTGCCGATATAGGAATGGAAACAAAGGGTCTGGAATTCTCCGAATATGTAACCAAAGAATCTCTCGCCCAGCAGGCTGGTTACGCGATGGCGGTAAAAGGCCCTCAGCATGACGAATCCTGGCTTATCTTCATGGATATGGTTAATAACCAGATCCCCTCCTTCGAAGACAAGGCGGAAGCGCTGTATTACTATCCCCTGTGGAGAACATGGTTCGGGCTCCACGGTCTCTGCAAACTTCTCTGGAATGATGTGGTTCCTACAAGCACACAGAACTATTCACCTCAGGAAGCAGCCAAGATACCAGAACACGTTGAAGATTTCTTTAAATTCTTCGAGGGTATGACGGGAAGCCCCCTTGACGAGGCGAGTATGCTTGGGCAATCCGAACGGGTTCATATGCTGCAGAGATTGTTGTGCAGGATGCTAGGCTACGGTACTAAAAAAGACGATTTTCCTCCGTACCGCGCCGTAGGTCCCGTAACAAAGGAAGAATACGAATCCCGCGCCGAGAGATACGACAAAGAGCTGCGCGAAAAATGCGATTACGATCCCGAAGGCAAATCCACAGAGGAAAAGATGAAAGTTCTTCGTGATTACAGAGAAGACCGGTACAATCAGGTAATGAAAGCGACATATAAACGCAAGGGGTGGGATGAAAACGGCGTTCCCACGCTTGAGAGGATGAAGAAACTTGGAATTGATCTTCCGGAGCTCGTAAATATTATTGAAGAAGCAACCTGATCGTAATGAAAAACAAGGACCAACTTTCGATATTCAAGCGGAATGTACCGCGTTCAACTGCTATACTGCAAAAATCAACTGTAGGAATAGCCGGCTGCGGCGGGCTTGGCTCAAACGCCGCGGTCGCTCTCACAAGAGCCGGAATAGGCAGTCTTATTCTGGCTGATTACGACAGGGTTGAAGAGTCGAATTTGAACCGTCAGCATTACTTTCAGCACGACATCGGGAAGATCAAGGTAGCCGCCCTCGCGGAACATCTCCGGGCCATTAATCCGAATATTATAATAAATCCGCTGGTGATAAAACTCTCGCCCGAAAACATTCCTGAAGTTTTCAAAGACGCCGACCTGCTTATAGAGGGGTTTGACAAAGCTGAAAGTAAACGCTGGCTTATTGAATCGTGGTCCTCGGCCTATCCGGACAAAGCAATAATCTGCGGAAGCGGATTAGCCGGAATCGGCCGTACAAACTCTCTGAAAGTGAATTCGTCCGGAAATGTATATGTCTGCGGAGATGAAGAAAGTAATTCATCTATGGGTCTTTGCTCCTCCCGCGTCTCTATTGTGGCGTGTATGCAGGCCAACGTAGCAATAGAACTTCTAACCCGGCCAGGTGAAAAATAAATGATCATAGTAAATAACAGAGACAAACTGGAATGGAAAAAGGGGATGACAGTTCAGAACGTACTCGATGAGATGAGATACAATTACTCACTCATAACTGTTACTGTCGATGGAAAACTCGTCCCCGCTGAAGAGTACGACAGTTATACCCTTGAAGATAACTCTGATGTTAATGTCTTCCATCTCGCTCATGGAGGATAACGTTACTCCAAAGCTTCAGGTT
This sequence comes from Candidatus Krumholzibacteriota bacterium, assembly GCA_034520215.1. Taxonomy (NCBI): domain Bacteria; phylum Candidatus Krumholzibacteriota; species Candidatus Krumholzibacteriota bacterium. Next base: position 565,535 of record JAXHNR010000002.1, on the reverse strand, counting down.
AACCCTTCTAATATGAGAATATCTTCAAGCTACATGAAAAGACCTATTCCTTTAACGGTTTATAGATAAATTCTTTTTCTGAAATAACGGTGCTGTCCTGTGTGGTAACAACGACTTTCCAGCTCCCCTCCCAGCTGTCGATCATCCTCTTAGAGCTCCATGTACGCCACAGCGGCGAACGGACCGGGAGCTTAACTCTGGCTAACTCCCCGCCGTCATAGTACCATATATGATAGACGGATGTAGTATCAAGCGCCCCCGCTATCTTGGTAAAACAGTACAGTTTTTCCACTGATTCGAAGAACTGGTTTTTAACCCCCACAGGCGACATGTTTTCAATATTCTTACAGAAGACCATTTCTTCCACCTTTAGAATATCTCCGCCCTCAGCGGGCCGCATAAAAAAAGTTAATAAGAAAACAAGAGAAATCGCGATATTAAAACGTTTCACCATACTCTCCTTTGCTTAAAAATCTTAAAACACACTACGCCGGTCGTGAAGTTCCTGATTTTAATGATTATCATTCGAATTATATCAGCGGTTTTTTGCCTGCGTCAACACTATTTTCGTCTATAGAGCTTTCCTTACAACTCTAACCCGGCAAAACGCTCAGATTGTTATATAATTATCACAAATGGAAAAGCTTCAATTTACAATTATAATTTTACTTTCATAAGTTTATTTTTCAAAGCCCAGAGACCGATCTTAAACTTGCGCTCAAGAAGGGCCTTTCTGAGTAAACACCCCATCCAGTAAGGGGTTTTATCATTTCTGCACTTTTCACGAATTATCCCGCTCTGAGAGGAATTCCAGATCCCTTCGAAAGTATCTTCTGTCAAATTCCCCATAATATGATCGTGAATAACTGACGGGTATATATTACCCCCCGGATCAAGGTAGAAAAAGTCCTCTCCCGGACGGGAGGAAAAAAGCTGCCTACCTTCTGCGGCCAGAGCATAACTTCCGTAATGAATAAACGCCTTACCCCATCTTTTGAGATTATAAGAACTTAGCTCGCCGTTTATTATTGTCTCAAAATCCTCTTTTAACTGATCGCTGCTGAAATTGCCGGAGTTGTCACTTATTACAGATGATTCATTCCTGCCGAAAAAGAAGTCGCTCTCGTGTGAAACCTGCATAGTAAATTCAACCCCTAATTCCTCGGCAAGCCTGTAAACCCTTATCATATGATCGGGATTATCAGATGTGAGTGTATAGGCAATCCTTATATTGCTTATCCCGTTTCTTTTTATTCCCCTGACAGCTGAAATAACCTTCTCATAGGCTCCCTTTACCCCCCGGATGAAATCCTGCATCTCTCCCACGCCGTCCACTGAGAAGGCGAATCCGATACGGGGAAATATCTCTTTCAGTCTAAGCGCTCTCGGTATTATATCTTCCCCCATAAGGCCGTTTGAGGATACTACCATTCTGCTTCGCGGAATATGATCGTGAACCACCCTGACTATCTCTTCAAGGTCCGCTCTTAGAAACGGCTCGCCTCCGGAAATATTCACATCTCTCAAGGTCTTTGGAAGCCTTCTATAAATTTCGGGTGAAATGTCATCATGCTCTTCAATTTTCCATATAGAGCACATCCTGCATTTTGCCTGGCATCTGTATGTAACTGCTATTACAGCATCGATTGGATATCTCATAAATAACCCTTAAACCCCATAAAAGAGACTTTGTCAATAATTACCGGCTGACCTATTCTACTATAATTAATATCCGGAGCAAAATAAATTCCAAAAGGTAGAATTAAACCCGTCGCAGAACTCTTCGGACTCTTTCATAATCATCTCAAATATGTTATAATAAGGCAATTAAAAGTACGGCCAGGTTATATCTATTATTATTTATACCTTTGGCGACCAATAGTAAGAATTTGAATAAATCATAAAAGGAAAGGTAAAGATGAAACTCAAAACCGCCTCTTTTATCCTGCTGCTGATATGCGCCTCCTTACCGTTTTCCCTTTATAGCGCGGAGGTAAGTGTTGTTTATCACTTTGACACACCCTACGTAATGAATAACTCTAAAGGATTCTCCCGTATTATCTTTCCGAATACTATTCAGGCGGCGAACCCGGGCGAACCGAGCGTTCCCTACCGTAAAGCGCAGATACTGCTCCCTGCCGGCCAGAAAGCAATCGATGTCAGGATAGAAAAACGGAACTGGGAAAAAATAGGAAGCCGGTGCAGACTGCATCCAAGACAGCATGTTGTGCCGGGAGACCTCAGGTCAGGCGGCAGAGGCGGATTTATTTATAAAAGCTCGTCATATAATATAGACAAGTGGATATATCCTCCTGTGTCAAACTTCTCAACTCACTATCTCCGCGGACACCCCATAGCTACCGGTTCATTTTCTCCGGTCGGGTTTCACCCTTCAGCTGATGAAGCGGGGTATTTCAAGGAAATAAAAGTCACAATAGTAACAACTTCGGAATATTCATCTTCCGGAATAATGCCGAAATCAGATAAGGAGACTGTTACCAGACTTAAAAAACTCGTTGATAATCCATCCGGCGCCGATCTGCCGTGCCATCCCGCCGCGGAAGGAGACTATCAGTATTTAATAGTCACGAGCGATTCGTTCGAAGACGATTTCTCAGAACTGGCCGATTTTTATAACAGACGCGGATTCCTCACGCAGATCATGACGGTTGAAAATATTGAATCGGCATACAGCGGAGAAGACACAGCCGAAAAGATCAGAAATGCCGTAATCAGCGAATACAGTCAGCACAGCATCACCCACCTTCTTCTCGGAGGAGACGGTGATGGAGAAGCCGGCAATTCCGGGATCGTTCCCTATAGGGGGCTCTATGGCGCCGTTCAATCCAGCTCCCTGTATGAAATAGCCGATATCCCATCTGATATTTACTACGCGGCCCTCGACGGCAGTTGGAACAGTGATTCTGATTCACTGTGGGGAGAACCCGGTGAAGAGGATTTTTATTCTGAGATTGCCGTTGGACGCGCCTGCGTGGGGAACGCCGATGATATCGCGGCATTCATAAACAAGACAACTATGTATCAGGAATCCCCCGTCGTCTCTGATCTAAAAACCGCGACCCTTTACGGTGAAAAACTCTATGACAGCCCTCTTACGTACGGCGGAGATGAAATGGATCAGCTTATAGACACCTGCAGCGCCTATGGCTTCTCGACAGAAGGCATACCTATCGATTTCAATATTACAAAGTACTACGACAGAGACACCACCCCATGGGACGAAACAGCCGTATTCAACGCTATCAGCTCGGGAAGTAACTGGATAGCCCATTCGGGTCACGCGAATCAGACCTATGTTATGAGAATCACAAATTATGATATTACGACTTCTAATTTTCTCAACGACGGGCAGAACGCGAACTTCCCGATTATTTACAGTTACGGATGTTACTCGGGCGCTTTCGACTACGATGATTGTGTGGGGGAAGATATGGTCTCAAATCAGCACTGCGCGGCCGCGTTCTTAGGCAATTCAAGATACGGATGGTTCACGGAGGGTACAACAAACGGTCCATCTCATCATTTTCAGCGGGAATTCTATGATGCTGTATTTACAGAAGGCATCACAACGCTGGGAGCCGCGAACCAGAGGTCGAAGGATGAGACTGTTCCATTTATTGACCTTCCGGATGAATACGAACCCGGCGCCCACAGATGGTGTTTCTATACTCTTAATCTTATCGGAGATCCCGCTATGGACGGCTGGACAGACACGCCGGAACAGATTTACGCGACACACGCGACCTCTATCGAGCGCTCAGACACGGTCTTTACAGTAGGAACAGATGTCGGCGGTTCTGTTGGAGCACTTTACTGGAACGGAGTCTGCTACTCCAGGGGTACAGCGGACGGAACGGGGGATATTACTCTGAACCTATCCTCGGCGATACCCGCCGGGGTTGATTCAATCGTTCTGACTGTAACATCTCACAATTACCACACATACAGAGACACGATAATGGTCGAAGATACTACCGGTTCTGACAATCCCTCTTTCCATCTCAGGTTGGCTCAGAACACTCCAAACCCGTTCAATCCGTCCACGACAATTACTTTTTCCATACCTCGCTCGGGGCATGTGGATCTCAGGATATTCGACATTACGGGACGGGAAGTAGATTGTCTGATTGATGAAAATCTTGAAGCAAAATCCTATTCTATAGACTGGCGTCCTTCTAATCTTGCAAGCGGCATCTATCTCTACAGATTGAAAACCAGAGAAGGAACTAAGAGCCGCAAAGCGATCCTCCTGAGATAGAGCTCTTTTGCAAAAAGTTAAAAAAGAATCTGTTTTAAGAGTTATTGAAACTTATAAGGGATATACGCGGACGCACGCGGGCATGTGGAAATAACAAATTTATTTTGAAGATAAATAGATGGCTGAAGTATTTAAGTTTATTAAAATGCTTAAACCCCTAAAAACCTTCCCCGTTCCCGAAAGAGAGCAGCTTCACTCTTGACATTATAACTGATTATATGGTATAAGTTTGTCCATCCGGGGAGAAGATATAGGTTTTATTTATTCAGATATAATCGAAAGTATCAGTTCGGAGACTGCCTTTTCCAGCTCTGTTGTGCGTGAAGAGAGACTTAAGGGAAATAAACGAATTTCTCACCCACCTTGCAGTTAAAAGAAGTGTAAGTTCTTCAACACAGGAGCCTCTCGGCCATAAGGGTATAAAAACGACAATGATATATACGCATGTTTTGAATAGAGGGCCAAATGGTGTAAAGAGTCCAGCAGATGAATTGTAAATATTGAAAGGATTTTATACGGAAACCGTATAAGAACTTATTTGTTTTATTAAAGTTGAATAAGCACCTTACTTAAAAGGAGATATCGCAAAGATATTTAAAAAATATATGTTGACGAAATAATCAAATATAGGTTTATACGTAAACTGTATATACAATGTTAGGTTCTGATCACGGAAATTATGACAGAGTTCAAAGAAAAATTTATCGCATACATTGATATCTTAGGTTTTAAGAAACTGACTGAGGCCGCAGAGAAAGGTACAGGTCCTAAGCTTTCTGAACTATTGGAATACACAAAAATATTAGGGGCGACAGGGGACAAGGAAGGTTACAAACGATACGGAATTACAACCTGTCCTGAATCGGAGACTATTGAAACAGATATTGATTATCAAATAACGCAAGTGTCCGACTGTGCGGTTATTTCGGTAGAAATATCACCTGGTGCAATAATCAATTTAGTATCTTCTTGTTGGACAACGGTGCTTTATTTGCTGAGACAGGGTCTGATGTGCCGTGGTTATATAACGAGGGGAACAATTTATCACAATGGTGAACAAGTAGTTGGAACAGGCTATCAAGAAGCCTATGAACGGGAGAGAGGCGTTTCTGCTTTTAAAAGAAACGCTGATGAAAGAGGTACTCCTTTTGTCGAAATAGACAAAATGGTGACAGATTATATTTCTGATAATGGAGATGATTGTGTGAAGAAGATGTTTGAACGATTTGTGAAAAGGGATGGAGACGTTTCTGCATTATTCCCCTTCAAACGATTATCACATTCTTTTCTGATTGGAGGAATTGGAGTAAAATTCGATCCAAAGAGAGAAAAGGAATCAAACAATAATATCAGAATTGGTATCCTCGAATTTAAAAAGAGAATCCAGCATCATATAGACACGACTAACGAGGATGCTGTAAGAAAATCTGAGCACTACTTATCAGCATTAGACAAACAGCTCAATCATTGTGACGAGACCGATAGAATAATCGACGATCTATGTAAGCCTTTTTTAACAAAGAGAATTATAGATTTGTTTAAACCAGATATCGATAAGAGAACCTAACCCTAGCTTGCAGCCGACGGAATCTTCCCTGTCACGGCCCCTGCGGAAGGCAAAGCCCGCGCCAGGCAAGCCCGCGGCTGAAGCGAAGATTGTTAGACAGGTAATGTAGGAGATTATGCTCAAATACGTAGAAACACTTATTACCTTAACTGAACGCTTCTCGCAAGAATCCTGTTATTGGTTATTCAGTACGATATCTCAAACCATATCTGCGTTTATAGCATTTATTATTGCCGGGTATGCGCTGGTATATTCAATTATGGATAACAATGAGACTAAGGATGAGAGCTTGGTTGAGATAAACTTTAAGCTAAAGACAACGTATTTTAGGAGATTGATTCTCTTATCCGTATTGTTTGTTCTTACTATAGTATTGAGTCTTGCCTTAATAATCCTAAATGAAACTTTATATTCTCTGAAATCAATTCTTATATTAATCACTATTGTTTTATCGGTTGCTGTAACGATTCTTGGATTGATGTTCATAGTATCCATACTAAATCCGAGGAAGTATTCCAATATTGCGGATAAACTACTAAAAGATGAGGAAGATAAAATTGCTGAGAAGGGAGAAGTAATTAGTAAAGCCTTGTTTATTGAGAAATTTATTACTCTAGAAATAACAATGAGAGAGTTTCTTGAGAGTAACGATATCAAAGTAATCTCTAACAATATTAATAACATGTACACTTATAAGAATATGGTCTATGCTTATATAAATAACGGGTATCTCGATAGAAAATATTTAGATAAGTTCATGGAATTAGGTAAAATAAGGAATCTCGTTGTCCATGGTCGTAAGGAAGATATAGATACAAACATGCTTAAATTAGTAGAAGATGCGATTACTATCATCAGTAGAGTTAATAAAGATAGGTCTGTCTAACCCTCATATCTGGACTCCTCTGTCAATAATATGTTTAATTTAATGAGCTGAACGGATCTGACTGCAAACGTATCTTCGGCCTCATAAAGTGGAGATCTAAAAACGTCTCCGGGCCATGATGGAGAATGCGCACAGGGAGCCAATCGCTATGCACGACCTAAAGGGGTCAGGACAGTTATCGGCTTGCCCCTGCGCCGGTGCAGACCGGTCAGCCATCAAAGCTATTTGTCATAGCAATCAAGGGTAAGAGCTGATATTAATTGACCTCCTTTTTTGATCCATAGTTGCAGTTTTTTGTCCAGATAGCCCAAACGATACGGGCAAGTTTATTTGCCAGAGCCACAGCAGCTTTGTTGTGACTACGTCTTCTCTCTATTTCAAGAGCCCAGATTCTTAATCTGTCCAGGTTTTATTTTTTCTTGGAAGACCACAGAACTGATCTTGCCCCGTGAACCATCAGCATTCGGATATACTTATCTCCTCTCTTGGATATAGAGCCGAGATGTCTTCTTCTGCCACTTGAATGTTCTCTGGGAGTAAGACCAAGATAGCTTGCGAAGTGTCTTCCTGATGGAAAGCGTTTGGCAGTTCCGATAAAGGCAACCATAGCTGTAGCTGTTAATAGCCCTATCCCTGGAATGGAACGAAGCCGGTGAACAACAGGGTCACCTTTTGAAATAGTTTTCAGCTGCTCTTCTGTTTCTTTAATCCTGGACTCAAAATATTTGATCTCATCACAGGCAGAGTTAAGAGCTGCCCGTAGAGGATGAGTTGTCGAGCTTTCAGGATCGGAGATAACTTCAATAACGGTTGGAACTACTCTGGAAGCCCCAGAGGGTATGAAAATTCCGATTTCTCTTAAGATTCCTCTGGTTGCATTTATTCTGGCTGTACGCTGGCTTATGTAAGAAGAGCGGAAACGGTGAAGTGTTGCCAGGGTATGTTGATCCACTGATTTAACCGGAACCGTATTTATATCTTTGTTTCTGAATGCTTCAAGGATTGCTTTGGCATCGGTCCGGTCTGTTTTGTTTCTTGCAACATATGGTCTAACCTCATGAGGGGGAAGAAGGGATACTTCATGTCCTTGTTTCTTTAATTCTCTGGCCCAATAGTGAGCAGAACCGCAGGCTTCGAAGATTACTCTTGTTGGCTGACGTTTTACGAAGAAACTTTTGAATCTACTCCGAGTGAACCGGTAATGTTCGCTGACTTTTCCTGGGTGATGGGATACAGCTACCTGAAAAACAGATTTTGCAAGGTCAACGGTGATTGTGGTACTTTTCATTATTGACTCCTCCTTATTGAAGTAATAGAATGACATCGGGTGAAATTATACCAATGTCATACAGATTTACTGAGGAGTCCATTACATCACTTGCACCAGCAGGCGGGGCTGGAAGGAGAGGAAAGCAATATGAGCCAAAACAAGAGACCAGATTGCGAAACGGGACGTCGTCATGGCTCGACACCCGCGAGTGCCGATGTGTGGGAGGCATTGCGTGCCTCGGAAAGCCGCTATCGCAGACTCTTCGAGTCTGCCAAGGACGGTATTCTGATCCTCGACGCCGAGACCGGGATGATCACGGATGCCAATCCGTATCTATTGGAATTGCTGGGCTACTCGCGCGAAGATTTGGTCAAGAAGAAAGTCTGGGAGCTCGGTTTCCTATCGGATGTCGTCGCCAACGAGGCCAACTTTTCCGAGCTACAGGAGAAGGAATTCATCCGGTACGATGATCTGGCGCTGGAGGGTCGCGATGGAAAGCGGCATGAGGTGGAGTTCATCAGCAATACCTATCTGGAAAACGGCCAGAAGGTCATGCAGTGCAACATCCGAGACATTTCTGAACGAAAGAAGGCAGAAAGAGTGGAGCGGGAATCCGCACTGATGATCCAACGGATTATCAATGCAATACCCGCTCGTGTCTACTGGAAGGACAAGGATCTTGTCATCCTGGGCGGCAATGCGGCATTCGCCCATGATGCGGGTTTCGATGATCCCAAGGACATTATCGGAAAAGACGACTTCCAGATGGGATGGCGCAAGCAAGCGGAAATGTATCGCGCCGATGATAGAGCCGTCATCGAAAGTGGTTGCACCAAGCTGCTCGTCGAGGAAACCCAGACGAACCCGGACGGGGACCCCATTACACTGCTGACAAACAAAATGCCGATGCTCAATACAGACGGTGAAATCGTTGGGGTGATCGGAACGTATGTGGACATCACGGCCCTCAAGCAGTCCCAAAAATCCCGCGACCTGTTGGCGATTGCGGTGGAGCAGGCGGCAGAGGCGATCGTCATCACGGATCAGACGGGCAGCATCGTCTACGTGAATCCGGTGTTCGAGACAATTACCGGCTACACCCGTGAAGAAGCCATTGGCCGGAACCCGCGCATTCTCAAGAGCGGCAAGCACGACGAAGGATTTTACCGTCAGATGTGGACGGAACTGACCGCCGGGCGTGTGTTTCGATGCCGTATGATCAACAAACGAAAGGACGGCAGCCTCTACAAGGAAGAGTCCACGATCTCACCCGTGCAAAGCATGACGGGCAAGACCACCCATTATGTCGCCGTAAAACGCGACCTCTCTCACGAAATGGACCTCGAAGCACAACTCCACCAAGCCCAGAAGATGGAATCCGTGGGCCGGTTGGCGGGGGGCGTGGCGCATGACTTCAACAATTTTCTTATGGGCATCATAGGATACGTCGAGTTGTGCAAGGATAAAATTGAGCCGAGCCATGAGATCCGCAAGTGGCTCGACGAAATAACCTTGTGCTCCGAGAGGTCGGCTGAAATCACCCGGCAACTTCTGGCCTTTGCCCGGAAACAAACTATTGAGCCCAAGATCGTGAACCTCAATGATTCTGTGGAGGGCATGCTCAAACTGTTGCGGAGGCTCATCGGCGAGGACATCAATCTGGTCTGGCGGCCCGGCAAGGGCACCGGTTCGGTACTGATCGATCCGGCGCAGATTGACCAGATCCTTGCCAACCTGTGCGTCAATGCTCGTGACGCCATCCCCGGCGTCGGGGAGATCGTCATCGAAACCAAAAGCGCTCACATTGATGCAGACTATTGCGCAAGCCATCCGGATGCCATCCCCGGAGAGTATGTCTGCCTCTCGGTCAGCGATGATGGCTGCGGAATAAACGAGGAGGATCTGGAGCAGGTGTTCGAGCCGTTCTTCACGACGAAGGGGATCGGCAAGGGAACGGGTCTGGGATTGGCCACCGTTTATGGTATCGCCAAGCAGAACTTCGGATCCGTAGACGCCTCCAGCGAACCAAGCAAGGGCTCGACATTCAGGGTCTATTTGCAAGAGGTTGAGGCAGAGGTCGTGAAAACAACCGTTACCAGCAAGGCGGAAGCACCCAGAGGTCGGGGGGAAACCATCCTGTTGGTGGAGGACGAGAAAGCACTGCGCGTAACCTGTGGCCGTTTCTTGGAAACCCTCGGGTATCACGTCGTGGTAGCGGAGACACCGGGCGAAGCCTTGAAACTGACAGCCCAGCATTCGGGGGCCATTCATCTGTTGTTGACCGACGTGATCATGCCCGGAATGGATGGACGCCAATTGGCGAAAAGAATCACTGTGGCCAAGCCAGGCGTCGAGGTGCTGTTCATGTCCGGTTACACATCTGATGTGATAAGCAGAGGCGGTGTAATTGACGAGGGCATGCATTTCATGTCCAAGCCGTTCACACGCGATGACCTCGCTCACAAAGTGCGAGAGTTGCTCGATGCCTCATCCGTACAAACGATATAGCTGCCAACAAGCCGGATGCACGCGACGGCCATCAAACGGCTGCAGCAGACGCTGATCCTCAGCCCGATACATCACCCGGCAACTTGACAATTTCGTGAATAAATGGTACAATAGTATTAGATTTCAAGTAACTCCTCTCCTCTTTATATACCCTGCGCGAACATTAAGCATTTCTAAATTCGTCTTATCCACTAACTTAAAATAGATCGGAATGACAACAATGCGTTTATCATTAAGACAATCCGTATTTATACTGATCGTGACAGTTCTTGCAGCTGCTGTTTCGGGCACAACTTCAGCCGGTGAATCTTTTAACAAGTGGGCTTCCTCGATGAGCAACAGGCTGGACAGGCAATGGAATAATATAAGTCAGTCTGACGCTTTAACCCCCGTCAGCTTCAAGACAACTCACAGAGCCTTCGGAAGAAGTGCTTCACAGAATGGTTCGGCGAGGCGCTACCGCAGCGGCAGAGCAAACTGGGCGTTTGTTAATTCAAGTTTTACCCAGCGGGGAAAGGTAGGATTTTTAACTTCCACCGCGAAACGCCGGAGAGCCCCAAGCCGCGGTACAGCCAGTTTCGACCACCCGGCGCGAGGCCGCCACGGGATCACAAACGGCAGTTTCCATCACGGTACTTCACAAAACTACAGACGGAAACACGTTTCCAGCAGAGGCGGTATCAGCCGGCCGAGATTGAAGAATTTTACCAGAAGTGTAAATACAAGGGGATCAAGAACAAGAAGACGATAAAGAATGATTTAATAAGCGCTTCAGTCTGAGAATGCCGGTCACCTCGCCTGCCGGCATTCTTTTTCTTTTTTTTACACATTGCCGGTGTGCCTGTCTAATTACAATCAATTCCGACAATCTTCTTGAATCTAGTGAAAGATGTCTTGGATGTAACAGCAAAACGTTTGATTCCAGATAGAGGGTCTCCAGGATAGTTTCTTCCGCTCTTTAGAGTCAATATACCCTCAAACCCGGCTGCTGCCGCGAGCGAATCTGAAATGTCTGTTCCGAAACCGTAAGGCCAGGCCAGAAAATTCGACCCTGTTCCGAGGTTAAAATTCAGAGATACCTTCGACCGTCTAAGGTCATTGAATATTTTTTCCTTCCTGCTGTTATCTATTGTCTCTCCGGAAACGATAAAGACAGGATGGGGAATATCCCCTTCCCGCAGCTTAGAGTGCATATCATGCGTATGGGATTCAATATCGATAACTCCTGATTCCTCCATCTCACGCAGCTCTTTCCACGGGGAGATATTAAGACTATTCCAATTCCGCCCGACCTTGGAAGTAACAATAAAAAGAGTGCCCTTCATATCGTATTTCTTAAGCAGCGGATACGCGTATTTGTAAACGCTTCTATCGCCGTCGTCAAATGTTATGGCCACACAATTTCCCGTCATCTCTTCACGGCCGGTCATAAAAGATTTCAGCTCATCCATTGTAATGGTTTTATAACCGTTTTTATCGAGACATCTTAATTGCTTTTCAAAATCGTCTAATCTTACCGTCCATGCATCCTTTACCGTCAGGAGGGGCAAATTCAGAAGAACCGTGCCTAAGGCTCTTCCCCCCTGTTCAAATCTGTTTCTGTCATTTAAATAATGGTAGGCAAGTACAGGTATTCCGGCTTCCGAACGCGGCGCCCTGTTATCAAATCCTGAATCTCTGTCATTTGCGCATGAACTTAGAATACAAGAAGTAATAAGAAACACTATTATTACAATGCTCTTTTTTGAAACGTAATTTATCATAGCCAACCGTCAGAAGATAATTCTTAAAAAGACGCGGGTGAACGTTCTGCTGTATCCCGCTTCACCCGCCACGCGCGAATTGGAAGCAAAAAATTCGCCGCCTAATTCCAGGCTATCCCCCGCCCTCCATTCAACGCTGGACCTGAAGGAACCTACAGAAAAGAAATCCTCTCCCTTTTCCTTTTCACGGGATAATCTTCCCTCAATCCTGTAATATACAGATTCAGAAAAATCCCCGCCAATCCCAACCTGAACTCCAACGTTGTGGTATCCGGCGGGATTGTAATAACCGTTCGGTTTATATTCTCTGAATGAAAAGAATGTGTATCCCGGCTGGACTTCTACTATCACAGGAGAAGAGATTATCCTCCACTGGAAAGCGGCTTTAACTAAATTCCGCCTGTTTCCGTCAGAATACGATCTATGATCATAGGCTGTCAGCGCTTTGAATGATTGTGTTATCTTATAATCAATCCCGATGCCGCTGCCGCTAAATATAATCTCTCTCTGTACCGACAGAGGGGTCGCTATAACCGCTCTGCCGGCGGACAGATCCGCTCTGAATCTTCCCGTGGGATTCCACGTCAGCCATCCATCCCAGGTCAGGGCTGTAAAATCTTCGCTGCCGGTCGAATGAAACACCGGCAGAATATTCAGATGAAGAGCCCAGTCTTCATTAAACCGGCTATAGAGGCGGGCGGCGGCATCGATTCTCGTCACATGGGGCATTGCCTCCTGTCTCATAGAAAGCCTCGCCACACCAAGCCCTATCGTTGTTTCACCGTAAATATTATAAAGCCCGGCGGCTTCACCCCTGTGAATTTCCAGACCGTCCGAGTCATAAGAAGTACCGTAGCTGAATTTTAAGCGTGGCGCCCTGTCGTGTTCGATAGAACTGATGATTTCTTCCGCTTCAGAGTCGCCTTCAATTTTATAAAGCAATTCGAGGGCTTTGCTTCCGAGTCCAAGCCACTTCAGGGCCTGAGCCTTCCCCTTTAAAGCTTCCTTTGAGTCAGGATCTTCCTCGAGTATATCATTATACAAACACATTGCCTCGCGGTGCTTACCCTGCCAGTTAAGAACACGCGCCAGACCTAGAGCAGCTTCAGTATTACCGGGATGTTTTTCGATTATCTTTCTGTATAGATCCTCCGCTTCAGCATTTCTATCGAGCCATGATACGACTCTCGCCTCTCCAACTCTGGCATCTAAAACACCTGGATATTCACGGGTTATGCGGCGGTACCACTTAAGAGACTCTGAATTCTTATCCGCCCATGAAAGAGCCCTCGCCAGTCCGAGCATCCCTTCTATGTCTTCAGGGTGAGTCTCAAGATATCTCTGAAACCATATTATCGCACTGTCCGGTTTATCACTCCACGTGTACTGAAGACCGATTTCTTTTCCGAGTTCTCCTATTAGCGATGTATCCATCCTGCCGGCTTTAAAATACAACCGTAGAGCTTCCCCGTGCCTGTCATCCGCAGCTGCTTCTCTTGCCCGCCGAAGAACGTCTTCGCCCTGCTGTTCATTTCCCCGAAGATTGATCTGCGGAAGAATAATAAACAGAAAAATCGCGATAAACACCACTCTTATTATCTTAAAGCTCTTTGTCAACTCAATTCCTCCGGCAGAGGCGATCTCTTCGAGATTAAAATAGAAAACAAAATCATCTTACTTACTTCCTTATTGGTTTCCAGCGGGTCATTACGCCTGTTTCGGGTTTTTTAAGTAATCCGCGCAGAGAGAAAGACGCCGTTACCATCGCTAAAAATATCCAGTAGATAATCGGATAGAACACAGCGACTCCGTAATACCATCCGAGTCCCCTGTCATACTTACGATCCAGAATCACTCCTGTAAGCAACTGCATCATACAGACAGTAGAAATCATCATCCCCCACCAGTTCGGGACTGGAGACGCCCCAACTGGAGGAAAACCCATAGAGTAGGAATAAACCCACAAAATTGTAAGAATAACAAAATCATAAGCCCATACGATTGACATCAGAGATTCCAGCATCACCATCCACAACCTTCTGTTTTTCCAGTCAGCCATTCGTCTTCCGTATCTTCTGAGGACCTGGGCCTGGCCGAGAGCCCATCTCTTTCTTTGATTCCAAAGACCCTTAAATGACCCCGGCGCTCTCATCCATACAATAGATTTGGATTCATATCTTACATCGTAATGCTTCAACTGAAGCTTCCACGTCATATCAATATCCTCTGTTGCCATCTCGGGACTATACAATCCGACATCAAACAGCGCGCTTTTTCTGAAAGCTCCAACAACCCCGGACATCGTCATAATACGCCCCCATACCCTCTGAGCGCGTCTCTGAATGCTGATTATCGAAGAAAACTCTATCGCCTGAAGCTTCCCTGTAAATGACTTTCTGTTTACAACCCTTGGATTCCCCGTAACAGCCGCCACTCTGGGATACTTAAAATGAGGGATCATAAACTTGAGTATATCGGGATCCGGACTGGCGTCAGCATCTATTATCAACAGGAATTCACCCTTCGTACAGGGAATCGCGTCATTAAGCGCCATTGCTTTCCCCTGATTTGCTTTCTTTTTTATAAGGCGAACTCTTCCCTCTCTTACAAACCTCATCACTAAATCAACTGTACGGTCATTAGAGTCATCGTCGATAACAACTACCTCATAATTCGGGTAATTCAGGTTGCATGTATTCTCTAGGACTTGACCTATATTTCTTTCTTCATTAAATGCCGGTATAACAACCGTTACCATTGGATACTCATCAAGTTCATAGAATTTTCTGTGGTCTCCCTTTTCATTACGGAAGAAATAAACAAGAGCCGTAAATATCCACATTATGCTTGATAATATCGGATACCAGGCAAAATAGACAAGAGCTGTCAGATAAATGCCTGAATTTTCAATAATTTCCAATACAGAAATAATATCCATTATTTAAACCTGAAAGATTGTTTAATCTCTATCCCTTATCTTCAGTCTGTACCTGAAGAGGCTTGAATATCTTCTTGCCGGCGTCAACGGTAACCTCTATCAAAGGCGATTTCTTCAATACTTCAATATCCTCAATTTTAACTTCAGCTCCAACCTTATCGAACGCGTATGTATTCGGTGAAATATCGGGGGTGGTTCTCCTTCTGTTTCTTTTAGATATATTTATATTATGCCTGATCCATAGAGATGTAAAAGTTACGAGAAGAAATGTAAAAACAGCCATCGAGATAACGGCGATAGGGATACCCCTGCCAACCCCTCTCTTTATTACTACAAACCAGAAATACCCGAACACCGTCCAGCCCGCAATCCCTATAATCACATGAAGGATAAACCCGAGAACACCGCTTGTTTCTATACTATCTTTTCCTTCTCTTTTATCCGTTCTCTTTTCTTTATCCATTTTATACACCGTTACAGGCCTGTTAGTACCTATAAATCTACACTATTTAAGCTTTATGCAAGTTTCAAGCCTCGATAAAATATATACACGTCCCGCCCCCCATTATAAGAGAGAAAGTTGCCATAATACAACAATTAATAATGCAAAAAACATTACAAATCAAATATTCAGGAGAGATAATTAGATCTTTATATATTCTATAAGCTCATGTAAAACAAAGAGATACAATACTTATACTCAAATCGGGCATACAACATGGAACATTATTTGCGAAAAAGCGTGGCAACTAATATCCGTAAATTGATTAACCGTAAATTATACTATTACGGAAGGTTCAAATATGACTAGTAAAGCTAATACTTCTAAGAGAAGCGCGGGCCCTAAATCGAAGAATGAAACAATTATTATAACAAACGGTTATTTTTCGGGTTTGAAAATGAAACTGAAAGGCGAAAAAACCCTTATGGGTAAAAGCACTGACTGCGATATCTGCCTTGATCACAATCTTGTCTCTGAAGAACACGCCATAATATACAAATCAAAATCCGGCTGCTGGGTCGAAGATTTGAACAGTAAAAACGGCACCTTTATAAACGGCAGAGAGATCCACCGGAAAAAACTGAAAAACAAAGATAAAATATCAATAGGGGATTTCTCGCTTGAATTCAAATGCTGAATTACCGCTGACACATATCCTTCACTATGGCCTGAGATGGTTTATTTCAATTATAATATTCCATTTAGAAGTGAGAATATAAACCAGGCGCTGCGACTCGGGTAAATCAGAGCAATATTTTTGAAAAAAAGTACGGGTGAATTTGTGAATTTTCAGTTCTTCTCCGCTACCATCAAATGCTCCTGAAACCGAATATCCTGACTGCGGCACTTGAGGCCGAACTCCGGAATGATCTGCGCTATATCATATATAGTTTTTCGGTTACTCCTCTGGTGCTCACGGCCTTCGCTGTTAAGAATACTGTGAAGAATTTCGAACCCCTCCTCTGTAAGGTCAGCCACAACAAAAATCCCGCCCGGTGTCAAAACGCGTGAAATCTCGCCGGCTGTTTTCTTGAAATCTTTAAGGTGATGCAGGGTGTTTACCATAACAACAAGATCAAAGCTGTTATCGTCGAAACCCATCCTGGCCGCGTCTAATAGATGAAACTCTATAAACTCAGCGACAGATTCCGCCATAGCGTAAAGATAGGCCTTTTGTAAATTTTCTTCCGATAGGTCAACGGTCTTGACAGGGATCCCCCTCCTGGCAATTTCAACGGCGGTAAACCCCTGGCCCGTTCCAATATCGAGAATGCGCTTCCCGGAAAGATCCACAGAGTCAATAATAAATTTTACAGCTTCCGCCCGGTTGTGCCCTCTTTCTTTGTATATAGTGTTTCTGTTTCTTAACCCGGCGGCAGCACCTTCAATCTCTTGCGGGGTAACTTGACGCGGACTCCATAACATCGCTGATAACACTCACCTTACCAATAAAATTCTTATACCTTTTCAAGGGCCTGTTCGATATCGGCTATCAAGTCCTCAACATCCTCGATCCCTACGGATATTCTAACAAGGCCGTCGCCTATACCGGCTTCATTCCTCTCCTCAGCTGACATACAGGCATGTGTCATAGAAGCCGGATGCTGAATGAGGGATTCAACACCTCCAAGGCTGACAGCGAGGGTATTTAAATTTACGGAATTCATCATCGTTTTCCCCGCTTTCAATCCCCCCTTGAGAAAGAAACTGATAAGCGCCCCCGGACCGTTAGTCTGTTTCTTATGTGTTTCATATTGAGGGTGCGATTTAAGACCGGGGAAAACCACCTTTTCAACCTTGGGGTGAGTCTCAAGATATTCCGCTATCTTCTGAGCATTTTTGCAATGACGTTCCATTCGAACCGACAGCGTTTTTATTCCTCTTGCCACAAGAAAGGCGTTGAAAGGATCGATTGTTCCTCCAAATTCCGTAGCCATGGAACGGAAATGGTCATAATCCTCTTCTGTTTTTAAAACGACTATGCCCGCTACAACATCGGCGTGGCCATTTAGAAATTTTGTCATCGAATGAAGAACCAGATCCGCGCCGAGATCCAGGGGTTTCTGAAGCACGGGGCTCATGAATGTGTTGTCTACACAGAACTTCACATTATTATTATGGGCAATATCCGCAATAGCGGCAATATCCGAAACAACTATAGTAGGATTCGCGGGAGTTTCAACATATATAAGTTTTGTCTCGGGTCTAACGGCGGCCTTTACCGCTTCAGTATCCGAAGTATCCACAAAACTGACTTTAACTCCGAACCTGGGGAATACGGAACTCAGTATCTTACTTGTTGAGCCGTAAACCGCTTCACTGCTGATCACATGGTCTCCGGCGCTGAGCAAAGAAGCAAATACAAGATGAACCGCGGCCATACCGGTAGCGCAACCAACTCCCTTGTATCCGTTTTCAAGTATAGCCACCTCATTTTCAACAGATTCAATTGTCGGATTTCCCACACGGGTATAGATATACCCTTCTTCCTCGCCGCTGAAAAGTCTGGCCCCGTGGTCAGCATCCTTGAACGCGAATGTCGATGTCTGATATATCGGAGTTACAACACAACCCGTTTCATCGGGTATTAAACTTCCGTGAACACACTTGGTATTCTCTCCCAGTTTTCTTATATCCTTCATTTTGTGCCTTTCCCTTCATGAAAAACCAATTCAACAAGTTGTATTGGAACTTACTCCGGTATTATAACCAAAAACATAACAATATTCCAGTAATCGATCGGAGGAAAGGAGAAAACGATTATTCGAAACAGAATTATTTCATTTCCGTTATTAAGTTCAATCCTTTTCGCCAAGCTTCAATATAGGGGCGGAAACAGCGGTGAACGCTTTCGCTACCTCAGTATCGGCCTGTGAAGAGACGAAAGGTTTTCCCTCGTCACTGGCGTTAACCACAGACGGATCCATCGGGAGACTTCCGAGAAACGGAATTCCCATATCATCCGCCATCACCTTACCTCCGCCGGTTTTAAATATCTCCGTGCGTTCCCCGCACTTCGGACATACGAACCAGCTCATGTTTTCCACTACGCCAAGCACGGGCAAGTCAAGTTTGCGGCAGAAAGTAACGCATTTGCGCACATCGGATATCGCCACATTCTGCGGAGTCGTAACTATTACCGTCCCGTCCGCCTTTCCCAAAAGCTGAATAATACTCAAAGGTTCGTCTCCGGTTCCAGGCGGAGAATCCACAATAAGATAATCAAGCTCGCCCCATCTGACATCCGAAAGAAATTGCTGGATCATTTTATATTTCAAAGGGCCGCGCCATATTACCGCGTCATCACTCTGGCGAAGGAGAAAAGCTATTGACATAACGCTAAGATTATCATCGATCTTCAGCGGTTCAACAGATTCCTTGTTCCCCTTCAGCTGAGATCCCTCGACACCGAGAAGTGTGGGAACGCTCGGGCCGTGAATATCAACGTCCAGCAGACCTACTTTCTTACCCGCGGAAGCAAGTGACACAGCCAGATTAACCGCCACGGTACTTTTGCCCACACCGCCCTTACCCGAAAGAACAATCACCTTATGTTTGATAGTGCCCATTCTTTCTTTTATTTTTGTTTTTGCTTCTTCCCTGGCATCGTTCATTTTCCCTCCTGTCCGGCTTTAACAACAACATCGCTCAGCAGAACCTGTTATACTTTGTAAGCGGGGTTGATTTCCAAAGCAACTTCAGGCCTCTTCTATTCTCCGCGCGCACATCCCATTGTAACTATAATAGATAACGGAAAGTAAAGTAACCTTTTTCCTTCCGGGGCAATTCTCTATTCATGACACACGGATATACCCCATCCTCGTTCTCCTGTAAGAATGATAATCATCCACTCTGTAAAAATCTACTGTCTGTTTCTGCCTCTTCCGGGGCTTCCTGTTCCGCGCCCTCCTCCACTTTTCTTGCCGCAGTCTCCCCTTCCTCTTCCAGTACGCGGACCGTCTCCGTCAGGTCCTGTTCTGTCTCCTCCCGGCATATCTGCCTCCTTTATACTTAGCAGTTAACCTTTCTTGTTTTCTTTCTCCAATTCCTCGATGCGTTTGGTAATATTTTGCAGATTTTCCTTTAAATAATCCGCCTGTTCGCTCAGGTATTCCATTTCCTGCTCTTTCGTCGCGGCAGGCGCAGGGGGCGCGGCGTACGGCGCTCCATAGAAACTGTTATTCCATCTGAAGCCGCGGCCGCCATATCCATAACCTCGACCAAATCCACGTCCTCCACCGCGTCCGAATCCGCCTCCGCCGCGAAAACCGCCGCCGACCGAGCGATTCATAAATCCCGGCATATTGTAACCAGCGCAGTAACCAGCGCTTCTACCTGTCATTGGTCCGTATCCATCAGGTCCTCTTCTGTCTCCTCCAGGCATAACTGCCTCCTTTCCTTAGAGATCCTTTTCAATTCAGATCTCAATATAAAAAACTTATTTAGACACTTCCTTTATCCACTCGCGTTTAAGAATTGATCTTCCGCTAAAACACCTCCCTGCTTCTAAAACCATAAAATTCATTCGTTTGCTTCCTTCCTCATCTTTTCCTATCTGAAATTAATAAAATCCTTTCTATTATTGAATACCACATCTAATCCCTCTTCTTATTTCCATCTAACCTGTTTCCCCTATTACGATTACTTCCACCCGCCCATCGCTCTTGTAATCCGTTGAAGTTATAATTACCGCCATCTCGAAACCTGCCGTCCTTGGAATTTCTCCTTCCCCTCCTCCTTCTTCTTCCGAAACACCCCGGCATGAGAAACCCATCATCACCTATCCTGTTTCTTATAAGCGCCTGAATAACTTCTTCCTTATAACCGCTTATCCATCCGATAATCTCTATACCCGCTGAACTGACGAGCCCGGCTGTAAAATTGGATATGGCTCCGCAAACAAGAATATCAACATCAAGTTCCCTTAATCTTTCGATCTTTTTGCATACAAGCCCTTCATCAAATCGCGGTGAAAACGATCTGTTATAATTGCCTCTCTCCGCCTCGTGAAAGGGGGTAACGGGCAGCTCCCGCTCCGACCTTGACAGTTCATGGTTCTGTTCTACTTCAACTAGGATAATCCTTCCGGCTGACTCAAAAACCGGGGATATTCTATCATTCCATATTGTTATCGCTATTCTCGACATAATATCACTTATCCACTCGAAATTGCATTATATGTACCAGAAAAGCAGATTGCAGGAAAGCAATCTGTATCTTATTGCTATTAATTCTCTTATAAAGTTATTATACCTTCCGGGATGTGGTAAAATATTCGATAGTATTGCAATAATGCTATGCTATCTAAACGGGATTTACTGCATAATTGCAAATATAGCAGAATTACGGATTCTTTTTCGAACTGCGCCCGTCAACGCGGGGAAGGTCAATATTTAACTTCTTGATCTTTCTCCAAAGAGTTGTCTCGTGTATCCCCAGCTGCCTGGCGGTTTCCTTCCTGCTCCAGTTATTTCTTCTTAGAACATCCTTTATAAATGCCGATGTGAGCTCGTCGAGACTGCTTACTTTCGAAACTTCACTTTTCTGTTTTTCTTTTCTTAAAAAACTCGGAAGATGCTCTACGCCTATAACATCCCCGCGGCAGAGAACAAAGGCGTGTTCAATTATATTTTCAAGCTCACGCACATTGCCGGGGAAACCGTACCCCATAAGCACAGCCATAACATCCGCGGATACCCCTTTGATATTCTTGCTTTTAAGCGTGTTGAACATATTGACAAAATGCCTTACCAGAACAGGTACATCCTCTATCCTGGAAATAAGCGGAGGGATATCCAGCCTTACAACATCTATTCTGTAGTAAAGGTCCTGCCTGAATTCCCCGGCGTCGACAAGCCCTTTCAAGCTCTGATTAGTGGCGGCGATAATCCTCACGTCCGCTTTTTCTGTCTCAGTGCCGCCGAGAGGTTCATAAACACCCTCCTGGAGTACGCGTAGCAGCCGGGCCTGCATAGCCCTGGAAACATCACCGATCTCATCGAGGAATATCGTCCCTCCCCTTGCCATGGCAAACCTTCCGGGTTTATCTTTTCTCGCGTCAGTAAAAGCTCCGGCTTTATACCCAAATAATTCAGCTTCCAGCAGGGAATCCGGCAGAGCTCCGCAGTTTACTGTAACAAGCGGTTTATTATGCCTGGAGCTCAAATTGTGAAGCGCTCTCGCGAACAGTTCTTTGCCGGTCCCGCTTTCACCTTCTATAAGAACAGTACTGTCACTTTCGGCGATATCGGGAAGGACGTCAAAAAGCTCCCACATCTTATGATTTTTGCTGATAATATCTTCAAAACTGTAGCTCTTTTCGAGTTTTTTCCTAAGTTCGATCTCCGTTGAGATATCTCTGAACGTCTCAACGCCTCCTATAACATTACCTTCCCCGTCCTTTAAAAGAGCGGTAGAAACAGAAAGCTTCAAGGGTTTCCCGTCTGCTCTAAGTATGGTTATCGCTTCATTAACTATCGATTCCCCCGTCTTCATCGTCCTTCTCATCACACAATCCTTTTCACAAACGTTCGCCTTGAAGATCTCGGCGCAGAATTTCCCCTCGGCCTCTTCCTTTGAGACTCCGATAATCCTTTCCGCCGCTCTGTTGAGATATGTTATCCGCCAGTTAAGGTCGACTGTAAAGACGCCGTCAGCGATACTGCTTAATATTATCTCATTTTTTAAATCAAAACCTGAATTCACGTAAACTACCTGCCAATAAAATAAGAAACCGGCATTTTAAACCTCTTTACCAATAATAATGAAAATAATAGGAAGTTTCAAGAACAACATTGCAATAGTGCAATTGTAGTATATATTGAATACAATATATCTCAATACCCAATCGCGCATCCGTCTTTTCTCGATTCCGAGCCTCCTATCAGGATATCATTTCTGTGGTCCCACCATATACCCTGATAACCTCCAAACCCGCCACTCTCTTTTATTATCCTGTGCCCCTTTTCGATAAGTTCCCTTATAACCTCTCTGCCTATACCAGATTCAAGAGCCACTCTGCCGCCCGCCGACATCTTTCGGCCGGTTGGCTGAGAAGATCCGAGATGCCTGAATCTCGGAGCGTCCCCGGCCTCCTGAATCCCCATACCAAAGTCGATTATATTGCAGAGGATCTGAACGTGTCCCTGGGGCTGCATCGAACCTCCCATCACTCCGAAAGCAAATACAGGCATGCCCTTCCGGGTTACCATAGCCGGGATTATCGTATGAAAGGGTCTCTTCCCCGGCTCAAGCGAATTTGGGTGCTCCGGATCAAGATTAAATAGAGCCCCCCTGTCCTGCAGGCAGAAACCAAGTCCGTCCGGCACGGGACCGGAACCAAAACCCGCGTAGTTGCTCTGTATCAGAGAAACAAAATTCCTTTCACTGTCAGAGACAGCAAGATAGGTAGTTTCGCCGTTTTCGAGTATAATATCCCCCGGATTTATAGCTTTGAGGGCTTTCTCCGGATTCAAAAGCTTCCTTCTTCCGCGGGCATATTCCTTTGATATCAATTTATCAACCGGGATATCTGAAAATTCCGGATCTGCGTAGTAACTTGCCCTGTCTTCAAAAGCTATCTTCTTTGCCTCGATAAGGTGATGAAGATATTCAGAGCTGTTATGCCCCATGGCCTCAAGATCAAAAGCCTCTATGATATTCAATATCTGAAGAGCCGCTATTCCCTGTCCATTCGGAGGCAATTCCCACAGGTTGTAACCCCTGTAACCGGTACTGACTGGCTCTACCCATGTTGAGGTGTGATTTTCAAAATCCTTCAGGCGAAGATACCCGCCGATACGCCTTTCGAATTTATCTATTGTCTCCGCGATTTCACCCCTGTAGAAAGCATCTCTTCCCCTTTCCGCGAGCAAGGAATACGTATGGGCAAGATCCGGGTTCTTAAAGACCTCTCCCTTGAGAGGCGCCCGCCCCCCGGGAAGATATGTCTTCGCGAAGTTCGGCTGATCTTTAAGTCTTTCTCCCCCTATCTTCCAGTAGTGAGCTATTATTTCTGTCACGGGAAAACCCTTTTCGGCATACCGAATAGCGGGAGCGAGAATTTCCTTCATATCAAGTTTCCCAAAACGCCCGTGAAGCTCAAACCATCCGTCAACACACCCCGGAACTGTCTGAGGCAGCACGCCGGTATAGGGAATCTCTGAATATCCCTTTTTCTTAACTTCCTCGATATTTAAAAGACGGGGAGCTCTGCCGCTGGCATTAAGACCGTAGAGCTTCTGCGTTTCCGCGTCCCATACAATGGCGAAAAGATCTCCTCCAACCCCGCTGGAAACAGGTTCCATCAGACCGAGGGCGGCATTTACTGCAATAGCGGCGTCAACGGCGCTTCCGCCCTTTTTAAGAATGTCTATTCCGATCTGAGCGGCAAGCGGCTGTGCCGCGCAGACCATTCCCTCTGAGGCCAGAACCTCTGAGCGGGAGGCGTACATCTCCCCAGCGGGCCTGTCATAAGCACGCGGCCATCCGGAAAATAGAATTAAAGATATTATTGCGGCAAACAGCGCCGAAGCAGATCGGCGCCGTACAATTCCTCCTAAAGCAGACACTTTAAACCTCCCGGCCAAAAAAAACACTTTAACCATAAGCTCTCAATAAAGGAATTTGGGCAGAACAAAATAAAACCGATAGAAACAGATCTAAAAAGTGCTAACCCACCTCACCATTCCTTTTTACTATAAATATACTAACATATTGATCTTCTTTACATGAACTTATTATAATCAGCCGCGGGCGGCTAAAAAACTCCGTTCAAAGGTAGATCCCTCCGTGGAAGAATAAGAAGAACCTGCTTGCATCTTTTTTCGGCTTAAAATATTATATGGGTATAATAACCTATACATGATCCTTAATTCAAAAAACAAAGGAGGCGGGCAGATGAAAAGTGTTATACTGCTGCTTCTCATTCCTCTGCTGTTGATGTTTCCCGCGCGGGCGAATACTCAATATCTGATACCGCACGGGACACTTAACTGCGGAGGGACAGTAAGAAGCGGAACAAATATTATTTATGACACCGCGGGGCAGGCCGCAGCCGACAGGCTCAGCGGAAGCTCCCACAACGTCAAGCTGGGCTTCTGGTATGTAGCGGACCTTGAATCCGCCGTTGACGTGGCTATAGTATCTTTTAAGGGGGAATACACAAATGACACCGTACTTCTCAACTGGACGGTAAAATCCGGCGCGCCGTTTGACGGATATGATATATACCGCGCTGAGGGGGATGGCGCGAATTTTACGCGCATCAACGAAAGCATAATCGAAGCCGAGCCGACGGTTGAATACAGCGATCAGTCCGCAATTCCGGGGAGAAGCTACAGATATTACATAAGCGCGGTTAAAGAAAAGAGTGAAGTAGTACGCTCTACGACATTTGAACTGACACTTCCGCCAAAACCGGTCACACTCTATCAGAACTTTCCGAATCCATTCAACCCGTCGACTACGATCAAGTTTTTTATTCCGGACAAGAGACGCGTCACACTTGACATCTTCGATGTCAGGGGAAGAAAAATAAATACTCTAATTGACGAAATTAAACCGGCAGACAGATACAGGACAGAATGGAATGGCAGGAATTCCCGCGGAAAACCTGTCAGCTCCGGCGTCTATTATTACAGGCTGGCAGCCGGCAAAAAGGTTATCACCAAAAAACTTGTTCTTATGAGATAGAGGGAATTCAGTGTTTATTAACAAAACAGGAAACAAAAAATGGAGGAGACTCAAGATGAAGAAACTGGCGTTTTTTATTATTATTTCGGCGATCGTTATAGCAACCGCCGCGACGGCCCAGATACCAAAGACTATCAATTATCAGGGAGTACTTACTGACAACGGAGGGACAGTAGTAGCTGACGGAGACTATGATCTCACATTTAATCTCTACACGGTAGCTACCGGCGGTTCGTCTATCTGGAACTGCACAGAAACAGTAACAGTTACAAAGGGGATATTCAGCGCGGTGCTTGGCGAAAGCTGCGTGCTTGCTCCCTCTTTCGATACTCAGTACTATCTCGGAATCAGCGTCGAAGGGGGAACTGAACTTACTCCAAGAACAGCGCTTACCGCATCAGCTTACAGCTTAAACGCTATGGCTGTAACCGGTACCGATAATGTGTTTCCCGCGACTGGAAACGTGGGCATCGGGACAGCGAGCCCGGGAAGCAAACTTGAAATCCACTACGACAATTTGTCGAGTAATAACGCCGCTATTGAAATAGACAACAATACAACGGGCGGACAGAATGTTCTCTCCTTTGCCTTTAACGGCACACAACAGGCCGGCCTCAGGAAAGCGGACGGCGGGGATTTATTTGTTTCATCTCTTAACGCTCTTTCTTTTGTGACATACAATTCAAACAGAATGAGGATCTTGTCCGGAGGAAATGTCGGCATAGGAACTATTTATCCACATGAACTGCTGGATGTCGCGGGCGGAATAAAACTAGGAAGTTCTACAGGCACAAACGCGGGAACCATGCGCTGGACCGGTTCAGATTTCGAAGGATATGACGGAGGTTCATGGCAGTCGCTAACATCGGGCGGCGCTTCCCTGCCCTCCGGCACATCCGGGCAGACTCTTCGGCACAACGGAAGCAGCTGGACGGCCAGCAGCGCGATTTATAACGACGGCACAAATATAGGTATAGATGACGCAACCCCCGAGACAAAACTTGATATCAGCGGAGGAGAGTGGGACCTCGACAACACAGAGGGCGACTTTAAGATAGGAGATGAAAACTACCGTCTTAAATTCGGAGTAGCCACGGAAGGCGGAGGAGCCGGCTCAGCCGGAATCCGGGTTCAGGGAGGGTTGAACAACCTTATTCTGGGCGCGGGCTCAAGGGAAGTGCTTCATGTGGACAGCACCGGTACGGTAGGCGTAGGAAGCTCCCTGTATACAGGTAATCTTAAGCTCTATCAATCAGGCTTCAACGATCCCTTGGCAGTGATCTCCCCTCACTACAGTAGTGGCGGACAAGTTTCTTTATATGATGAAGCTGGCAATTCAACAATATCAATGATGCCTGACGTACATGGAGTAGGTGGATATTTTTATGTAAGAAGGTCTACCGGATCAACCGGATTCAGTGTGGATGGAAATTATTCCGGCACCGAGAATCCACGAGTCGGAATTATGGGGGCCAGCAGGAGCGCTTACTTTAATATGGATTCTCCCGGTAACAGCTCAGTCTCCCTTCCGGCAAATTCGATCTCAAATTCAGAGATTCTCGATGAACCCGGAGCGGCCAGTTACATAGATGGTCTTTCATCAACGGAAATTGGCGCCGAAGCTACTGTTATTGGCAGCAGGAGCATCACCGTACCCGCTTCAGGTTATGTGCTCGTTATGTCATCCGCGCAACTGACAGTGTACCACACAAACGGAACTTACAGCCGGGCTGATTTTGGTGTTTCAGACAATAACTCTTCATTGCCGTCAAATCAGGATATAATGGCTGGACTTCCATCCGACGCGGCTACGGGGTATTATAACATGCCAATTACTGGGCACGGGCTTTTTGAAGTTGCTTCCGCGGGCACCTATACCTATTATTTCCTGGGTGACCTTCTTGATACCGGGGCGGACATTGAAGCCTATGATACGCAGTTAACCCTGATCTATATCCCGACATCCTACGGCACAGTTTCACCGACTCTCGCGGGTGGAGGCGACATCCCAGAGGACAACTCAAGCGGCAATCCCGGCATGACCGAAGCCGATATCACCGCTGAGAGGACAGAATCAATAGCCGCGAACGAAGCCAGGGTAGAAAAAGAACTCGCCGAGATAAGAGAAAGAATGGAAAAGCTGGAAAGAGAGATGGGAAATAATAAATAACAGGCAGGTATAATCACATAGGCATAATGTCTAATTAGGCAAAAGGGGGAGTTTTTTACAACAAGCTCCCCCTTTTCTTAATTTGTTACATATCCGCTTGATAATATCTGAACAGCTTAGACCTCTTAAATCCTTTCAACTCATTATACGCGGGCGCCGGGGCAGGGATCTATCGGATTACCTGCTGAGGGGAAGGAAACTCAACACTTTTACTACCGCGTTGAGTGCCGGCGCCTCCGGCAGTCTATACTATTATGAATAACCCATAAACCCCCAGACTCCATAACAGTCATATACAGTAACAATCGGGGACTTTACAGATCAATTTATCTCCATTCGATCCAGCATGTACAATCTTTTTGAAGATATCATCTCCCAGGTTTCCGCGAGATCTTCCCTTATATATTTATAAATTATATGGTTTACCGCGGCCGCGAGGTCGAACTGTCCGCTTATAATACTCTCAAAAAGGGTTTTTCTTATCGGATAGTGCACGAGTGTAACCTTTTCTTCCGGCTCTATCCCCGCCAGTTCCCTGGCGACTTCAACTGCTCTGGTGAGTCCGCCAAGTTCGTCCACGAGACCGTTCTTCTTTCCCTGGCGCCCTGTCCATACTCTGCCGTGAGCAAGTTTCTGGGCCTCATTAAAAGTCATCCCTCTATGCTCCGCGACATCCTTGAGCCATCTGTTGAACCCCTCGAGGTGATTATCCGTAAAAATCTTCCACTGTTTATCCGTAAAATCCTTGTAGGGTGAGAACATCAGAGCGTTTGGCCCCTTTTTGACAAAATCGTGCGTGATCCCCACCTTTTCGTTTAATCCGTTGATATTCATCTTGCCGCTTATAGAACCGATCGATCCTGTCACAGTCATGGGGTCGGCGACAATCTTACTGGCCCTGTAAGCTATATAATACCCTCCGCTCGCCGCGACATCCACCATCGAGACCACAACGGGTTTCTTTTCTTTCGTTACATCAACTTCGTGGCTCATAAGATCGCTTCCGAGAGATTCTCCCCCCGGACTGTTTACGCGGAATACAATTGCCGCGACACCATCGTCTTCCCGGGCCTTTTCCAACTCCTCGGCAATAGATTCATGTCCCATCATTATTCCGAGCATCGGGTCCACTTTGTTTTTTCTTCCCCCTATAGTTCCCTGCGCGTGTATGACCGCGATCTTTTTCTTACCCCTGAGGCCGACAATTCTCGGGCTTATCCGGGCGTATTCCTCCTGAGAAACGACTCTGAGTTCGTCATCCGTTCCCTTTAGCATCTCTTCAATTTCATCCCAGTACATCACGCTGTCTATAAGAGAAACCTGTTTCGCGTCTTGAGCAGACAGAGTGGCCATCTCCATTATTTCAATAATTTCATCCTCGCCGATACCGCGGTCTTCCCGGAGGGCCTGAACGTACATATCCCAGAACTCATCAAGCATCCACTCTTTATTATCACGCGCCGGCTTTGACATCTTTTTGTCCATGATCATCTCAGCGGCACTCTTGTAATCTTTTATCTTATGCAGCTGCGGGTTGATCTCCAATTTATCGAGAGTACCGCGGAAATGCTCTGTGGTAACTGAAAACCCGAAGAAAGTGATATATGCCGTCGGAGGCATAAAGACAGAATCACACGCGCTCGCTAAAAAGCAGGTCTTGCGGTCAATCGAATCTGAAAACCCGTAGACCTTCTTTCCCTTTTTCTGAACCATCTTTATTGCTTCTCTTATCTCCTGGATCATCGCCCTTCCGGCATTGTTCGTGCCGGACATTTTCATTATAACCCCTTTGATCCTCTCATCGACCGAGGCCTTCTCAAGATTACCGAGGATTCTCTGCAGGGTTTCAGTCCTGTCTCCTATAATTTCAGACATAATACCCACCGGAGGTCTGTATTCCTGAATATCTCCATAAATATCTATTACAAGATAAGATCCGTCCTTTACTGTTTCCTTTTTCCCCGAAACGGAAATAGCAGTCAGCCCGACAATAAAAATAATGACGATAACCACTACTATAGCCAGAAGTGAAGCGAAGAAAGACTTGAAAAACGATTTCATCTCAGACCTCCATTTTTCCTTTTACTTCCCGTTAAAGATAAAAACAGCATTTAGAATCAGCCGGAATTAAATTCGAGCATTTCAAATCCCCCGTGAAATTCGCCCGCCCCGCATAATAAAATATTAAAACTTTTCATCATATTTCGTCCACAGCTTATCCCCAAGCTTCCAGTAGGCTTCTGTTATTTCCTCACAGAAATCATAACTGTACTCTGAAAGATACTCTACGGCTTTATCAGGATCTTCTTCGAAAAGTTTCAACGCCCTGTCCTCTACACGTTTCTGATCCGCCAGGGCCTGCTTGTGAATTGAATCTCTCACAGCGGCTACATCATGACGCATATCCCCCCATCTGTGAGCGGCTATTGTTCCAACCCGGTTGAAAGCCCACCATGCACTTTCTCGTGTATACGCGGGCTTTCCGCCCTCTCCCCCTATCTTATAGGAATCGGGAAGATCTCTCGCGCAGCAGTATATGGGAGCATAACAGGTCATCGCCGGATTATCCCATCCGAACCAGGCGACTCCTCCAATAGGATCGGGAAGCCAGCCGCGTGACTGAGAGATAAAAACGTAAAGACAGTAAAACCGTGCTATTGTGCGCTCTCCCATTTCGTGCAGAGAACCGTTTATCTTCCACAGAGGCATCTGGTCATAATTCATAAAGGGGTTAGCGTAAGGACTTTTCACACTCCTGCCGTCTTCATCTGTCACTGTCATAAACTTGGTCATATCATAGTCGGTACCCTCATAATAATCGCCGAATATCGCATACATATCCTCAAGCGATATCTTTTCCTCAGGTTTAACGGAAAATGGAAAATTCTCTCCGTTAGGATCCAGGTTGAGTGACGGAGCCACAATATCAAAGACTCTCCATTCGCGTCTTCTAGCCCACATCGACCGGCGGTCCGCGTAGGCATAGCAGAACTGAAAAGGTTCCCCGCTTTCCTTATCCCACAATCCCATCTCCCGGGCTACTTCGCGGACATTATCGGAAGCCATAAAATAATCTTTATTATCCAGGTCGAGCTCGCGGATTCGGCTCGCGTTGGCATTTACACTGACATGATCATCCGGAACCCGCTGAGCGGCCCAGACAGCTCCGACCCTGCCCTCTCCGGGGCCTACAACCTCAAAATGCCAGACCTCTTTCGTGTCCGCTATAGTAAGACATTCCCCGCCGTCGTTGTATCCGTATTTCTCAAGAAGTTTACCAGCCAGTTTTATAGCTTCACGGGCCGTCCTGCACCGCTCCGCCATTATGCGCGTCAGCTCATAGCAATTTATTATCCCCTTCTCACTCTTCATCTCTTCTCTGCCGCCGAAGGTGGATTCGCCAATGGCGAGCTGATGCTCATTAATAATCGAATAGATTGCCCAGAGGTGCCCGTATGTTTTTGTCTTATAGGGAATTGCTCCATTATACACTAATCCGGTTGTGTCCCCCGGTCCGGCCATATAATCCGTTTTCATGTATATGGTATCAAGTTCGTTTTTGCCGTGCTTCTCGGCCGGAATGGGCTCGAGCCACGTTCTCCCGTCATGCCCGTCACAGGTATGAGAGGTCATAACGGATCCGTCCGACGAAGCGAGACGGCCTACGGTAACAGTCGTACAGCCGTCAGGTATACCGGCGGCTGATATATTTTCAGCGGATAATATCACAGCCGACAGAGAAATCGCCGCGGCATAGAGAACGAATTTACGAATCGATTTAAAAATACCGGTTGACATTTGATCTCCTTTCAGTAAAAAACAGGTCTTAAATCCTTAACTTAAAGGGACATTGATCAGATTCATTATTTTAAAACAATATAACGGAATGTCCCTCATATTTGTTTTTTCATGTCCGGACAGGTTAACAGATTTAGCTCAGGCTCTCAATAATAAAAATTTTTTTCTGGCTGACTCGGAGTATCTGTATTCGGTAATTGATATTACGAAAAAATTCCACAAAAAGATTTTACCCAGAATACCGCCCAGGCGGAAACAAATCAGAATCAACACAAAGTAGTCAGGGCGCCGGAGCGCCTTCCTTTACTTTTCCCTCTAACTGTAATAACATAATTCTGTCAGCCCGAATTCAAACCGCGGCTACTCGAACGGTGATTTTTCAGCCCGAGCGACGGGAGACTGTAAGAGATGTTAAAAATCAACAGAAGAGTTGCTGTCCCTGAAAGCGAAACAGCATTCAGGTTTTCAACAAGCAGCAAACCGGGCGGTCAGAATGTGGACAGAGTGAACACGAAAGTCACACTCCTTTTTGACGTTGCCGCTTCACGGGCTCTTTCCGAAAGACAAAAAAACCGGATCATAAAGAAGCTTAAGGGCAGAATCAACAAGGAGGGTATTCTCCGAGTCTCATCACAGAAGCACAGGTCGCAAAGTGAGAATCGCAAGGCGGCCGTGGAACACTTTGTTTCTCTCCTTCAAAACGCTCTCAAGCGGTCTGCCCGGCGAAAAAAGACTCGTAAGCCCAGATCGGCAAAAGAGCGAAGACTGGAAACCAAAAAGCGCCGCGCGAGACTCAAAAAGCTTCGATCCGGAGTAGACCCCTCCAGAGAAAAATAAACAAATTACAGGACATTCCTCGAAATCAGGGCAATATTTTAGTAACATAACTATCAAGTAATTACCCATATTGATAAGTGGAATTGATATTTAGTTTCTATCCGGCTATTGGTATTGTCAAAAACGCCGTCTATTTCCCCTGCGAGGAAATAGCGTCTCCCGCTCTCAGACTCGCTCTTTCCCATTTCCCTAAGGGAAATGGGAAAACCATGCCCGCTCGTCTTCCGAGAGGGTTTTGAAATAACAATAGCCGGATATACAAAGGAATGTAAAAAATTGGGGAAACTCCAAAACAAATTATGTTTGACCCTTTTTCATAGATAATATACCCTTTAGGCATAAATACCTAAGAGGGCGTTTTTATTTACAGACAAAGGAGGCGGGCAGATGAAAAGTGTTATACTGCTGCTTCTCATTCCTCTGCTGCTGTTTCCCGCGCGGGCGAATACTCAATATCTGATACCGCACGGGACACTTAACTGCGGAGGGACGGTAAGAAGCGGAACAAATATTATTTACGATACCGCGGGGCAGGCCGCAGCCGACAGGCTCAGCGGAAGCTCCCACAACGTCCAGCTGGGCTTCTGGTATATAGCGGACCTTGAATCAGCCGTTGACGTGGCAATAGTCTCATTTAAGGGTGAATTCATCAATGACGCCGTACTTCTCAACTGGACGGTAAAATCCGGCGCGCCGTTTGACGGATACGATATATACCGCGCTGAGGGGGATGACGCGAATTTTACGCGCATCAACGAAAGCATAATCGAAGCCGAGCCTACGGTTGAATACAGCGATCAGTCCGCAATTCCGGGGAGAAGCTACAGATATTACATAAGCGCGGTTAAAGAAAAGAGTGAAGTAGTACGCTCTACGACATTTGAACTGACACTTCCGCCAAAACCGGTCACACTCTATCAGAACTTTCCGAATCCATTCAACCCGTCGACTACGATCAAGTTTTTTATTCCGGACAAGAGACGCGTCACACTTGACATCTTCGATGTCAGGGGAAGAAAAATAAATACTCTAATTGACGAAATTAAACCGGCAGACAGATACAGGACAGAATGGAATGGCAGGAATTTCCGCGGAAAACCTGTCAGCTCCGGCGTCTATTATTACAGGCTGGCAGCCGGCAAAAAGGTTATCACCAGAAAACTTGTTCTTATGAGATAGAGTAAATTCAGTGTTTATTAACATAACAGGAAACAGAAAAAGGAGGAGACTCAAGATGAAGAAACTGGCGTTTTTTATTATTATTTCGGCGATCGTTATAGCAACCGCCGCGACGGCCCAGATACCAAAGACTATCAATTATCAGGGAGTACTTACTGACAACGGAGGGACAGTAGTAGCTGACGGAGACTATGATCTCACATTTAATCTCTACACGGTAGCTACCGGCGGTTCGTCTATCTGGAACTGCACAGAAACAGTAACAGTTACAAAGGGGATATTCAGCGCGGTGCTTGGCGAAAGCTGCGTGCTTGCTCCCTCTTTCGATACTCAGTACTATCTCGGAATCAGCGTCGAAGGGGGAACTGAACTTACTCCAAGAACAGCGCTTACCGCATCAGCTTACAGCTTAAACGCTATGGCTGTAACCGGTACCGATAATGTGTTTCCCGCGACTGGAAACGTGGGCATCGGGACAGCGAGCCCGGGAAGCAAACTTGAAATCCACTACGACAATATTGATTCTAATGAAGCGGCTATAGAAATAGACAACAATACAACGGGCGGACAGAATGTTCTCTCCTTTGCCTTTAACGGCACACAACAGGCCGGCCTCAGGAAAGCGGACACCGGGGATTTCTTCGTTTCATCTTCAAACTCAATAACTTTTCAGACAAACAACACAAACAGAATGAAAATTATGCCCGCGGGACAGGTGGGCATAGGAACTACTTCTCCAACTGAACTGCTGGATGTCGCGGGCGGAATAAAACTAGGAAGTTCTGCGGGCACAAACGCGGGAACCATGCGCTGGACGGGAACAGACTTTGAGGGCTATGACGGAGGTTCATGGCAGTCGCTAACATCGGGCAGCGCTTCCCTGCCCTCCGGCACATCCGGACAGACTCTTCGGCACAACGGAAGCAACTGGACGGCAAGCAGCGCGATCTTCAACGACGGCACAAATATAGGGATAGATGACGCAACCCCCGAGACAAAACTTGATATCAGCGGAGGGCAGTGGGACCTCGACGCCACAGAGGGTGACTTTAAGATAGGAGATGAAAACTACCGGCTTAAATTCGGAGTAGCCACGGAAGGCGGAGGAGCCGGCTCAGCCGGAATCCGGGTTCAGGGAGGGTTGAACAACCTTATTCTGGGCGCGGGCTCAAGGGAAGTGCTTCATGTGGACAGCACCGGCACGGTAGGCGTAGGAAGCTCCCTGTATACAGGTAATCTTAAGCTCTATCAATCAGGCTTCAACGATCCCTTGGCAGTGATCTCCCCTCACTACAGTAGTGGCGGACAAGTTTCTTTATATGATGAAGCTGGCAATTCAACAATATCAATGATGCCTGACGTACATGGAGTAGGTGGATATTTTTATGTAACAAGGGCTGCCGGATTAACCGGATTCAGAGTAGATGGAAATTATTCCGGCACCGAGAATACACTAGTCGGAATTTACGGAGCCAGCAGGAGCGCTTACTTTAATATGGATTCTCCCGGTAACAGCTCAGTCTCCCTTCCGGCAAATTCGGTCTCAAATTCAGAGATTCTCGATGAACCCGGCGTTGCTAGCGACGGTGAAGATAGCTATACAACAATTGGTGCCGAAGCTACTGTTATCCTTTCCAGGAGCATCACAGTTCCGGCCGGGGGGTATGTTCTTGTAATGTCATCGGCCCAGCTAACTCTAACCCACACAAACGGAACTGATAGCAGAGCTATTTTCGGCGTTTCAGACAATAGCTCTTCATTGCCGTTAAATCAGGATATAATGGCTGGACTTCCTAGCAACTCTACTTCGGGAATCAGATACATACCCATTACAACTCACGGGCTTTTTGAAGTTGCTTCAGCCGGAACCTACACCTATTATTTCCTGGGTGACCTTTTTGATACCGGGGCGGACTTCTTGGCCTGGGATCCGCAGTTAACCCTGATCTATATCCCGACATCCTATGGCACAATCACCCCCACTCTCGCTGGCGGCGAAAATAGTTCTGAGGAGAACGCCAGCATCAACCCCGGCAAAACCGACGCCGAGATAGCTGCCGAACGTTCAGCTTCCCTAGCTGACAACGATGCCCGCATCCAGCGTGAGCTCTCCGAGATAAGGGATAGAATGGAAGAGCTGGAAAGAGAGATGGGAAATAATAAATAACAGGCAGGTATAATCACATAGGCATAATGTCTAATTAGGCAAAAGGGGGAGTTTTTTACAACAAGCTCCCCCTTTTTAATTTGTTGCGAATCTGTAAATATCAGAACTGCTTAAATCTATTCAAGTCTCAATATAAAGCGACTTTGAGGTTGAAAAATTCCGATATTAACATATCTAAAATCAGGGAAGGGATGACAAAGACAGGGGCTTTCGCGGGAATCGTAAGCGAAGGGCAGCATGATCGTCATCTGGAAGTAATTACAGGGCGGAATATTCGATCTTTAGATCCATTAATCAATCATCACCGATAACAACAGATAAAGTATGATCAGCTTCTTTTACCCGTTTGTCTTCCCGTCACAAAGCCGGGTATCTCCTTTAAGGTTGTCCCCATCACCCTGAAGGCTTTCATCATATGCCTCAGAGACTGTTTCTTGAGTTTAGCGGGTTGTCTTCCAACATCTTCCCAACCCGGAATTTCAAGTTCATCGGGAGGAAGTTCAACTTCTTCCCAGTTGTTGAATAATCTCCCCCAACTGCTTCTTAATATCTTCAGCACCCTTCGTTTGTGAACGGCATACCAGAAAAAATCATGATACAGGACACTCGCTATGAATGCCCACGGCGCGAGCACAGTCTTTAATGACCATTCCAGCGGTTTTTTTAGAGGTCCCCAGTATATCATGTGCTGCATCCTGCTCGCGAATGTCATCTTCCTGAAGGGACCGGCAAAATGCCAGTTTTTCTTTGATTCTTCAACATCGCCCGCTATCTCTATCTCTTCCGGTCTTCCCCTGCCAAGTCCGGCTTCATGAGCCATTCTTATAAACTTGATATCCTTCATAGGGTCAAACCCCATCATTTTTGCCGCGACAGCGTCTATAGCCACCTGATCGGAAGACGCCAGAAGCACATTTTTGACATAGGGCGCCATACACCTGGGCCCGGGGCCGTCCCCGGCGAATGTTCCATCCATTACGGCGAAAAGCCCTGAGTGTATCTCCTTCTGTATCCTCAAAAGATCTACCAGGGTTTCGTGAATTACGGGGTGGGTCCAGTGCCTCTTCTCATTTAGAAGTCCGCCGAAAGCATTCTTCATGGCTCCCGTTGTTGTAGTAAATACATGTGTCTTCACAGTCGGAAGTTGAATAATATTTTCCCCTATAAACCTCTTCGGTATCATAAATCCCTTGGGATATACCTCATTAAGAACCAGAAATCTGTCAGCTAAATCGCCGACTGCGTCCCTTATGTGTATCCACTCCTCACCCTCATACAGATGGATATTCCTGAGTCCGTGGTTATCCGTGACGTTCACCTGCTTGTTTTCCCTCTCCCCGAGATGAGAGTCAATTACAACAGTTCTGTTATGACACCCGTGGATGAGACCGGGGTCATACCCGTCTCTTTTCATCGTCCTTATGACACCCTCGAGCTGCCACGGAGTAGTAGAGCTTCCGGGATAGAAAAAATGCCAGCTTATATTTATCTTTAAAGCCGTATCAACATCTTTAGGCAGTTCATCCTGGTAATCCGCGAGATTCATAAGCCGGTAATAATCTTCCAGCACTGTCCGGGGCGAAGTCTTTACTACAGCAACTTTTGATTTCTCCATATCCGACCTTTCAGCTTTTTTTATTTATATAGCATAGCCATATCAAACAATATACAAGGTGGGTAGATTAATGATAAGAAGAAACAGAATAAAAAGGCAGAAAATCCTATAAGGCGTAAAGTCAATCAAACTGCACTTAACGTTTTTTACTTTATCGGCCGATTCAATAAAATATCCAATTCCAACCCTTTTACCGCAGCAGAACCATCTTTCTTGACTGCTTATTCTCTCCCTGCCTCAGAACACAGAAATAAATTCCGGAAGAGACCTGTTTCCCTTTATTGTCGATCCCGTCCCAGCGGGCGGTGTGAGGGCCTTTCTCCATAAGGCCTTCTTCGAGATTTCTCACAAGCCTCCCTTTAACATCGTATATCCTGATACCCGCTCTGGCAGTCTTCGGAATATAGAATGGTATATGTGTTGAAGGGTTGAATGGATTGGGATAGTTCTGGCCCAGCGTAAGAACCGGGGGCGTTCTGCCGTCAGCTACATCCTCTATACCTGTAACAACACCCAGAGCGCCGATAATGCGGAGTTTGCCGTATCCCCACGTATCGTTGTAGACACTTCCGGTATATCCGTCTGTAGCGGCGTTAACTTGAATCAGCCCTGCGATTTCATCCATGCTGTGGGCGGGATATTTCTGCTGCACAAGCGCGGCCGCCGCCGCGACATGCGGCCCCGCGGCGCTGGTGCCGCTGAACTGCATATATCCCCCCAGAGGATAACCGTCTGAATCTGTATGTGATTTGGTTGAATAGACGTCGTAGTTTCCGGGTGAACATATATCAAGAAGGTTCATGCCGTCGATACGTGCTCCTCTGCCGCTGAACGCGCTTATCTCTCCCTCGTCGATACTGCCTCCTCCGACTCCTCCATAACCTTCGAAACCGCGTGTTGAATAAGACCCGTTTACGAAGGCGGAATCCGCGGTCGCCGGATAAGTTACATTTCTTTCATCAGTAGCGTAATTGGCAAAAACAGCTCCTCCGGACCATGAGGAGACATTATCGGCGATATTACTTATCACTTCTATAGTCGATCCTGTCTGGTTGCTTACCGTAAGATACCAGTCGCCGAGCACATCCGCGTTTGAGTTCTTATCAACATAAATATCCTGCCTGCATGTTCCCCTGTCGCTCTTTCCCGTCGACGACCAGATGTAATAACCGTCAACATACTGGTCCCCTCCGGATATCGTTATTTCACCCCCAATTGGAGATTCCAGTCTGAAAATAAGATCGGAGAGTTCTGTTCTCCAGAGTGTAGTCCCGTAGAGCTGATCTAACGCGGTTGTTCCGTATATGGCAGCGTCGATATGCAGCTCCACTGAATCTGAACCCGCCGCGTCGGCTATCGCGTGTTTTCCGCCCCGGCCGAGATTGCCGGAAGGGACGACCTGGAAGATAGAATCGCTCTCATCTGTAATCAGCTGTTCGCCGAGGGAGGAGCCGTCTAAGTATTTCCATACAAAACCGCCGAATTCATAAAGCATCACGTCGGCACCCTTTGATCTCGCCCACGGGATAAGGTAGGAAAGGGGGTTATCTGAAAAATAATATCCCATTAGAATTTCAGCGCCCGGGGCTATCCCCGTAAATCTGTTCAGCCCGGGAGTGCCTCCCGCCAGTATGCCGGAAACACCCGTTCCGTGACCGTAATCATCAGGGTCTGACTCGATAAGATCGACACCTCTTATTCTCTCAACAGAACTACCGTTCATAGTCGCGTAAATCTTTGATGTCTTTAACCCGACAAGCTGTTCTTCTTCGTCAAGAATTCCATTCTTATTAGTATCAAGAACTACGAAGATCTGCTCGCCGAAGGTCGGATCGCTGTCATCAAATCCGCTTGCCAAGCCGTAATCACGTATTGAATTGGCGTTTTTATCATTATACAGCCAGTCCCAATATGTCTGGAATCCGTTTCCGGAGTTGCTCGGATTAGTAGCCCCCCAGACATGAGCGTAATCGGCTATCTCTCCGTCAAAGCAACAAAGCCTTTCATTACCGTCGACACCTCCGTTATTATTCAGATCAACAGCGTCGTCGCCGCAGTCGAACTGGCCGTTCAAGTTTACATCCATCCACTCAAAAGTGTCGCCGTCCGCGTAGAAAAAGGAAGGATGAAATACATCAATGCCTGTATCGAAGTCGGCTATTCTGGTCCCCTTGCCGGTTATCGGAAAACCTGAATCGTCGTTATATCCCCAAGCCGAATCAGCTTCTATCTCCCGCGCGCTGACATCGAGTGTGGGATAAATAGCGGGATGCCAGCTGCTCTCCATGCGCAGGACCTCTTTCTTCCCGCTGACACTGTCAAGCTCGGTCCAGGGAATCCTCACCGGATAGATAGCTTTAGTCCTGGCAATTTCTCCGCTGATATAATAAAAAGAAAGTCCCCTTGATTCATATTCAGAGATCTCAGCCGGGCTGAGGATATGATCAAACTTAACGGTTACAACCGCCCTTTCACTCTCGATACCGGCTTTTACAATACCTCTCGCGTTCGTCCTGAGTGTCGATTTTGAACGCATATTCCTTAGAAAACTAAGAGGAGAATTCATCTTTCCGTTATCCGCGCCCGCTCTGCTGACAGGCAGCAGCAGAAAAACACAAATAATCAAAGTAAACAGCTGTTTCACTTTTTTCTCCTTTTTTTATAACTGTCAATGATCATAGATATCCCGATAGATAATTAATATGCTAGTATGTTTATTATAACATAAAAAAGGGCTATCTGTCTAATCATCCCCCTTCGGAAGGCTGAAAGAAGAAAAAGGGGAACGGGCATTATTATTCATGTTGGATTGTGACTTGATAAGACCGGATTTCTTAAATACTTTCAGAATATTTGCCGGCGCGGATAATTAAGCAGAAATATAAAGAAACCTGAAAAAGCAGCAGATCACGAAAGTTATGCTGATCAAGATTCGAGAACCGTACTCTCTACTTCCATAAACTCAAATCCGGATTTGAACACTTCCAGACAGGCATCTACGACATCCGGATCATACAATTCGCCTTTTCTGTCTTTTATCTCCTGCAGGGCGACTTCCAGCCCCCTGGCCTTTCTGTAGGGACGATGAGAAGACATGGCCTCGACTACATCAGCTACGGTTAATATCCTGGCTTCTAGCATAATCTCTTCACCGCTTAAACCCCGGGGATACCCCGACCCGTTCAAAGCTTCATGGTGCTGATAAATAATTTCTGCCAGCGGCCAGGGAAAAGTAACGCCTTTCAGCACCTGATAGCCGACTGTCGGATGCTGCTTAATATACATAAATTCCAGTTCAGTCAAACGGGTTGGTTTACTGAGTACCTGAGACGGTATTACAATTTTCCCCAGATCATGAATTGAACTGGCTACTTCCAATCCTTTAATTCTATCCTGAGCAAGATCCAATCCGCGGGCTATCTCAACAGCAAGCTGAGCGACCCGTCTCTGGTGCCCCGCCGTATAAGCGTCGCGCAATTCCAGAATATCCGAGATAACTTTTATCGTTCCTTCAAAAGCTGTATTCAACCTCTCCTGAGCTCTTTTGCGCTCGGTAATATCGGTCATGGCACCAACTACAGAAACTGTTCTGCCGTTTTTCAATATAGGCGCTTCATTCACCTCGACAAAAATCTTCTTCCCCTTTTTCCCGAGCAGCTCAATTTCGAAGGGTTCCTGCACCTTCCCCGTTTCAATCGCTTTCAGAGTGAGGTTAATTCCTCTCTCATTAATAGGGTTATCGCTTAGAAAATCTGTCCAGTTAGTCATACCTTCTTCCGGTTTACACTGAAGGAATCTAATAGATTGAGGGCTGAGATAGGTTATCTCCCGCCTGGTGTTGTGGGAGAAAAAGAGGTTTGTACTATTTTCCACTATATTTCGCAGTTTTTCTTCATTTTCCAGAAGCTTTTCCTCGGCTTTCTTCCGCTCGGTTATATCCCGAATGGTTCCCACCAATCTTTTCGGTTTTCCCTTATTATATTCAAAAGCCCCGATACTTTCCACCCAGCGCTCCTTCTTATCATTTACCCTTATAATCCGGTATTCCAACCCAAATCTTTGTTTTTTCTCCGCCATTGCGGACATGAAAAGTTTCTCAACCTCTCCACGATCCTCTTGATGTATAATATTCATCCAGGATTCGATATTTTTCTTATATTTATCATCTATGCCGAATATGTCATCAAGTATCTCAGAACTGTCCCAAATTGAATCTTTGCCGCGGAATTCCCAGCTGTAAAATCCCAGACGGGCTATCTTCTGGGCTTTCCTGAGTTTTTTCTCAGTTTCGATTAAATCTTCCTGAGCTCTTTTCTGCCTGGTGATATCAAGAACGGCAAAAGTAATTTCATCATCTGGTTTAGAATTACTGACAGGGGCCATACTCACGACAACGTCAATTATTGTGCCGTCCTTTCTCCTCACCCTTGTCTCTACCGTGCCGGTACCGTATTTTCTTATCTGTTCATATATTTCGCTTCCAACATATTCATATTCCTCTTTCGATGGATAAATTAATCTGACATCTTTCCCTATAAGCTCCTCTTCGCCGTATCCCAGATGTTCGAACAGGTTTTGATTTACTGTTTTAAACCTGCGGTTATACACCGTCCCTATCCCCACCGGGGCGGCTTTGAATATACTCCTGAGATAATTCTCATTATCCCGCAGCTCTTTCCTCTCTTTAAGTTTTTCCCATCCAAAAGCCATGTCCTCCGCGACTTCCAGAAGAAGCTCTTTCCACTTGTGTTCAATTTGGACACCTTCTTCAAGCGAGATGCTGAGGATACCTATGAGCTTATTTTCTCTTTTCATTGGAACCATAACACAAATATATTTTCCTCTTTTCTTATAATAACTGCATTTATTGCAGCTTTTCGTATCAATTATTTGAATTTTACCGGATTTGACAGTTTTCTTGATACATTGGGGCGCCCGTCCCTTTCCTTCTCTGGAAATCGACCAACCCTTTATAAATCCGCCCTCTCCGGACGTTACAAAGGGAGTAATCCTGCCGTTATCTTCATTAATAAGAGAGAACGTACAATCCCTGTATTTTTTAGTCTGCAAAAGCAAATCGCCGGCTTCTTGAAACATCTTTTCAAGGTTTTCCGCCTTTACAATAACTTGGTTGATTTTGCTGATCGAATCGAGAAGGGAGTTCAGCTGGCGGATCATCTCCCGGTTCCTTTTCCGTTCTCTTCGGATTTCCGCGTCCTTGAGCTCCCTCTTCACCGCGGGAACCAGCCGCGCCAGATTATCCTTCATTATGTAATCATGGGCGCCCTTTCTCATCGCCTCAACTGCCTTTTCTTCCCCCACAAAACCGGAAACAAGAATCAAGGGTATATCGAGCCCCTTTTCCATTGCTATTTCAAGAGCGCGTATACCGCTGAATTTCGGCAGTTTGTAATCCAGGATAATAAGATCCCAGTTCTTTTCATCCAGAGACTTCTTCATTTCCTTTTCTGTTTCCACGCGTTTCGGCTTGAGTTTGAATCCGCCTCGTTTCAGCTCTATCTGCAACAATTCAGCGTCATCTTTCGAATCCTCCACAATAAGTACTCGAAGTGGGTCTTTCATCATTGTTCAATTCCTTTTTTTTATTCACCGCGTTTTCAAGCCAATACCCCGGATGAGCAATACATTACGCTACAATTTTTGACTAGATCCTGCTTGATTGTCAAGCCTTAAAACAGCTTGGAGTTTTCCAATTTTTATTACAAATCAGGAGATTAATTAATTCTTGAAGTTCGCGGCTGATTAATATTATCACCTTCGGAAAAGATTAAAACAGGGAAGGTGACACTTATTCTTCCTGTTCCTGTTGCCCCCCGCATTCCTGCATTCGATCACTCTTTTATTACACGCGTAATCTCACGCCTTAAATCTTTTATCTCGAACGGCTTTACGATTCGGCCCGCAAACCCGTAATCAGTGTAACCGGCCATAACCGGATCGGTTGAATAACCGCTTATAACTATAACTTTCGCGTTCGGATCTGCCGTGAGAATCTTTTCGCTCAGTTCTTTGCCGCCCATTCCGCCGGGGACTGTCAGATCCGCGATAACCACGTCAAATGGATTGCCTTTCTTCAATGCCGAGATATACTTTTCGAGCGCTTCCTCCCCGTTAACAGCCAAATCGGTATTATACCCGATTGCTTTCAGCATCCTGGCTGAAACCTCCCTCACCGCCTTCTCGTCATCCATCAGAAGCACCTCCCCCAGATTTTTTGAGGGTTTTCTGTCTGTCTCCGCTTCTTCTTTTCCCTCTATTTCGGAAGACTTTTCGGCCGGGAGAAACAGGGCAAAAGCAGCGCCCTTTCCCGGTTCGGATTGAACGCTGATATGCCCGTCATGTTTGTTTATTATACTGTAAGCTATCGACAGTCCCAGGCCACTTCCCGCCTTTTTTGTGGTAAAATAGGGGTCGAACACACTCCCGAGAAACTTTTCGGGAATTCCGACACCTTCATCCCTTACGGTAATCATGACATAATCCCCTGATAAACGGGAAGCGCATTCTCCTCCTGCTTCTTCAACATTTTCCGCTTCTATGTGAATAACCCCGCCCATCGACATCGCTTCCTTCGCGTTAATAATAAGATTTGCCAACACGTGGCTCATCTGTCCTCTGTCCGCTTTAACCATCCACAGATCGTCCGGCAGGTTCAAACTCGCTTCAATACTGCTCCCGCTGAGGTTGAATCGAACCGAATCCCGCACAAGCTCCTTAATATTAACAGATTCCAGCAGCGGCTCTCCTCCCCTGGCAAAAGTCAGAAGCTGTTTGGTCAGGTGCCTGGCCCTCTCCAGCGATTTATGGGCGGTCTCAATATGCTTATACGATTGATGATCCTCGGACAGCTCCAGCCTGGCAAGTTCGATATTGCCGTATACCCCGGTAAGTATATTGTTGAAGTCATGCGCTATTCCTCCTGCCAGTGTACCTACACTCTCCAGCTTCTGCATCCTCTGAAGTGCCTCCTGCGCCTCCTTACGCTCGGTTATATCGCGTATATCGGCGACCACACTCTCTTCGTCTTTATGAAGATCCAAGGTTGCCAGGAACCACATATCCCTGTCCCCTATTCTGAGAGGGTATTCGAATCTCCGCGTTTCGCCGCTTCTTCTTACTTCCTCAGCTGATTTCTCATACATATCGATTATAGAAGATGGCATTACCTCTTGAATCCTCTTTCCCAGAAATTCTTCCGGCTCCGCTAAAAGGACATTACCCGGTTTAGAGTGTATTTCCTGAAACCGATCATCACAGTCGAGCAGGAATATCATATCACTCATCGAGGAAACAAGGGTTCTGTACTTTTCTTCACTCTCCTTGAGCGCCTCCTCGGCATATTTTCGTTCCGTTATATCAGTATGGGTTCCGACGAAGCGGGTTGGGGATCCTTTTTCATCCCGCTCAACTACCATGCCTCTCCCCTGAATCCACATCCAGCCTCCATCCTTTCTCTTAAATCGGAACTCCACATTAAAGTTGTCTATCTTTCCTTCCAGATGCTCACTGGCCCGGTTCATTACATATTCTATATCATCAGGGTGAACCCTTTTTTTAAACTCATCCAGGCGCGGGGGGAATTCATCCACCCGGTATCCAGCCATCTTGTAGTACCGGGGATCGAAGTACACATCATCGGTGGTTAAGTCCCAGTCCCAAATGCCTTCATTCTTTA
Source organism: Candidatus Krumholzibacteriota bacterium (assembly GCA_034520215.1). NCBI lineage: Bacteria > Candidatus Krumholzibacteriota > Candidatus Krumholzibacteriota bacterium. Next base: position 520,667 of record JAXHNR010000002.1, on the reverse strand, counting down.
TTGACATGGCAAGACTTAACAGCTCCTCGCTGCGGCGCAGCTCTTCCCTTATCCTGTATTTTTCGGTAACATCTCTGAATACGAGAACCACTCCCGTAGTTTCACCTTCAGTGTTTCTGATGGGCGACCCGGAGTCGGCTATCTGGTATTCCTTACCGTCGCCGGCTATTAATTTTGTGTGGTTTGCCAGCCCCACTACCACCCCCTCCTTAAGAACCTTATCAACCGGGTTGGGCGCCTTTTCCTCTGTCCTGGAATTAACGATATGGAAAACTTCCGTGAGCTGTTTACCCCTCGCCTCTTCTATACTCCATCCCGTCAGATTTTCCGCTACAGGGTTCATATGCGCTATTCGCCCTTCCGTGTCGGTGGAAATAACAGCATCACCTATGGAATTAAGAGTGGTTTCGAGGTTATCCCGGCTTTTCCTCAGCTTCTGCTTGGTTATCTTCAGCTCTGTAATATCCTGAAACGATCCGTAAAGACGAAAAACATTGCCATCCGAATCCGTGTCGGGGAATCCGCGGGACAGGCAAATCCTGGTTCCGCCCCCTCTCGGAAGGGCTCGAAGCTCCAGTTCATAGGGAACACCTTCCGATACAGCTTTTTCAACCGCGCGTTTCAGCAGCTCCATATCGTCCGGATGATACAGAGACGGATGTTCCTTCCAGCTGGGCGGTTCTTCTTCCGGATCAATATTGAAAATACTGAAAAGTTCATCTGACCAGGTAACGCTGTCCCCGGCAATATCCCATTCCCAGCTGCCGACATTCGCGATGCGCTCTGTTCTGGCAAGTATCTTCTTGCTGCGGCTCAAATTATCCCGAGTCCTCTTCTGTTTGGTAATATCTCGGACAAACTCTACCACTCCGGACACCTTTCCAGTTTCCTCATCTATGATCGGATAACTGTACAATTCAATCCACTCAACGGGTGAATCGGGCTCCGGGGGCCCGGGGACAATATCGAATTCCTTTTTTCCCGTTTCCATGCACCTCAGGGAAGGGCACGGTTCACATGGATTATCCCTGCCGTGATAACAGAAATAACACTTACCTCCAACCAGAGGCATTTTAGCCCCGTACCACTTCTCCATAACCGGGTTAACGTAACTTATGGTCAGATCCCTTTCGAGAACACTCACTCCATCCTGAATGCTTTGAAAAGTGGCGGAGAGAAGCTCCAGGTTTTCTTTAAGCTGCTGGCTTTTCTTATATTCATCCGTAACATCTCTGAATACGAGAACTACTCCTGTTATATTCCCGTTCTCGTCTCTTATCGGCGATGCAGAATCTGCTATCTGGAACTCCTTGCCATCGCCGGCTATTAATTTTGTGTGGTTGGCCAGCCCCACTACCACCCCTTCTTTAAGAACTTTATCAACCGGGTTGGGCGCCTTTTCCTCTGTCCTGGAATTAACAATATGGAAAACTTCCGTGAGCTGCTTCCCTCTCGCCTCTTCTATACTCCATCCTGTCAGATTTTCCGAGACAGGGTTCATATGTGCTATTCGCCCTTCCATGTCGGTGGAAATAACAGCCTCACCGATCGAACGGAGGGTAGTATAAAGATTATTCTTACTCTCTTGCGCTTCCCGTACCTTCAGAGAACTCTGGATTTCAGACAATCCCCGCTCTGCCAGTATTACAATTATCTCCCTCAGGAAAGATAGAGATTCGCGAAAATCTTCCTCTTTCACAACCTTAACCTCTTCAAGCGTCTCGAGGTATTTTTCCGAGTCATACCCGTAATTTTTCGCCTGTTTTCTGAACCATTCCGGCTCCGGTTTTTCAAACAGAACCGGGCCGATAATCAAATCTGCCAGATACACCCCGTTTATCACTATCGGGGCTTGACCTCTGATCAAACCGTTATCGCATCTGCTTATTACAGCTTTCTTCCCCTTTTTGATTTTTTTATTCAGTTTGAGATTGCTCTTTCTGCATTTTTCTCCGGATTCCGAATATTTCCGGTGGAAGCCGCCGCATATAACAGGCATACCCGTGCTGATCAGAAGTTGGCAATCGGGGTTTGAGTAAAGCTCGCATGAATACCCGTTCGCCCGGGCAAAGCTCTTCAGAATATCTTCGAGACGGTCAATATTGACCGTATCGGAGATATCGTATTTTCCTTCGATCGTAAAACTATCTTTACTTTCCATCAACCGGCCTTTCCATTTATGAAAAAAAGACTGTACTCGAACAGCAGAACATTCTCTTTTCACTCTTTTACTTGACCTTTACCGCCTGATAAATTTATACACCTATATTATTATTGTTTCAATCTACTTTCAGCCCCTTTATTGCGATACTTAAGGACAGCGCTCACCAAGAGTCCTTTAAGCTACGACAGATTACGGTAATCCGCCGGTTTGACGTTGTGTCTGCTGCACAGCCGGTATAGCGCGGGCCTTAGTATTCCGGCCCGATCGGCGGCGGCCTGCATATCCCCCCCGGTCGCCTTCAGAAGGTTTTCCAGGTAGGACTTCACCGCTTTCGATTTAAAATCATGATATTCCAGAGAGAAAATGCCGCGGGGCAACCCATTTTCTATTTTTCCCGCTCTTGTCAACGCCTGGGGAATATTCTCAGTCTTTAAAACTCCTGAATTTGTGTAGGTCACTCCGTTCTTGATCCATTCCTCGAGTTCGCGGACATTGCCGGGCCAGGCGTATTTCAGCATCAGATCGATTAGAGCGGAATCGATCTGATCTACGTTTACCTTCCTTCTCTTGCATTCCCTCTTAAGGATTGCTTCAGCCAGTACCGGTATATCTTCTTTCCTCTCAGCGAGGGGGGGGATGTGCACATGAAATGTCTTTAGGCGGTGATAGAGGTCTTCCCTGAAATTCCCGTTTCTTATCTCTTCTTCCAGGTCCTTATTGGTTAGAGCTATAAACCTTACGTTTTTATAAAATTTTTCCTCTCCGCCTATCCTCCGAAACGGCCTGTGTTCAACTATATTCAACAGAAGCTTCTGCGCATTCGGCTCTAAGTCACCGACCTCATCCAGCACCAGCGTGCCCATGTGAGCGAGATCGAGCAGACCTTCCATATCGCTGCTGGCTCCCGTAAAGGAACCCTTTACGTGCCCTCTGAATTCCCTGGAGAAAAGATCGGGAGTCAGACCGGGCAGAGATTCCACGTAGTAGGGCCCCTGCGATCTGATACTTCTGCAATGTATCCAGAATGCCAGGACACCCTTGCCGGCTCCGGGAGGCCCAGTGATAAGAATGTTCTCGTCAAGATGCATAAACCTTCTTATCCGCCCCTTGATCTTCTTCATAACCGGAGATTCGAATACCGGCTCCACGACATAGTCTTTTCTCTTGATATCATCAAGTATGCGGATTCTCCTGGCCAGGTTGTTATCAATCGCTTCGGATATCTTCCTCTCGAGCTCCTTGCCGGATGTCCTCTTCGATATGATATCGTCGGCGCCGGCCGTTCTGGCCGCCTCAATAACCGTTTCCTTAAGATGAGCCGATATGAAGATAATTATCAGGTTGTCGTTTCTTTCTTTCTTCAGCTCCCTGATTACATCCAGCCCGTCATAGCCGTCTTCCAGCTTGTAATCAAGAAGGAGAACGTCCGGCAGATAATCCCTGTATTTTTTTCTTCCGTCGCGCCAGCCCACGGCGGCGGAAACCTCATAGTTTCCGGAAAGAGAATCGATTATCCTTTCTCTGAAATCGGCTGAATCGTCAACTACCAATACCCTGTGTTTGTGAACATTTTTCGACTGCAACAATAGATCCTTTCTCCCCTCCTAAAACACCACTATCTTCATAATAAAATCAGTTCCCGATCCCCCCGGAGTATTCTCGGCCCTTATACGTCCTCCTCTTCTGGCCAGTATCCTGCCCGATTGGTAACACCCTTCTCCCATTCCGCCGGGTTTATTGGATCTGACAGGCGAGATGAATATATCATCTTCCATCCCCGGGGGAAGCCCCTCGCCGCTGTCCCGCCACCTTAGAACCAGATAATCGACCTCGTACCGGCCGCTGACCGTGATCTTTTTTTCAGGAACGTCTCTTAGAGCGTGAATCGAATTTTCGAACATATTCTTAAAGATATGCCTGAACTCATCGTGAAGAAGATGCGCCGAACGCCGACCTATATCATCCGGGAATTCCTCTTCCAGCTCTATTTGTTCCTCCTTAAGCTGAGTCCTGTATTCTCCCTTGAGGGCGTTCCATTCATCCATGAATTTGATCGAGTACTTCATTCTCAGCTTCAGGCGGTAATCTTCCAGCATCGAATTAAGTCTTTCCAGCGAGTTTTTGAATATCCTTAGGTCCGGGGATGCCGGGGATTTTTCCTTCCCGTCACTGATCAGGCGGCCGCTGATCTCCTTTATTTTTTCAATCTCCTTCCTGATGACCCTCCAGTCTGAGTCGGCGGGTGATATCATCCTCATTGCCGATGTCATATTATCAAGTGATTTGAAATCTTTCCGGATCTGCTCATAATCCAATTCGCTGTCTTTTCGCGCCATATCGCCGAGAAAGGAAAATTTCTTCTCAGTATGAATGGCCTGTGAGAGATCGTCAAAAAGAAGTTCCTCCAGTTTACTCCTCCGCGAGGATGACATAAAGAATCCACGGAAAAACTCTTCCAGGCGGTAGATAAAGATAATAATAGCCACAGCCGTTATAATTACAGCAATCCCCACAGCAAAAGAGCGGTAAACAAGAAGAACGGCGAGTATTCCGGCGGCAATAACTGCAGTTATTCTCGCCAGTCTTTTGTTTGCCGCCCCCACAGCGTCCCTTATCCATACTCCGGCTGCCAATACTACAGAGAATACCAGGAGTGAGAAAAACCAGAGAGGAATCCTGAAGAGATAATAGACGAAATTGTCTCTTATTTGATCGGCCCTGTGGCCGCAGAAGACCTTTCCAAAGAAAGATTCGCTCTGGCAGATATTCAGGAAACTCCCTTTTTTAACGTTCTCGATGGTTTTTACCACCTGATCTCCGCCGCCCGCGGGTGGAAACACTACCTTAAGATCTACCAGTTCGTGAGCTCCCAGACCGAAATGGGCCACCGGGGGCCGTTTCGTTTCGCGGCAGGCGTTCTGTGTTATCTCCCTGTAGCCGATAAGATGCTTTCTGTTATCCAAATGCCCCGCTTGGTAAATATATACTTTTCCCCCTATACCGAATCTGTTCTTTCCCTCTCCTCTAAGCCGCACTTCAAGGAAATTATCGGGATCCCCGATATTTTCTCTTATAGACAGCCGTCCGCCTTCAGATGTCAGCATTACCAGGTCGAGGTCGCCGTCCAGGTCGAAATCGAGAGCGGCCGCCGCTCTGGCAGCTCCCTTGAACATCAGGAATGTAAATCTTTCCGTCTCGCTGAAAGTGCCGTCTCCGTTGTTAAGATAAAGTATCGATTCTGAACCTTTTCCGTTAATAAGGTATATATCCACAAACCCGTCCAGATTGAAATCCCCGGTCACCACCCCGCTGTTTTCAGCCCGGCATCCCGCTCCCGAACTATCCGTTACATCATGAAAAGTTCCGTCACCGTTATTCCGGAACATCATGGTGGAAGGCACGGCGCTCGAACCTGCGATAAAATCGGACGCGCAGTAAATATCAAGGTCCGCGTCGTTGTCAAAATCGCCGGTTGCGCAGACATTAAAGTGAGTTGGGCCGGGATCTTTCAGTGCTTCAAGGGAGGGTTTGAACCTGCCGGTCCCGTCGTTGAAATTTATCATTCCCCGCCGCCTGCCCGATACAACCGGCTTGTAATTTATTAAAAGGTCGCTAAACCCGTCATTGTTAAAGTCGGCGAATACACCTCCGAAAGAACCTTCTGAAAGCAAATAGGATTTCTCCGTCCAGTCGGTAAACTTTAAGCCCCCCTCGTTCCTGAACACCCTCACTCCGCCGAAATTGCCGCGTCTCCTGAATCCGTTAAACATAAAAATGTCCAGATCCGTGTCACCGTCCATATCCGCCGCAGCTGTGCCTGAACCGTGTTCTCCCGGGCAGTTCAGCGCGCCGCCATCAAACTCCCTGAACGATCCCTTCAGATAATCGTTAATAAAGCAAACGTTCCCGTAAAGGTCGTCGAACTGGAAGAGAAGATCAGAATGCCCGTCACCGTTAAGATCGGCGGGTGTCACTACCGCGTCCCCGCGCTGGGATCCCAATTTAATACTCATATCCGGCGTTACGCGCACGTTACTGATCCTGCCTTCCCCTCCGCCTGAAGATTCGTCGGAATGCGGATTGATAAATATGTCCGCCCTTTCGCGGTAAACCTCCACCCGGTCGGGGATGTCATCATGATCGATATAAGCATACGAAAACCCGGTCATCTTTGATTCTGCTTCAACATTTATCCTGGAGCTGTCGGAAATAGTATTGACGTATTCCGGCGGCGGTCCGTGGCCGACCCATATATTATCGACCCACGCGTCGATACTTTCGGCGCCATATGCTGCCATGCCGATTTTATTAACTATAATATCCCCTTTTTTGAACGGCCCGTACCTTCTCCAGACAAAATCATAGACCGACCTGCTGTTGAAACACCAGCATCTAGGCGGATCATAGGTCTCCATGCAGTCGTGCATATACTTTGTGTGATTCGCGGCCCGTACGCGAAAACTCTTGCCAGTCCTGGTATCCAGCATACTGAGAAATATCCAGACCCCATTCATATCTTCGACCCTGGAAACATTCCACGCCCAGGCCATCTGAATATCACGGGTCAGCGGAAAGTTCTCTATTCCGTTCTCCTCGAATACAAAAATCATTTCACCGCTGCTTTCTCCCTTCACCGGACCGAAATGAAGAATTTTTTCGCTGTTATTGTATTTGGTTGCCTCCACAATCTCCGTGAAAAGCAGATCCTTACGGTCTTTCCCGGGAGTTTGAATAGTCCAGTGGCCTCTCTCTTTGTCCTCGAAATCAAAAAAAAGTATCGTCCGGGAGCTGTCCCCGGAGCTGCTAGGCGGGATATTCTCCGGCGCGGAATGATTATTTTCAACCGGTTTTTGGTCGGAACAGGAGAAAATCAAAAACGCGGATAGAGACAAAAATACAGCGGCTCCCCTTAACCCCTTCACTTCTTTCATTATTTAACCTTAATTTTCTATATAAAAAAGAGTTTTTCAGCTGCCGTTTTATTAGAAGGTATCACAGGATATCCCGTTCTTTCAAGGATTTCATGACAGATTCGCCGGCAAAAGATAATTTAGAAGGACAGGCGGTTTTTTCTAATCAACAACTACACCCGGAAATTATACCTATACTCCTTTACAGATATCTTTGATCGTCCTCATATTTACCGGGGAAGAAACAGGCAATTTTATCTCCTTGTCATTTTAGAATCCATTGATGCAGAAACGCCGCTGCCAGCCACGCGCCGAAGCTTGAGACGAGAACAACAGGGAGCGAAAAATTCCTCTTAAAGCAGAAGAGGGCCACGAGGAAGAAAAGAACGCTGGGTACGATCCCCCAAAGAGCTCCTTTGGTGAAGTTCCGCATGATTCTTTGATCCCCTTCATTTTCGATATATATCCACACGAGGACAAGAGCGCCGGTAAGAGGCATGACGCCGATCAGGCCGGCAGTGGACGGAAGTTTCTTTCCGATCGCCGTGGCGGTGAGAATAATAGCCACACTCATGATTATTTTGATCAGAATCTGCATAATTTGTCTTCTTGTCTAACTCTCCCCGCGTCAGATGCGGGTGGCCGTAAAATCAGGTGCTCTGAAGCCGGCTATGCATCCGCGTCTGCCCGGTTCAGTCGATTTAAGAAAATCCTGAATAAATCCATATACCATTGATAATACATCAGCTTCTGCCATTCTATAGCTCCCGCAGGAATGAGTCAATTATAAATAATATCTGGAGTTCCCCCGAAAATCAGGCAAGTATTTTACAAACATTTCGAGATACAACCATTTATCAGAATTGATAAGTGGAATAGGGTTTTTATTGCTGATGAGTGCGGCTGATTGATATTTTCAAAACCCTCCGGAGGGCGAGCGGGCAAGGATTTCTGGCCCGAAGGGGCAGAAAGAGCGAGCCCGAGGCGCAGAGCGTACGATTACCTCGCCGGGGAAATCGACCACGATTTTGAAAATATCAATCAGCCGCATACTGTTACAAATCATCGACTACCTTATAGGTTATAAAAATTGGGGAAACTCCAATAAATAATATCTGGAGTTTCCCCTTGACATATCCCTTAAATATAAGGTTATTTACCACGAGTGGCCAACCTTCTTTATCTCCGCGTCAAGGAGGCTCCATTATGACAGAGAAAATATCGATCGTCTTCTTTATTTCAGTCTTGACAGCCTTTACACTACAAAGTGCCGCCTCTTCGTATGAAAGGACGGGAAAACCAATGAACAGCAAGGATAAAATGAAATCAGCTACCTTCGCGGGGGGATGCTTCTGGTGTTTGGAAGCAGATTTTGAAAAGGTCGATGGTGTAGTAAAAGTAATATCGGGATATACCGGTGGAAAAACAGAAAACCCCTCCTACCGGGAGGTTTGTTCCGGAGAGACAGGTCATCTAGAAGCGGTTCAGATATACTACGATTCCACCGCGGCCGATTATAGAAAACTGCTTGAAGTCTTCTGGCGGCATATCGATCCCACAGACAGCGGCGGTCAGTTCACAGACCGGGGCACCCAGTATACCAGCGCCATATTCTATCACGATGAACGGCAAAGAAAGCTGGCTGAATATTCCCTGGACAGGATAAGGGAGTCCGGAATCTTCAGCCGGCCCATAGCCACCAAAATAGAAAAGCTGGACCGGTTCTGGCAGGCGGAGGAATATCATCAGAACTACCACCTTGAATGCCCCCTGCGCTACCGGCAGTATAGGGAGGGTTCCGGGCGGGACCGAGCCCTGGAGAAAATATGGAACAATGCGTACAAGCTTTGGGGGCCGGAGAAAAGCAAACGGAAGGCGGAAAAAGGTCCTTCCGGAGAAGCTTCAGGCAAAAACAAAAGTAAGGAAAAATTAACCGCCCTTATGTACGGGGTTACTCAAGAGAATCAAACGGAGCCGCCCTTTCAAAATGAGTACTGGGATAATAAGCGGGAGGGAATATATGTGGACGCGGTAAGTGGCGAACCCCTGTTCGCCTCGGCGCACAAGTTTGAATCCGGCTCGGGCTGGCCGAGTTTTACCAGGCCTCTGGAACCGGAGAATCTTGTGGAAAAACCCGATAGAAGCCACAATATGATACGCACGGAGGTGCGAAGCAAAAAGGGCGATTCACATCTGGGGCATCTTTTTCAGGACGGGCCTCCCCCAACTGGATTGAGGTACTGCATCAATTCAGCCGCGCTGCGTTTTATTCCAAAGGATGAACTGGAGAAAGAGGGTTACGCGGAGTACCTTAAATTGTTTGACGGGGAATAACCGTCGCCTCGGCCAAATTTGCCGAGCGAGATGCGAGGGAGAGAGTGCACCAACATATCCTAATGCCTTTTACGCCGGCAAGCGGGAATATTACCCCCGGAAGCGGGCAAAAAAGCAAACCGCTTGTAAAATTAGAAAGTTATCCTTATATTCCGAATACTGAATCGTTTTAATAATCCATTGATCAGGAGAAAGTGATGAATCTTAGAAGTTCTAAGGCCGGAAAAAACGGAAGAAAAAAAGAATCACTGCTGATGCGGTCGCTGGATAATATTGAAAAAGTGGGAAATAAGCTCCCTCACCCGGCTACCCTCTTTGCCATATTCGCGCTGATAGTGGTAATAGTATCTGAAATCGTCTACCGCTACGGGTCGGCCGCGGTACATCCTGGAACCGGGGATACAATAAGAGGTATAAGTCTTCTGAATTCCGAGGGTTTGAGATTTATTTTTTCCAAGGCTACCGATAACTTTGTCTACTTCCCCCCTCTCGGTATCGTGCTGGTGGCCATGATCGGGATCGGAGTGGCGGAAGGTTCCGGCCTGATATCGGCCCTCCTCAGACATATGGTTACTTCAGCCCCGAAACGGCTTGTTACAGCCTCTGTAGTAGCCGCGGGTGTACTTTCTCATCTCGCCTCAAGCGCGGGTTACGTAGTACTTATTCCACTGGGAGCAATGGTTTTCGCCGCTATTAAAAGACATCCGCTTGCCGGGATGGCCGCGGCTTTCTGCGGAGTGAGCGGAGGGTTCGGCGCCAATTTTCTTATCGGCTCTGTAGATCCGATTCTGGCAGGCCTGTCAGAATCAGCTGCCAGTCTTATAGAGGGAGGAATTCAGATCAACCCGGCTGTTAACTTCTACTTCATGTTCACATCCGCATTCATGGTAGTAATAGTCGGAACATGGGTAACCGAAAAATTCGTTGAACCGCGCCTGGGTGAATACTGCGGAGAAACTGAAGAATTCGACCACATCGAGAGCCGCGAAAAGAAAGGGTTGATCTGGGCCGGTATATCTGTAGGAGTCGTTCTGGCGGTCCTTCTGCTTATGGTCGTACCTGAAGGTGGTGTGCTTCGTAATCCGGAAACAGGATCTATTCTTCATTCCCCGTTTATGGATGGGCTGATAACAGCTATACTGATCTTCTTTCTGGTGCCCGGGCTCGCCTACGGGATAACAGTGGGAACAATTAAAAACGACAAAGATGTTATCAAGCAGATGACCGCATCTATGAAAGGCCTTGCCGGATATATAGTTCTGGTATTCTTCGCCGGACAGTTTGTCTACTACTTCAAAGAGAGTAACATCGGAGTTCTGCTCGCGATTAACGGAGCTGAACTTCTAAAAAATATAGGCTTTACAGGAATCCCCCTGCTGATCTGTTTTGTTCTAATCTCAGCGGGCATTAATCTCTTCATGGGAAGCGCTTCTGCCAAATGGGCTATAATGGCTCCTATATTTGTCCCTATGTTCATGATTCTAGGATACCATCCGGGAATTACACAGGCCGCTTTCCGTATCGGAGATTCGATTACGAACATAATAACTCCCATGATGAGTTACTTCGCCCTTATAGTGGCTTTCGCCCAGAAATACAACGAAAAATACGGAATCGGCACAATTATAGCCACCATGCTGCCATATTCGGTTGCTTTAGGTATATTCTGGATGATACTGCTGACTATCTGGATGATTCTGGGATTGCCGACCGGACCTGATGCCCCGCTGCATATGCCCTGAAGCGGCACATGGATCCGGCTTAAATGAAATTTAAATTCTCCACGGGATAAATTCCGATCTTCCGAATCTATACGGAATATGCTGAGAACTGTCCTCCGGACGGGCCGGAGCTGAAATAAAAACTATTGCCTGAATTTATACTTTAAATTCAAAACGGTCCGGCTGTATCAAGCACAATTTGATGTAGAGTTTCCCCAATTTTTATAACCTATAAGGTAGTCGATGATTTATAATAGTATGCGGATGATTGATATTTTCAAAACCCTCCGGAGGGCGAGCGGGCAAGGATTTCTGGCCCGAAGGGGCAGAAAGAGCGAGCCCGAGGCGGGAGTTGCGGTTTCCTCGCCGGGGAAACCGACAACGATTTTGAAAATATCAATCATCCGCACTCATCAGCAATGAAAACCCTATTCCACTTACCAATCCTGATAACTTATTGTATCTCGAAATGTTAGTAAAATACTTGCCGGATTTTTGGGGGAATTCCTGCAATTTGATAATATGAATCTATATTTAGTATGAGAATCCCAGGCGAATTTTCAGTTAATTTTTATCATGCTTCAACGTAAAACTAAACACCGCGCCCTTCCCCTTCCCTTCACTTTCTCCCCAGACATGCCCCTCGTGACGGAGTATGATATCCTTCACCATTGTCAGCCCTATGCCTGTTCCTTGAAAATCATCACGGGAATGAAGACTTTCAAAAGACCTAAACAGCTTGTGAGAATAGCGCATGTCAAAACCCGCTCCGTTGTCTTCGATAAAGTAGATTTTATTTCCTCCGTGCTCTTTTTCGCCGAATCTTATCTTTGCTTTCTCTTTTTGTTTAGTAAACTTCCAGGCATTCTTAAAAAGGTTTTTTATTACGAGCCGGAGGAGATAGGTGTCTCCCATAGCTATCATCCCATCCTGTATTTCGATTTCCACCCTGCGGGATGAATCAGCGGCGCGCATTTCTGCCGCTATTTCTTTTGCTATATTCCCCAGATAAACCTCTTCGAGGACCATCTTTCTTCTTCCCGCCCGGGAAAGTTTCAGCATGTCGTTCATTGTCTGATTTAACCGCCCGGTAGCGGCCCGCACGCGCTTTAGATAATGTCTTCCGTCCTCATCCATATTGTCACCGTAATCCTCGAGAAGTATCTGGCTGAAACCATCTATAACGTGAACGGGTGAACGGAGGTCATGTGACGCTGAATAAATAAAAGTTTTAAGATCGCTATTCGAGGACATCAGGTCTTCCGTGAGTTTTTTAACCCTTCTTTCCAACTCGATATTGTCCGGGCACACATCTTCTTCCATCTTCCCGGGTTTAGTAATATCCTTAAAAACGCAATAAGCTTGCTTGAAACCCCCTTCATGTTGATAAACAACATGCCCGTCAAATGAAATATCCAGGTAAACTCCTTTTTTGTTTCTGATTTTAAGCTGAACATTACTTCTATATCCGCATTTTTTCAAATTCAAAAACTTTTTCTCAAAACGGGTTTTCCAATCGGGGTGCAGAAACCCTGTAAAATTTTTCCCTATAACTTCTTCGATTCTATACCCAAGAGTGTCAAGCCAAGCGGGATTTACATTTCTGATAATTCCATCTTCAGCGAGGCATTGATAGGGGAGGGGGAGCTTTTCGTATAGTTCCTTGAATTTTTTATTACTCTTATTTAATTCTCTGTTTATCTTTTGCAGCTTTTCTACTTTTGCTGTAAGTTCTTTTAATTTGCTTTCCGGATTTTTCTTCTTAACTATCACCATATTACTTCAGTTATCTCATCACGTTAAAACTCAACCATTGCGGCATTTTTAAAAACATTACGAAGGTTTATACTCTGGTAACTCATTTGTATTTATCGCAAAAAAAGAAGGTAATTCCAACTTTGAAGCAGGAGAGAATTAAAAAATTACAAAAGTTTTACTTTACCTTACCTTTAACCTACAACTGAGCAATTTCTATTCCGGAAAAGATTAGAACAGATTAAAAGACAACAGATAAGATAAATCCGTAGTGGAGTTTCCCCAATTTTTATAACCTATAAGGTAGTCGATGATTTGTAATAGTATGTGGATGATTGATATTTTAAAAACCCTCGCCGAGTGGCGAGCGGGCAGGGATTTCTGACCCGAAGGGGCAGAAAGAGCGAGCCCGAGTTGGTAGAGCGTACTATTTACTCGGCCGGCGGGAAATCGACCACGATTTTGAAAATATCAATCATCCGCACTCATCAGCGGGTTGTTGCTTTATCAGCATTAAAGAAAGGGCCCTCCCGCAGCGGGGAAAGCCCTTTTACGTCTTCTAATATTACAGCGCCTGTATCTATACAGCACCCTGATCTATCATCGAGTCGGCAACCTTTATGAATCCGGCAATATTCGCGCCGTTGACATAATTAACAAAGTCGCCTTCCTTGCCGTACTCTTCACACTGAGCGTGAATCGCCTTCATGATATTATGAAGCTTCTCGTCAACTTCTTCACTAGTCCAGCTGTAGCGCATACTGTTCTGTGACATCTCCAGCCCGCTTACGGACACTCCGCCGGCGTTAGCGGCCTTACCGGGCGCGTAAAGAATCTTGTTTTCAAGATAAACATCCACAGCTTCCGGGGTACTGGGCATATTGGCGCCTTCAGAAACACAAAAACAACCATTGTCGACGAGGGTCTTTGCATCCTCGGCGTTAATCTCGTTCTGAGTGGCGCTGGGAAGCGCGACATCACATTTTACATGCCATGGGCGTTTGCCCTCATGATATTCAACGCCGTACTTTGCGGCATACTCCTTAATGCGTCCTCTCTTGACATTCTTAAGCTCCTTAACAAACTCGAGCTTTTCCTCATCTATCCCGTCCGGATCATGAATCATGCCGCTTGAATCTGAAAGTGTGACCACCTTCGCTCCAAGGTGTATGCATTTTTCAGTGGCGTACTGCGCGACATTTCCAGAACCCGATACAGCGCAGGTCTTACCTTCTATAGAATCACCTTTTGTCTTGAGCATCTCTTCAGCGAAGTATACCTGCCCATAACCTGTAGCCTCAGGACGGATAAGGCTTCCACCCCAGTTACGGCCCTTACCTGTCAGAACGCCGGTAAATTCACCTCTGATCCTTTTGTACTGACCAAACAGAAATCCGATCTCACGGGCGCCGACTCCTATATCACCGGCGGGAACATCTGTGTTGCTGCCAATATATTTACACAGTTCTGTCATGAAAGACTGACAGAAACGCATAACCTCATTGTCGGATTTGCCCTTCGGGTCAAAATCGGATCCGCCTTTTCCTCCTCCCATAGGAAGGGTGGTAAGAGCATTTTTGAATACTTGTTCAAACGCGAGAAACTTCAGGATGCCGAGATTAACCGTGGGATGGAAACGAAGCCCCCCCTTGTAAGGGCCGATCGCGCTATTCATCTGAACTCTGAACCCGCGGTTTATCTGAATGTCGCCTTTATCATCAAGCCAGGGCACACGAAACATAAAAACACGTTCCGGTTCCGCTATTCTTTCCAGTACTTTAGCTTCTTTATATTTAGGGTTTTCTTCCATGAAAGGTATAAGTGAAGTTGCCACTTCATGTACCGCCTGATGAAACTCAGGCTGATTCGGATCACGGGCCTTTATCTTCTCCATAAAGGCCTCTACAGCATTAGACATCTGCGCCTCCTTCTAAGAGCTGATGGCAAAGAATTAACTCTCATAACCCCGCGATAAAAATACCCCAGGGGACAGGAATAATATATGATTAAGGGACGAAGTGTCAAGTTGTTTCCGGAATTTCTGAAATAGTAAATTATAATGAATTAAGTGAGCCTAAAACATCCCGCTTGCCCCTTATAACTTATTATTATATAACAATATATAACACTTCTTTATCTGACACATACCTTCTTGATTATCCCCTTTACGGGGCTTTTTGATGTACTAATCGAGGAAAACCCGGTAGAGCTCGTAAAATATCATAAGAATTTCTTAAACTGTAACTTATCAAGCTCCCGGAACCTTTAAAAAAGTTAAGATAGAACAAGCTGAGAAGGTTTATGACAGAGTCAGAGGGACCTGTTCAAGCGGGTCGATTCGATATCACGCGGTCACATCCGGGTCAAGCCTCAATCCTTAATCGGATATTCTTTCCCCATCAGAGCTTTCAATTCCTCGGCGGTATACGGTTTTGCTATAGCGCCGGTTAATCCGTGTTGCGCGTAATCGGTGATTATCGGATCGCTTGAAAATCCAGTTGATATGTATATTCTCGCTTTTGGATCATATTTTAAAATTGCCTTTGCCGCCTCGAGCCCCCCCATCCCTTCGGGGACTTTTAAATCCAGAATGACCATACTGTAACCGTCCCCCTCTTCCATATATTTTCTGATTGCCTCCTCGCCGTCCGAGGCAACATCACACTCCACCCCTAAACTTTCGAGCATCAGGGAGACAACCCTGCGAAGCAATTTCTCATCATCCATAAAGAGAATTTTTCCCTTAACGAATCCCATATACACCAACCCCCATAAGTGCAATCAATTAAACAGGAATTCTATCTAGATGTTATCATATACTGCGCCCCAAGTGATTTGAATTTACCATAACGCGCAATCTATGTCTACACTGAAATTGAAAAACAGGGTAATTTCCTTTTTACATCCCCGTCTGTTTAACCCTATACTTCAGTAATGAAGTCGAGACAGATTAAATAGATCACCGCGTTCAAACACCGCGGCGTATGGAGGGAAATATGCGAAACAGTTCTCTTTTCAAGGAATGGGGAATCTTTCACAAGGGCACCGGAAGAAAGAGGCTTAAGTACAGCTTTGCCAACCACCTCGAATATTCTCTTTCAAAGGATAAGTTCACCGCTACCACGCGCGACCTGTATTACTCCCTGGCCCTTTCAGTCAGAGACAGGATAATCGAGCAGTGGATTAACACTCAGCAGCAGTACCACGAAAATGACGTTAAAAGGATATATTATTTATCCGCGGAATACCTTATCGGAAGAACACTCACTAATAATCTTATAAACCTGGATATGTATGAAAACGCTAAAATGGCTATGGCCGATCTTAATATGGATTTGCTTGAACTCGCGGAGGAAGAAATCGAACCGGGGCTCGGAAACGGAGGGCTCGGAAGGCTTGCCGCTTGTTTCCTTGATTCAATGGCGACTCTTGAGATACCTTCTCACGGTTATGGAATCAGATATGAATTTGGAATATTCCGGCAGGTAATCCGTAATCTCGGCCAGGATGAACTGCCGGACGCGTGGCTTAAGAAGGGCAACCCCTGGGAGATAGAACGCCCGGAATACAAATACACAGTAAGATTCTATGGAAAGACAAAAGATACCGCGTGGAGCGACGGAACTAAAAAAACCGAATGGACCGATACAAACAATGTGATTGGCGTAGCCTACGACACTCCAATAGCCGGCTATGACAACCAGACTGTAAATACACTGAGGCTGTGGTCCGCGAGAGCCTCTAATGAATTTGACCTGGACTACTTTCAGCACGGTGATTATTTAAAGGCCGTTAGAGAGAAGAATATCTCTGAGAATATCTCAAAAGTTCTCTACCCTAACGACAATAACTTCGAGGGGAAAGAACTCAGGCTGAAACAACAGTATTTTTTCGTCTCATGTTCCATTCAGGATATAATACGGCGCTATCTGGCGGAACACAGTACTTTCGATCAATTCACCGAGAAGGTAGCTTTGCAGATGAATGACACGCATCCGTCCCTGGCGGTAGTTGAGCTTATTCGCATATTGATAGACGAACATCACCTCGAATGGGAAGAAGCATGGGATATCACTCACGGGACCTGTTCTTTTACGAACCACACCCTTCTTCCCGAAGCCCTTGAGGAATGGCCGGCCGATATGCTGGGTAACCTCCTGCCCAGGCATCTTCAAATCATATTGGAAATAAACAGGCGTTTTCTCCAGCATGCAAGGGCGTTTAAAATTGATAATGATTATCTCAAAAGAATTTCTATCGTCAAGGAAGGGGAGAAAGAAAAGATCCGGATGGCACACCTTGCTTTAGCGGGTTCGCATTCAGTAAACGGTGTCGCGAAATTGCATACTAAACTTCTCAAGGAAACTATCTTCAAGGATTTCGACAATTTATTCCCGGGACGTATTATTAATATTACAAACGGAATCACGCCGAGACGCTGGCTTCTGGCGTGCAATCCCAATTTAGCGGAACTTGTCTCCGGCAAGATTGGTAAAGGGTGGATTAAAGATCTCAAGCAGATCGAGGGAATAGAAAAGTTTTCAGATGATGACGATTTTCATAGCCGGTTTAATAAGATAAAGAACAAAAACAAAAAAGCGCTTACATCAATTACCGAAGATCTGACCGGCGTCAAGATAGATCCCGATTCTATTTTTGATGTGCAGATAAAGAGAATTCACGAATACAAAAGACAACTGCTGAATATACTTAACATAATTACGCTGTGGCTTCAGATAAAGGATGGGGAGGAAAAGAACATTCATCCGAGAACATTTATTTTCGCGGGCAAGACCGCACCAGATTACTATATTTCAAAGATGATAATCAAACTGATATGCCACGCCGCAGAAAAGATAAACGGCGATCCTGAAAACCGGATAAAAGTTGTATTTCTGCCAAACTACAATGTAACGTTAGCTGAGCGGATAATACCGGCGGCCGATCTTTCAGAACAGATATCAACCGCCGGATACGAAGCTTCCGGGACAGGCAACATGAAACTGGCCCTGAACGGAGCCCTGACGATCGGCACACTCGACGGCGCGAATATAGAAATCAAAGAGAAAGTCGGCAAAGAAAATATCTTTATTTTCGGACTTGACGCGGATGAAGTAAAGAAATCATGTTATGATTACGAGCCGCGGGAGTATTACCTTAGAAATCCCCTCTTAAAGAAGACAATCGATCTGATCAAAGAAGGTTTCTTTTCGCCAGACGAGCCGGACCTTTTCCACCCCCTTATAGACAAACTTCTTAACAATGACCGCTTCATGGTTATAGCTGATTTCGATGACTACAGAAAATGCCACCTGAAAACAGGCAGCTTATATAAAGACAGAAAGAACTGGACCAGAAAAGCTATACTGAATGTCTCCAGAATGGGTGATTTTTCATCCGATTACACAATAAAAAGATACAACAGGATGGTATGGGGCGCTAAACCGTTCCACGTCAAATCACCCCTGGATAAAGAGGGAAATCCCGAAGCCCCGGGGGATACTGAAAACTCCCTGTAACCTCAGACAGATTGAGCGCCTGATATAAACCGCAAAAGAGGGGGGTTACGGCCGGACCAGGCTCGAATCAGCATATTCTATATCTGCTTCGGCCCTAAGATCGGCGATATAATTATTTATTACCTCGTTTTTCTCCATCCCTTCCAGGTAGGTTGTTATATTCTCTCTGGCCTCTTCAAATGAAACCGTTTGGGCTTCCTTTTTATCATTAACCTTTATTATATGGTAGCCGAAACGAGTTTCCACGATATCGCTGATTTCACCCTTATCCATCGAGAATGCGGCTTCCGAAAAGGGTTGGACCATATCTGTTTTACTGAAGAACCCGAGATTTCCACCCTTCGATTTGGAAGGACCTTCGGAATAAAGAGAGGCGTTTTCACTGAAAGACGCTCCATTTCTTATATCTTTCAGTATTCCTTCGAGTTTTTCCCTTTTCTTCTTCTTCGTTTCGCTGTCGTCCTCTTCATTAACTTTTATGAGGATATGACTCGCGCTTACCTGTTCGGGCTGTTTAAAAATGTCGCGATTTGAATCATAATACTCTCTTACTTCACTTTCCGGCGGAGATTCAATTCCAGCGGTCTGTTTATCAATAAGTTTCTGTATTTTTATCTTCATGGCGAGTCTTTTTTCAAACTCGGCCTCATTCATTCCTAATTCCTTCAATCTGTTCAAAAACTGCTCTTCCGATTGGTATCCAGTCTTTATTTCAGTTATCCTTTCGCTTAGATCTTCTTCGGAAACGGTTATTCCTTCATCTTCGGCGGCCATAACAAGGAGTTCGTAATTAATCATATTAGCAAGAGCCTCTCTCCTGAGCTGACCTCCCATCTGCATACGGTTGTTCCCCTGTCCGGACTTCTTGATCTCGTCTATTTTATCAGAAAGTTCGTTTTCCGTAATATCAACTCCGTTTACTACCGCTACTACTTCAGAAGCATCTGCTGCTTCATCTCCTTTTGTGCCGGCTGAATCAGCATTTTCCTTCTCACCGGAACAGCCATTTAACAAAAACAGAGAAATCATTACACTCACGCAAAAAACAAACATTTTTTTCATATTCTCACTCTTTCATGGCTTAATTAAAAACGGGCAATATAACTACCAGAAAACAAGTGTAAAATTATTTTCTGGAAAAACCTGACCGATTAACTTTATACTACAACCTAACATTGTACATCAGTATTGTCCAGCAGATAGTAGATAAAAAGTTAAGGCTTGAACTGCCCGGAAACAAGAGGCTGAATTCAATGGATGAACCTGAACCGACCTATTATCCTATAGACGGCGTACTTGATCTGCATACATTCGACGCGGCTGAAGTAAAAGATCTTGTGCCTGATTACATTTCAGAATGCCTCAAGAAAAGAATTTATCTGATTAGAATCATTCACGGAAAGGGAAGAGGGGTGCTGAGGAATAAAGTTCGCTCTATCCTCGAGCGTTCACCCTGCGTCCATTCTTTTCGGACAGCTCTGGAGGAAGAAGGAGGATGGGGGGCTACTATTGTACGGCTGGAAGAGAAATGACAAGTTTATCGAGCTTGAACCGGAGGAAGGAATTATCTTCGCGGTGTCCGACCGGCCGCTTATCTCAATCCGGGTATTTCTGCATTCTAAGAGGTTTTTCCAGATTGCTTCTTTTCAAAAGCTGTTCATCGCTGAAGATTTCAAGTGAATTCCCGTCAGCCGCGACTTTTCCTTCAACAAGCACAATCGTTCTCGGACACAGATCGAGCACCATATCAAGATCGTGAGTGGCTATTATCTTGGTGTGCTTGAATGTTTTCAGCAGTTCTATCAATCTCCTTCTCGCTCTCGGGTCCAGATCGGAATTAGGTTCATCCAGAACCAGTATGTCCGGCAAAACAGCAAGAACAGCGGCTATGGAGACAGCCCTCTTCTCCCCCGCCGAAAGACGAGTAGACGACCGGCCTTTAAGATCAACAGCTCCCACCTGGGCCAGGACTTCGTCCACTCTTGCTTCGACCTCATCGGGCGGCAATCCGCAATTAATGGGTCCAAAAGCTATGTCGTCAAAAACAGTAGGCATAAAAAGCTGATCGTCGGAATTCTGGAACACCATCCCCACCGTGCGGCGGACCTCTTTTAACCTGTCTTTTATTACCGGGAGGTCCCCTACTCTCACCTCTCCTCTCTGAGGGAGCACCGTTCCGTTAAGATGACGGAGCAAGGTTGATTTACCAGCTCCATTGGCACCTACAACCGCTACTGATTCCCCGTGTGTTATCCTGAAATCAACACCTCGAAGGGCGGGAGTGCCGTCCCTGTAAGTAAAATGAAGGTTTCTAGCTTCGACAATATGATGACTCATTTAAAAAATCCTCAAGAAGTAACTCCCGATCAACTCGGAAAAATTATATCTCCTCATTAAAATAAAGAGCGCGGGCCAGAAAACAACAAAGAAAGCGTCAGCTGTTCTAAATTTAATACGCCTGTTGAATGTTACACTTCCGTCAAATCCCCTTGCCAGCATCGCGCTGTGAATTCTGTCAGCTCTATCGACGGTTCTCAGCAACAGGTTTCCGAGCAGGCTGCCGAATGTCTTTATCTTCATGTGTCTATCCGAAAAGGATCTGAGGGCGTGAGCCCTCACCATGCGCGCGCCCTCGTCTAGAAGAACGAAAATATATCTGTAAAGGAACAAAAGCTGCATTACAAACAGGGAAGGTACTCCAATTCTCTCAAGGGCCATGCAAACCTTATAGAATCCGGTGCTCGCGATAAGGATAAGGATTGAACCCGCGGTCAGAAAGAATCTTATCAAAATTGAGAAAAAAGAAACCCAACCCGCGGAAATTTCCGCTCCGGCAAGAATGAACGCGGTTTCACGGTCAAATACCGGATTAAAGACAGCAATTAAAACCACAACCGGAGATATTAAGAGAAGCTTCTTCGTTAAATAACCGGCCGGCAGATCCCCCGAAACCAGCAGAAAGAGAGGAAAAGCAAAGAAGGTTACAAGCGCGGATATCTCATATCTGTTGAAGGATAATACAGTGAAAATAAAGAATAGATTGACGATTATTTTGGCACGCGGGTCAAGACGGTGGACCGGAGTATCTTTTTGAGACAACTCTTCCATATATAGAGCGTCGTCTCTGGCTGATCCGATTTTCATAACACTTTGCCCTCAGGCTGAACTGAAAACGCTTATCTTGAAGGTTTAATCTTCCCCCGCATAGTCAATGAAATGAGGAAAGTAAAAATAAGAGTCAACAGTCCTCCCGCTAAACCGGCTATGGTAGTTTCAGAATTAATGTCCGGCCACGCGGCCTCTTCATTGCCGCCGCTCCCGCCAATAGAGTAATCCGGCATGATAGATGTTTTATCCTGAAAAACAGCCAGGTGAGAGTATAAACTCTTTTCAGGCGCTTCAAGCTCCGACCCGCTCGTTCTGTATATCGCCCACTCAAGGCCGTCGGGATTACTGGAGGCAAACCACGAGACAGCTCCTCCAACTACTACCGCGGCTAATACAAAGACCGCGATGAGATTCCTCATGGAAATACTGCCTGAACCGGCGGGCTTTAACCCTCCAAGAATTTCCGGTCTGGTGTTCCACACAAAAATTACGACAGCCGCGGTTACAAGCCCCTCTACAATTCCTATTGCCAGATGTACCGGCTGCATCAATAACACAAATGTGCTCAGCGGAAGACTGCTTATACCTGAAAGCAGTGTTTCTATCACAACACTGAACGCGCCCAGCTGAAGACTGACAACGGAAGCTGTAACAGCAGCGGCAACTATCATTGATTTACCCGGCCTCTTATTTATCATTTTCTTGAAAATCAGAGGATAGGCAATAAAAGCGGGGAAAAAACCCATATTAAATATGTTACATCCGAGAGCGAGTATCCCTCCGTCGGCAAAGAATAGAGCCTGAACGACAAGTACCGAGGAAATAACGATAAATGCCGCGTGAGGACCCAGAATAATCGCGAGAAGAAGTCCTCCGCCGAGATGACCGCTCGAGCCTGTACCCGGTATAGAAAAATTTATCATCTGCGCGGCAAAGATAAACGCGCCGAGGACTCCCATAAGGGGCACTCGGACGCTGTCGATAAATCCCCTCAGTTTCCTGGAACAATACCAGAGAATAACGCCTGTTGTTATCCAAAACATCCCACCTACCGCGGGTGAGACAAGCGCGTCAGACATGTGCATGGAACATCCTTTCATTTGCCCTATAATATCTTAAAATTCTTTGGTTTAATAAAAATGCTAAATTACATGGCAGCAGTCAAGGAAGAAGGATTCACTGTGCATAAAAGGGGCTCGTGTGCTTTTTATTCCGTTATCCTTACGCGAACTGCGGTTTTAAGCCAAAGTAACGATTGAAATAATACCGCGGCGAATATAGTATAATACGGTAACATTTTATCAGTCTGGCTGAGAAAAAACTTTTAACTTACAGATAAGAGGATCTTCGTCTCAGCTTATATAATATATATCTTAACTTTAAGGGGTATGCCAAGCGAGGTGCTAAGATGAAGAGAAACTACATAACAATCATGATTCTTGTTTTATCGCTCGTTTCAAAGATTATTTTCGCGGCGTCTGTTGATGAATATATTAAAAAGGCAAAAGACTTACAGAAATCCGACAAGCTTGACAAAGCCCTTGTTATTCTGGATGACGCTCTTGTTGAATTTCCGGAAAATTCTACTCTTTACGCCTATAAAGGTCTGTATACAGGAATGAAAGCCGGACGGACCGGCAACTTCCTCGAGGCGGGAGAATTGAGCTCAGAATCTTTCAGGCTTCTTGACAAAGCGGTATCGCTCGGCCCTGACAACCATATCGCGCTGATGTTCAGAGGATTGATGTCTGTTAAAGTTCCGGGATTCCTGGGCAAACTGAACGGAGGGATAGAGGATCTTCAGCGTACATGCGAAATCATAAGGCGTTCCCCGGATAAATTATCGATCGAGGATAAGATTCTCACCTGGAATCTTCTCGGAGAAGGGTATAAGAAGAAAGGGGATCTTGATAAAGCCGCGGCTGCCTGGGAGAAAATAATAAAGAACGCCCCGGAATCAAGCGAAGCTGAATCTGCTGAAGCGAGGATTAAAAAACTTAAAATTTCCCTTAAAAATAGAACAGAACCCAAAAAAACGAAGACCAAGCAGCCGCTTTTTGAAACAGATTACAGCTCTGATAAATTATTAAAAAAGGGGGAAGAGACATACAGGCTGAAAGATTATGACAGAGCAAGAAAGATATTTGAAAAGGCGGTTGAAAAAAACCCCCAAAATGCTGAATCCTATATGTGGCTGGGGCTGGCGATTTCAAGACAGGCGGAAAAGGGCTACGATGAAAGAATATCAAGTGACACAGACCTGAGGACTGCCCTTGTTTTTGAATCGATGGAAAATTTTGACAAAGCTGTCGAATTGG
Organism: Candidatus Krumholzibacteriota bacterium; assembly: GCA_034520215.1. Classification (NCBI taxonomy): domain Bacteria; phylum Candidatus Krumholzibacteriota; species Candidatus Krumholzibacteriota bacterium. The sequence goes on along the minus strand of JAXHNR010000002.1, from coordinate 496,838 downwards.
CGCCGGACGACGCAAAGCTGAGATTCATAAGAGGATCAATGGGAATTCAGTTTCCCTTCTTCGCCAATAAACTGGAGCAGGGAATAAAAGATCTAAGCATTGTTCTCGAAAGCGATGTTTCAGATTCACTCAAATCGGAAGCAAAGTTCTTGCTTGGCACGGCATATCAGAAGAAGGGGATGAGTTACTGGATAGACCTTGCCGTAAGGCATCCTGAATCCGCCGCCGCCCTGGCAGTATACAATTCCCTGCGCCCGGGGATAAAAAGGACCGATCCCTCGAAACTGGAAAAACCCTGTATGATAATCGATTTTGTTCTGGGATTCAGAGACGAACTTGCCCCTCAAACTGCCGTCTGGATAGAAGATGAAAAGGGAAATTATGTCAACACCGTTTATGTTTCAGGATTCAGCGGAAATGTAAAGAGTACTCAAATTGTGCTTCCTTCCTGGGCTGAATCATCGGATTTTAATAATATTGACGCTGTCACAGCCGCGAGTATAGATATAGGCCATCATATTTACACCTGGGATCTTGTTGATTTTGAAGGCAACCCTGTAAGTAGAGGTTATTACACGGTAAAGGTCGAAGTCTCCCACTGGCCGAGCATGAAATACCAGCTCGCCGAGACCGGAATTAACATAGGCGGGGAAAGCGGCAGGAGCCTTTCTGAAGAAGGGAACTTTATCCCGTATCTTGAAGTCAGATACTTAAAGGATTAGATTCAGCATTCCGCCGACTAGCACTGTTGATACTATCATTATCAGAGCCGATTTTATCATGTCTCTTACGCCGAGTTCCTTCACCATTACAACAAATGTGGCGGCACAGGGAAAGTACATCGTCAAAACCACACTGGCGGTAATAAGCTGTTTTACCGTCAGATCAAGCGGCGCGAGCATACCCACAGCGACATCTTTCCGCAAGAACCCCACAACTAATCCCGCTACAGCACCGTCCGGAAGGCCGAAAATTCCGGAAACAAGGGGATTAAAAATTTTTCCTATGAATTGGATAACGCCGAACGTATAGAGAATATTGATCGTGAACACTCCAACCAGGACCCAGGGTATGGCTTCTCTTACAAACCAGAACACCCTCATCCACACTTTCTTCAGAAGAGCTTTCCAGTAAGGAATACGATATGGAGGTATTTCTATAAAAAGTTCCGGGGCTATACCTTTCATAATCTTATTCATAATAAACCCTAAAATGAACCAAACCATAAACAGAGTTCCGAAAACGATGAACAGCGCCGAGGCTCCTTCTTTACCCACGAGCCCCATAATCATAGCGATTTGCGCCATGCAGGGAACAGATATAGCCATTATCGTAAGAGAGAGAAACCTCTCCCGTTTTGTCTCCATAATTCTCGTTGAAAGAGCTCCCGGCACATTGCAGCCCAATCCGAGGATCATCGGTATTATCCCAAAACCGTGCAGTCCAATCCTGTGCATCGCGTTATCAATTAGTACAGCTAACCTGGGCAGATAGCCGGAGTCCTCCAGGATAGAGAGAGCTAGATAAAAGGATATTATATAAGGCAACACCGCGGCAATTGGAACATAAAGTCCAGTTGTAAGGATGCCGAATGATTCCCCGAAATCGATCTGTCCGTCTACAAGCTTCCCAATCAGAATATTATGCAATACCCCTTTTGAGCTCATAATCCCCGAAAGTTTAATCATAACGGGCAGCCAGATTCTATCGAAGAGAGGGTCGAAGAGATACTTGATAAGTCCCTCGCCGATAAATCTGACAATCTGAAAAGAAAGAAAAAGGACCAGAATTGCAATGGGAATTCCGGAAAACGGCCGCACTGAGAAATCTCCGAATTTTTCGAGCAGGGTATGATGCCTGTGAGTTAGAGTTTGAGTTTTATTTATAATATCGCCTATCTTATTCCACTTTTCTTCCCGCTTACATTCAAATCCGCTCCTCTTTGCTTCTTTTATCCTGTAGACGAGCTCTTTTATTCCCTCGCCTGTTATTCCGCATGTCGAAACAACAGGAACACCAAGTATTCTCTCCAGTTCATTCTTATCAATATTCACACCCGTATGCTGAGCTTCATCCCAGAAATTAAGAGCTATAATAACAGGCACGTCCCTGCTTAAAAGCTGTAAGGTTAGATTCATATTACGCTCGAGATTAGTGGAATCTATCACGTTGACAACTGTAGTTTTTTCTGTTTTATCAGCGCCGGTTATTTCATCAAGAATCCTTACCGCGACTTTCTCAGCCTCTGAAATTGGATCAAGGGTGTATGTTCCGGGGATATCAATAACTTCCTTTTCTCTTCCTTCAACCCTTAAAATCCCCTTACTCAGCTCCACTGTGGTTCCCGGATAGTTGGAAGCTATCACTTTTGCCCCGGTTAAACGGGAGAAAATAGCTGATTTACCGACATTAGGATTGCCCATCAGTAAAATTTTATCCATTCAACTTCCCTCCCGGGGATTATTCGTCTTCAGGTTCTATCAGGATTTTTTTCGCCATACCGAATCCAATCGCCACCCTGGAGTTTCCAACCAGAACCACAACCGGCCCCCTCATAAAATGGCGGCTTACTACCGTCACTCCCACGCCGGGTCTGATTCCCAGATTTTCCAGATTCTTTATAAGTCTAAACCCTCCGTCAACACCGGCTACTATTGCTTTATCGCCAGGCTTAAGGTTAACGAGAGTTTTTGTATCCTTCTTCAATTTTTTCCCTTCCCTAAAATATTAAAACCCTGTTTATAAAAAACTATAAACTACTCCTGAGCGTCTTTTCTGTGACGCTGCTCACTGTGCGGACAGGATTCAACCATTTCAATAAAATCGGCCAGTTTTTTCTGCGTCTCTTCACTGATATAATGTTCGATCCTGCATGTTTCCTCCTGCGCTTCTTTACCGGGAACTCCAAGTATATCAGTTAAGAATTTAAGAAGTATCTCGTGGCGGCAATATATCTTCTTTCCCGCTTTTCTCCCCTTCCGTGTAAGTTCAACATGGCCGTAGCTCTCATGCCTGATAAATTTTTCCTCCTTAAGGAGGTTCAAGGCATGATGAACACTCGGCATACTCACGCCGAGCTCGGAGCTTATATCCTTTACCCTGACAGCGTTCTTACTTTTATCCAGGAGGAATATCGACTGCAGATAATCTTCAGAACTCGGAGTCAGCATATCACCCATTCCGCTCAATTATTAGTTAACTCTAACTTTATTAGATAATACTAACATTTATACTTCCTGTCAACCCCTATTATATTTCTGGAGTTTCCCCAATCTTTATTACCAATCAGGAGATTAATTGATTCGTGAAGTTTGCGGCTGATTGATATTTTCAAAATTTTCGCCGAGTGGCGAGCGGGCAAGGATTTCTGCCCCTTCGGGACGGAAATCCTTGCCTGTCTTCTATTGTTTTATCTCTTTTGATTCCGCGTCTACTTTAAGAACGCCGTCATTTTCACCCTCTCCCATATATAGCGTTACATGAGGGAAAGGTATCTCGATATTTTCCTTGTCGAATCTTTTCTTTACCAGACGGCGGTATTCCCTGGAGGTGCTCCACTGCTCTATCGGTTTCGTCTTGAATCTTACCTTGATATTAATGGACGATGAACCGAAGCTGTCCAGACCTATTACCTCCATCGGTTCCAATATCTTGGGGCCGTAAGTCTCGTCTTTCCTGATCTCTTCGCCGACCTCCTTCAGGATACCGATGACTCTGTCCACATCCTCCTTATAGGCAACACCTATCTCTATCAGTGCCCGCGAGTATTCCTTGGTGAAGTTTGTAACAACCGATATTTCACCATTCGGCACTATATGGACCTTACCTTCGAAATCTCTCATCACCGTTATTCTCAGATTCATCGACTCGACCAATCCCGCTTTGCCCGCTATCTCAACCACATCTCCCACATTCAAATGGTTCTCCAGGAGCATAAAAAATCCGCTTATAATATCCTTCACCAGACTCTGAGCACCGAACCCAACCGCCAGCCCCACGATACCAGCGCCGGCGAGAAGGGGAGTTATATCTATCCCCACTTCCTTCAGGACCATAAGCAAAACGGTAATCAGTATCACTACCTTCAGAGTGGTTTCTATTAAACCGGAAAGTGTCTCAGCCCTTTTGGCTCTTTCGATACCTACCTTTGCGCTCGATGAATATTTTGATAAAAATCTTCTTATTATGATCTTGAAAATTCTGACCGTAATAAAAGCCCCGGCCACAATTGCGGCAATCCTTATACCGCTGGTCAGAGCAAACTGGCTCAATGCCTCAACGAATTCGTTCATACCTACTCCTCCTTAACGAAATGTATCTTCTTCTCTGTATAAGTTTACAACAACCCCCTCCACGGCAATGCCGGATTTTCTATTTAACCTTCCTATTCTACTGAGGTTGATCAGTCCAGCCTCTGCTTTTCAGCATGGTATACAACCCCCCCAGCCCGACAAAAAACATAATTCCAGCCTGAATCCACGTCTTGGGTGTTATATCGGAAACTAAAATCAGCACCGAGGCTGAACAGATAATTAAGATCCCGTAAATAAAGTACAAGGCCTTTCTCGCCCTCATACGTGTGACTGTTGTATCTTCACTGAACAGCTTGTTATAAATCATCAAGCCGAACATCGTCGCTATCCCCAGTATGGAAAAAACCAGCCAGAAATTGCGGAGGGTGCCGCCCACTCCGGGCTGTCCCACGATGGGCGCGAGAAACGCCTTGTACATCTCTCCTCCCACATTGGAGCCTACCAGAGAACCGATCACACCGTAGAGAAAAGCATATCCCATATAGACAGCTTTCTTATCCTCCGGCGCGACCAGCCCTATATAGCTGTAGTACTTGGGATGACAAGTCATCTCTCCTATCGAGAAAACCGCCATCCCCAGAATAAACACCCAGACGTGCTGAGACATGGCAAGGCATAGAAAACCGAGTGACCCGATCAGTATTCCCCCTACCATTGTAGGAAGCGCCTTGAACCTTTTTACAATTATATTTACGAATATTTGAAGAAGGACGATCGTACCGGCATTTATCACGGTAACATGCTCCGCGTCAAACTGAAATCCCTCTATACCTATACGGGAGAAAAAATTATTTACCGGAGTGGGGTCTATGAAATCCCTTAGATACCAAAGCACCGTTCCGAAATTCTGAAAATATATTATCCAGAAACATGAATAGACGAAGATCAGGAGCATAAACCGGGCATCTGAGAGTACGGTCAACGCTCCGGAGAGAACCTCTTTTAATTTCTTGGTACTTTTAGGCTTCGGCGGATCCCGGAAGAGAAAGAGTGTGGGAAGTATCATCAGCGCGCAGTAAATCCCGCTCGCTATAAAAACATATCTCCAGGAAAAACCCCTTAGCCAGCCGGCTATAAGCGGCGCGGCCAGCGCGCCGAGATTAATCATCCAGTAGTACAGGCCGAACCCGAACCCTGATGTTTTCTCGTCGGTTGTCCGGGCAATCGTTCCTGAGACGATCGGTTTGAAAAGTCCGCTCCCGGTCGCCATAAGAAGCAGAGTGGCGAATATAACACCGTACCCGGTCACTTCCCCGGAGAGGAAATAGCCTGCGGAGAGAAGCGAAAAAGCGGCAAGGAGCATCCTGCGGTATCCATACCTGTCTGCCAGAGCGCCCCCTAGAATAGGTACTACATAGGTTACCGCGTAGACCACCCCCTGAAGAAGTCCTACCCTGTCTTCGGCAAACCCGAGACCTCCGCCCACTTTATCGGTAAGATACCGGGCAAGAAGAGCGTTAAGTCCGTAATAAGCGCCACGTTCGAACAGCTCCATCACATTGGCAAGCCAGAAATTCTTCGGGAATGACTTTATCAATGAAATCTTGGATGATTTTTCTTTCATTCTATATCCTCTTCGGCAAAGTTATATAGGGCGGACCCTTTATATGAATATTTATAATAACCAATCCACTTAAAAAAAACAGCTTTTCCATATGGGGCAATCATAACAGGTGATAATATGTTTTTTAAAGAAAAATAAAAACCGGTTCGGAAGGGAATTTCCAATGCAGTATAAATACAGGACAAAATTGCCGGGCGATCGCGGAAAGAAAAACGGTTAGGAAGCAGCTCTCAAGGCTCGAATATAAATAAAAATGGCTCCCCAGGTAGGACTTGAACCTACAACCCTTCGGTTAACAGCCGAATGCTCTACCGATTGAGCTACTGAGGAGCAAAAACAACAGCTACGCTGCTAATATATCAGTAATATATAATAGTATCAAAAAAAGAGTTTGTCAACGCTCAAAAAAGTTTGGAGTTTCCCTAATTTTTAAATTTAAAAATAGCAGAAGAAACCCGGTTAAGACAGCTTCCTGTTGATTGAATTCGTCAAAACTACGGGCCTGTTACTCGCCGGACTAAAAAAATCCCCGCCTCTTAGCCCCGGAAAAGAAAAATTCATCCAACCCTGATTCTAAGGTCTGCTGATACTCTTTAAATCTCTGACCAGAAGCTCTACCGGAGTTTTAACTGAAACTTTCTTAACTTTGTGTGTTTTTCCCCCGTATTCGATACCCAGGTCCCTGCCCGTCATATCCATAAGCTGAATGCGGCAGACAGGACAGGATGTAGAGACAATATCCGCGCCCGCTTTCGTAATTGACAGCACTTTTCCCCGCGCTATCTTCTCAGATATCTTAGACTCCGTAAATGTGAACACACCTCCGCCCCCGCAGCAGGTAGTGTCATTTCCCATCCTTACATAACGATACCCGGGAAGCATCTTTAAAATATATTCAGGTTCGCTGTAAATCCCCTGCCCCCTGTTCAGATGACACGGATGATGATAAACGACAACGGGCCTTCGATCTTTTCCATCACATCGATAATCTATATCCTTCTTATTCTTATCCGGCCCCTTCTCTTTAGCTCCGTGTCCTGAAAAAAGCTTCTCATAATCGTTCTTCTGAGGCGCGAAGAAAAGAAGTTCAGCTACGAGTTCATTAATATCTCTTATCTTTCCTTTAATATTCTCGGAATATAACCTGGCCTCTTCACTCAGGTTTTCCTTATTAATAGTTTTTCTTTTCAGAAGCTCACGTTCGCTGTCCCATTGGATATCAAAAAACCCGTCTTTATTCAGGTCCAGAAGTCTCGGATATTCTTTTTTCAGCATCAATCCACCGGAAGCACATGATGTTACAAGCCAGTCATACTGATAAGACGACAGTATTCTTATAAGCCGCCGGGCTCCCTTTCGAGCCCCCGCTATATCGCCCGAGTAGAAAGCGGGAGCGAAACAACATGTCTGGTTCTCAGGCACGACCACATCCACTCCCAGAAGATTCAGCAGATAGACTATGCTCTGTGCCTCTTCACTAAAGAAATTGTTAACCATATCTCCCACAAAGAAACACGCCTTACTGCTGTTCTTGAGATTTATCTCTCTGGCTTTTTTCACTTTGCCGGCGAGTTCTTCCGCTTTTTCCCAGTCAAATCCGAGCATCTCCTTTTCCGTCAGCAGCCGCGGATCGAAAAATGTTATCTCAGCGTCTGCCGCGCTGAAAAAACCGGAATTTGCCCGGATAAATGATCTGTCATTCGGCATGGGCACAAATCGCTGCCTCGGCCAGCCGAGTAGTGGAAACAGAAAACTGAAAGGGCTGCGCTTCGTTTGGGGACGGTTATCTTTTCGCGTAAGCTTGAAAAATCTCATGGTTTTGAAAATGAAATTATTCATTCCATCAAGGACAAAAAGAAGAACTCGCTTATAAAAAGGTATTAGTCCTCTCTTGCCCATTTCATTTTTTACAGCCATAATAATTTCATCGGCTCTTGTTCCGGAGGGACAGTTCTCCAGGCATGTCTTGCAGTGAAGACACACTTCGGAGACTCTGTTTATTTCTTTCTCGTCTACTTTCCCCCCCCGGAAAAAAAACTCCGCGAGCTCGACCTTCCCCCTCGGCCCGGACCATTCTTCACCTATAACATCATAAACCGGACAGGCAGACATACATGAACCGCACCTGTTACAGAGAAGAAAATCCTCAGTGACATCTGTGTCAGCTTCTTTATCCCTGATTATTTTCAAAAAAACAGCTCCCCCGTGTTGTAATAACCGGCCTTAAGCTACTTAGCTGTAATCACCCTTCCGGGATCAAACAGGCGAAGAAGACTTTGATTTAATTCAAGCAGACCCTCTCTGTTTTCTTCACTGCCGCCAAACGGCAAATACGCGTCTTTTCCGGTAAATCCTTCTTGTTCTATCCCGATGCCGCTTTGAAAGTAGAAAGAAGTACCTCTAATTATTTCAACAATCTTAACATCGCCGCCATCTTTCGAATTAAATATGTGTTCGGCCAGCCTCCAGTCACCAATTGCCACTTTTTCCAGAAAATCTCCTTTTGGCACGATACATTCAGCTCTCAATCCCGACACACTCTCTTTCCTTAGATAACGGACAGCAGGCGTATCCCTCAAATCTGAGAACCTTGTATCTTCACGGCAAGGAATAAGATAGTGGATTCTCCCGGGATGCATATTTTCCCAGGCAATGGATCCCGCGGGTATATCGATATCCGACCGGGGGGTGAAAGAAATATGAATTACCGCGGCATATTCTTCCTCAGCGTTAAATAACCCTTCAATAATATCCCTTCCGGAAAACCGGCCTTTGTAATAAAACTTTTCAACCTCCAGGCTATTTAAAATAACAGTCTTTTCTATAGCATCCTCAGAGCGTTCAAGGGCATCCATGCTCTCACTTTCCAGCCGAACCGCAAGAACAGCGTCATCGCTTAATATCCTTTCCCCGGCGTATTGTTTCTTCAGGGATTTTACCCCGCTTGGGCGTTTCTCTTCTCCTTCGATAAGCCGGAGCGAGGCTGAATGATATATCGTCTGGCACACAGATCCGATTTCAAATATTATCTTTGAAGAAAGCTCTTCAAGAGTTAGCGCCTTTCCCCTCCAGTAAATTAATTCAGTACTTTCATAAGCTGGTAATAGTTTAGAGGTAACCCTTGTAATAAGCCCGCATCTTCCCATCGCCCCGTAGACGAATCCCGTTATATTATAACCCGCCACATCCTTTACTGAACGCGAGCCGGAAGAAATCACCTCTCCCGCAGAAGTCACTATATCCAGCGAAAGGATGTATTCGCGCAGATTGCCGTATCCGCTGTCAAGATCAGATACGAATCCTTCGTCAACCAGTTGTGCCATTGTAATATTGTCGTAGAGAGGAGTACCCAGCGGGAAGAATAATCCCTTTTCGCTTATTTCCTTTATAAACTCGGAAACTCCCAAACCCCCTTCGGTCACAGCAAGCATATCTTCTTCTGAAATATCAAGTATTCGCTTCATGCCGGCTTGAGATACCGCAATTACTATTTCTCCATTCCGCGCAAAATCTTCAATTTCATCTATATCTTTGATAATTATTATTTTGCCGTTTTTAAGGCGATTAAAATAACCGCCTGAATCTATGAGCACTTGCAGATTACACTTATCTTTCTTTAACCTCGCGCACAATTTGAAAAAACGGACCGTCTCAGAGGTACTGACAGGATTATACAAAAGCAGATTCCGCTCTCGGGGTATGTTCAAATGAACCACATTCTTTCTTCAGCTTCATCACAGCCTGATAGGTGGGGCTGAACCATTCAGATCAAATAATTCAATACCATGGTTATAGTAGCTATACTGGCGACAGTTGCCGTGAGAATACCCACGGTAACTATCTCCGGCCTGCAATCGAACTCCGTTGCCATTACAACGGCGTTTACAGCGGTCGGCATCGACGCTTCAACGATAAGCACCTTCCTGATGAGTGAATCAAAACCGAAAATTTCACAGAGAAGAAGTGCCGCCGCAAATCCTCCGCCTATCTTTATCACGGCAGCGGCAGTGCCCTGAAATAGCTCTTTTCTCCGATCAACGGGATTAACCTGATCGGCATATCCCCCCAACCCCGCGAATCTCTCGAAAATTATCTTTTCAAGCTGCATGCCGAGCAGCAGGAGTCCGAGTGGAATCGCCGAATGACCCAGCATATCAATCATTTTCATGAAGGGTTCAGGAGGAAGTAAATTAAAATTAAGAAGCAACTTCGAAATTATTATAGCATAAATCATAGGCACCTTGAATACAGCACCTATTGCCTTTGAAATCTTCTTTTTCCCGGCATTTGCGACGAATATGCCCAGAGTCGACTGAACCGTGGAAGACCCGGCAACAAAGATAGCGGCATAAACAACCCCTTCCTCTCCGAAGGCCAGCATGCAAACAGGTATGCCGTAGAATCCGCTGTTGGAAAACATGGCGGCAAGGGAAATAGCATTCCTTGTAACTTTATCCTCCTTGAATAAGAATCCAACTGCCTGAGCTGCGGCCAGGAGAATCACAGATAATGAAGCCACAAAGAATAAAACCCTGAGAAGAATGGAGATCTCCGCATCACTGCCCGTCATTGCCACAAATATAAGCGCCGGAGTCAGCACATAGAGCTGAGTACGCGAAAATACTCTCTCATCTACTTTTCCCAGCCTTCTTAGTAACAGCCCCAGGAAAATGACAAAAAATACCGGGAGGACAACATTTGTAACTATCATTGCTGCAACCTTAAAGTTTTAATCTTCCGGAAAGGTTCAAACTTCTTAAAGATACAGGTTTTCCCAACTCCCTTCAAATAAATTGCGCCATTTTAATATACCGGCGGTATACGGCTGTTGAACCGCGCGGAATAAGCAAACCTGTGAAAGACTACAAATACTCTAAATCCCGCTCTCAATGGAAACTATAATTATAGAAAGGAAAGATACGCTTTATGCCCCCAATTGAGGTAATGACAATCTGCTTTCCATCTTTAGCAGTGGTCTTTAAGCGGAGGCGGCTTCTATAATTATAAACTTAATATTGACCGTCCATTCGAAAAGCGGGAACACCAAACCAGACCCCTGAATTATTTACAGAATCAAGCTCAGCCTGAATTAGATCGAAATGTGAATCTTCCCATTCAGCCAGGCGTAAAAACATCTCTTTAGCCCGAGAATCACTCACTTTATCAGCCTGTTCCCTGAAAAATCCCGCGGCTTTACTTTCAAGGTCCAGAGCTGTGTTAAGGGCGTCTATTTCTCCCAGCTTTGCTTTTCCTTTCGTTTTGATCTGTTTTTCTCTGACCTTCGGAATTAGTGATGCCACTTTTGACTGGGGTATTTCAATTTCTTTCCACTTCCCGCTCTCAGTCAGATGTTCGAGCTGTTTCTCCAATATTTCTCTGTGTTCTATTTCATCTTTGGCCAACTGTTGAAACATCTTCTTGCCGTTTTCATTCTCAGTCTTATCGGCAAGATTCTTGAAGGTTGCCATACCGTTAATCTCTACTTCTATCGCCGTCCTGAGTATCTTTTCGAGCTGTTTCGTAGAAGACATATCACTTCCTTCTTCAATAACTTTTTTTAAGAATACGAAAGTTCCCCTGTGCTGTCAAAGAAATAACAGTTGGACATTCCACGAATATCATAGGAATATTTTAGTAACGGCAAAGTTACAGGGTGATTATCTGTAGTGACAAATGGCATTGATACTTAGTTTTTATCCGGCTATTGGCATAGCAAAACCCTCTCGGAAGACGAGCGGGCATGGTTTTCCCATTTCCTTCAAAGGAAATGGGAAAGAGCGAGTCTGAGAGCGGGAACTGCGATTTTCTCGCTGGGAAAATCGACAGTGATTTTGACAATGCCAATAGCCGGATATACAAATTATATGTAATAATTGGGGAAACTCCAAAAATAACAGATATGGACATTACTCAAACTGACATTGTAAGGTTACCTCATGTTTACGATGATCCTATGATTTGAAAAGGAGGAAGAAGATGACAAGGTTCTTTTTTGTGTTGTTTGCCGTTATTGCTTTTAGCGCCTGCGGAGATAAATCATCCGGAACTCAAGAAAAGAAACTCAACCGCGCTGAAAAAGACAGCGTTCTTTCAGAATCTGCCCTTCCGGGAGCAAAAGCGGTTGGCAAGGCCATCGCCGTCTCTGATTCAGCTTCTGCCCGCACCAAACGGCTCGATGAATCAGCCGAGTAGAATGGGCTTGATAGATTTAAGGATGATTATGACAGATTGAAGGGAATAACCGACCTTATTCTTTTCCCTCTCCCTCTTCCTTTCCCACTGACTTGTCTTTATCCTTATCCGGCTGCTCTTTTTTTTCTTCTTCAACCGGCTTTTCTTCTTTATCACTATCTTGGGATTGGCCCTTTTTATCTTCTTTGCTGGATTTTTTCTCCTGAGCTGCCAGAGGATTTTCCGGAACGTCAACCTTATGGTACTTTTTCATTGACTTCTTCTTTCCGCGTTTCTTTTCATCAGCTTTGAGAAGTTCGAGCAAAACCATATCGGCATTATCTCCGGGACGATTGACAAGCCTGAGAATACGGGTATAGCCGCCCTGCCTGTCGGCAAAACGGGGACCTATATCATCAAAAAGCTTTCTTAGAACATCTGCTTCCTTAACGGTTTTTGCCGCCTGCCGTCTCGCCGAGATATCCCCGCGCTTGGCGAATGTAATTAAATGTTCCGCCACCCTTCTAGCTTCTTTAGCTTTGGCTGGTGTTGTTCTAATCCTTTCACTCTTAAAAAGTGAGGTTACCATATTTCTCAACATAGCTTTCCGATGAGAAGCGGTTCTGTTTAGAGATCTACGATCGTGATTATGACGCATTACTTCTTCTCCCCTTTCGTATTTTCATCATCCCCCATAATATTATCAACATCCATTCCCAGATGAAGATCCATTCCATCGAGAATATCTGTTATTTCTCTTAAACTCTTGCGTCCAAAATTACGATACTTAAGCATTTCGCTTTCAGATTTTCTTACTAACTCGCCAAGGGTTTCGATTTTAGCCGCTTTCAGACAATTAGAAGATCTTACCGACAATTCGAGTTCTTCAACACTCCTGTTAAAGAGTTCTCTCATGTTCAACAGCTCTTCATCTACTTCTTCAACTTCCTCTTCTTCAAACGGTTCTTCGTCAAAATGAATAAACATCAGGAAGTGATCCTTTAGAATCTTAGCCGCGAATCCAAGAGCGTCTTGCGGTGTAACGCTTCCGTCTGTATGTATATCAAGAGTTAAACGATCAAAGTCGATTTTCTGTCCAACACGTGTATCCTTAACTTCATAATCAACCTTGATAATTGGACTGAAAGTGGCATCCATAGGTATAAGCCCTATCTCATAATCATCAAGATTGTGCATTTCTGATGAAACATACCCGCGTCCGTGACCAACCAGAATTTCCATTTTCAGTGGAATTTCTTCTGTAACAGTAGCAATCAGAAGATCTTTGTTAAGTATCTCAATATCTCCGTCAGCTTTAATATCGGCAGCCGTGATTTCTCCTTTTTTCTTTGTTTCCAGAGTCAGGAATTTCGGCTCGTCACAATGCATAACAGGTATTAATTGTTTCAGGTTAAGAACAATATCCGTTACATCCTCTTTAACCCCTTTAATTGTATCAAATTCATGCCTGACACCGTCGATTTTCACAGCTACTACAGCCGCCCCCTGGATGGAAGAAATCAGGGTTCTCCGAAGACCATTTCCAATAGTATACCCGAAACCTCTCTCGAAGGGTTCAATCCTGAATCTTCCGAAAGTAGGAGTTGAAACCGATTCATCTATTTCGACTTCCTTTGGCATTAAAAGGTTGCGCCATTTCATTAAATCTTCCTCCTTGCAGGGTAAGCAAACACACACCTGTCTGTTCGCAAACAACTATGTGGAAAAATTACAGTAAATTACTTTGAATACAGCTCCACAATCAAATTCTCAGATATAGGCACAGGGATCAAGTCTCTTGTGGGTTCCTCAACATAAACGCCTTCTTTTTTGTTGACATCTACTGAAACATAAGGAACATGCTCCCTGCTTCCGTACGTCTTGAGTGATTCTTCAATAACAAGCAGACTTCTGCTCTTTTCCCTTGGAGCTATCCTGTCACCAACTTTTACCCGATAAGACGGTATATTTACTCTCTTCCCGTTTACTTCTATATGATTATGAAGCACAAGCTGTCTGGCCATCGCGCGTGACGGCGCAAAGCCCATTCTATAAATAAGGTTGTCAAGTCTCGTCTCAAGGAGTATCAGCAAATTCTCCCCGGTAACACCTTTCATACTGTCAGCGGTCTTGAAATAGTTATGAAATTTCCGCTCAAGGAGCTGGTAGAGACGACGTAATTTCTGTTTTTCTCTAAGCTGGAGCCTGTAATTACTCCTGCGTCTGTATCTCATTCTTCCATGTTCTCCCGGAGGATAATTCCTCTTTTCAAGAGCACAACGATCAGAGTAACAACGGTCCCCTTTAAGAAAGAGCTTTGTTCCCTCTCTTCGGCATAATTTACATTTGGGGCCAGTATACCTTGCCATTTAATAATACCTCCCTGAATTTCGATCCGTATATCATCAAATTATTCAATATCAATTAAAGTGACGGGATTAACCCGGCACTCATCAAAATTAACTACATTCTTCTGCGTTTCTTGAGCCGTACGCCATTATGAGGGACAGGAGTACAATCCCTGATACTAGTAACTGTTAATCCCGCCGCTCTAAGGGAACGTATAGCCGGCTCTCTGCCGGGCCCGGGACCCTTAATCCAGACTTCCACTTTCGTCATACCCATAGCTACAACTTCACGAGTAACGTCCTGAGCGGTCTGCTGCGCGGCAAACGCCGTACTTTTTCGTGATCCTTTAAAGCCGAGTTTGCCCGGACTCGACCATTTAATAACAGCTCCGTCATAATTCGTAATAGTTATTATTGTATTATTAAATGTAGATTTAATATGCGCGATTCCCGCTGCATCTACCTTTCTTTTCTTCTTTTTCACCTTCTGCTGTTTCTTGCCCTTCTTTCCAGGTTTGGCCAACTGACAACCTCCTTCCTCGAATGATATTATCTATAAATAGATTACTTTCTTTTAGCGCCCGGACGATGACGGGGGCCTTTACGCGTGCGGGCGTTAGTGTGCGTTCTCTGGCCGTTAACGGGCAAACCCGCTCTGTGCCTGAGTCCGCGATACGCCCCAATGTCCATTAATCGTTTAATTCCGCGAGTAACATCACTTCGCAAAGCGCCCTCAACCTTATATTCATCTTCAATGATATCCCTTATCTTAACTGTCTGATCCTCTCTTAGATCCTTAGTTTTTACATCAAAGGCGATACCGGCATCTTCCAGAATCTTCTTCGCGCTCGAGTTGCCAATTCCGTGAATATAAGTTAAAGCAATTCCAATATGTTTATCGTCCGGTATATCAACTCCGGCTATACGCGCCACAAAATACTCCTTTCACTCTCCAAGGTTTTTCCCTTTACCCCTGACGCTGCTTATGCTTAGGGTCCCTGCAAATAACTCTCAGGATACCCCTGCGTCTTATAACTTTACAATTCGGACACATTTTCTTTACTGAACTTCTTACCTTCATTTTTTCTTCTCCGTTTATGCCTCGGCGAAAATACAAAAAATAACAAATTACTATTTATACCGGTACACAATCCTGCCTCGTCCAAGGTCATACGCACTAAGCTCCAGTGCCACCTTGTCACCCGGGAGAATCCTGATAAAATTCATTCTCATCTTTCCCGAAACATGAGCGAGAACAACGTGCTCATTCTCCAGTTCAACTCTGAAGATAGCATTCGGCAAAGCTTCTATTACAGTTCCCTCTACCGGTATTCCTTCCTGTTTGACCATTTTTATCTTCTTCCTGAATCCTCTTTCAAACTTAAAGCAAAAATCTCTACTTCGTTAAAACTTCGGGTTTATCATCTGTCGCGACAACTGTATCTTCGAAATGGCAGGACAAGCTTCCGTCCCTGGTAACAATTGTCCAGCCGTCCTTCAAAGTCATTATATCCTCAGTTCCTTCGTTAAGCATCGGTTCGATGGCGAAAACCATTCCCGTTTTGATGACGGGACCTTTTCCCGGAGGCCCGAAATTAGGAATTTGAGGGTTCTCGTGAAGCTCTCTCCCGACACCGTGGCCTGTGAGTTGTTTTACAACGCTGTATCCATTTTCTTCCGCGTGCGTCTGAATAGCGTGCGATATATCCGATATATGATTGCCGGGTCTTACTTTATCGACGCCGATTTCAAGAGCCTCTTTTGTAGTTTTCATTAATCTCTCCGCCTCGGGGCTGATCCGGCCAACGGCGAAACTCCGTGTTGAATCTGAATAATACCCATCCTTAATCACTCCACAGTCTATTCCTATTATATCCCCTTCCTTAAGTTCTCTGGGACCCGGGATGCCGTGCACAACCTCTGAATTCACAGAAGCGCAAATTGTTGCCGGGAACCCCTGATAACCCTTAAACCCAGGTTCTCCACCATTCGATCTTATAAACTCTTCCGCGACCCTATCCAATTTGGCTGTCGTAATACCGGGTTCTACCAGCGCGCCAACGGTCAACAAGGCTTCCCGAAGGATCTTGGAGCTCTCTCTCATCAAATCGACTTCGGAATCTGTCTTTAGAGGTATCAATCTAATTCCTCCATAATTTCCGAAGTTATATCTTCTATACTCGAACTTCCGTCGATCGAAACCAACAATCCGGTTTCGTCGTAATAATCAATGACGGGCGAGGTTTGCTTGCTGTAAACTTCGAGTCTCTGCCGTACTGTCTCTTCGGTGTCGTCATCTCTGGTTATAAGCGTTCCTCCACACTTCTCGCACTTTTTCGTATCTTTACCCAACTCAGCGGTATTATAAACCGCTCCGCAAGAGTCACATACCCTTCTACCGGTCAAACGCTTGATAAGAAGTTCCGGGTCAACATCTATCAAAATCACTCTTCCGAGTTCAACTCCCTTTTCTTCGAGCAGCGAGGAGAGCGCTTCAGCCTGAGCTAAGGTCCTTGGAAAACCGTCGAGAATCCATCCGCCGGAGGCATCTCCGCTCAATCTGTCGGAAATCATCCCGAGAATAACTTCATCAGGCACAAGCAGCCCTTTATTCATAAAATCTTTAGCCTTATTGCCAAGTTCGGTGCCCTCCGAGACAGCTTCACGCAGGAGATCACCCGTAGAAATATGCTGAATCCCCAACCTGTCGGCTATCCTCACGGCCTGGGTTCCCTTACCCGCTCCGGGAGGACCTAATATAATAAGATTCTCTGCCAATTGAAAAAACCTTTCTTTAATTTTCATATGAACGGGAAAATTCAATTTCTTCCGTACGTATCGTCGCCATATTGAACTCCGTCTGATGAAGCATTCTATCGTCTTCCTCTAAGATGGCCTTTTTTCATGAAGCCATCGTAATGCCTCATTAACAAATGTGTCTCTACCTGCTTTAAAGTGTCCAGCATAACTCCCACGATAATAAGAAGTCCCGTACCTCCGAAGTAGAAAGGCAGTCCTCCTCTTCTCATCAGAATATCGGGAAGTACGGCGATAAAAGCCAGGAAAATAGCCCCGGGCAATGTTACGCGCGTTAATATCCTGTCAATATAATCACTGGTTCTTTTACCGGGTCTTATTCCGGGAATAAATCCTCCGTATTTCTTCATATTTTCGGCCATATCAGTGGGATTTAGAATAATAGCCGTATAGAAATAAGTGAAAAAGATAATAATTATCGCGTAGAGCAGAATATATAGCCAGGACCCGGGGGCCAGAATCGCCTGAATTCCGGATATTATTGTGCTCCCTTTGAAGAACATCGCTATTGTACTTGGAAACATCATGATCGACTGGGCAAAAATAATCGGGATTACTCCGGCAGTATTAACTCTAAGGGGGATATATTGAGACCTGCCGCCATATACCTTGTTACCCACTATTCTCTTGGCATACTGAACAGGTATTCTTCTCTGCCCCTGAGTAATCAGAATTACTGCCGCGACGACGGCAACCATTATAACCGCGAAGAACACCATCCTGAAGGGAGTAATCTGCCCCAGCTTTATAGCTCTCCAAGTATTTAGGAAGTTGCCGGGATAACGGGCGAGAATACCTACCATAATTATAAGAGATATCCCGTTACCGATACCGCGCTCGGATATCTGTTCTCCAAGCCACATAATAAAGATTGTACCCGCTGTCATTGTAATAACAGTAAGGATTCTAAAAGCAAGCGGTGACATCGTAACAACTGAACCTCCGCCCGGATTCATGCTCAATAGAAAATATGAAATACCTATCGACTGAACCATGGCAAGAAGCACCGTTCCGTAACGTGTATACTGGGTTATCTTCTTTCTGCCTTCTTCCCCTTCTTTCGCCAGCTTCTCAAAATATGGAATTACAGCCTGAAGAAGCTGTATAATAATAGAGGCGCTGATATAAGGCATGATGCCTAGGGCAAATATCGTAGCCCGGCTGAGATTACCGCCGGCGAACAGATCATACAGCGCGAAAATAGTGCCTTTCTGATTTTGAAAAAAGGCTTTCAGCGCGAGAGGATTAACACCCGGCGCAGTGATATGACCGCCGATACGGTAAACAATAAGCAGCGCTACCGTAAAAAGTATCCGCCTTTTGAGTTCGGGAATACTGAATATATCCTGAAATTTCTTGATCATTGTGTATTCTCCCCATCATCCAGTCCGGGCACCTTGTCACCGGAGACAAGTTTCACCGAACCTCCAGCCTGTTGTATTGCCCTAGCGGCAGACTTGCTTATTTTATCCACTTCAATCTCAAGAGCAGCTTCAACAGCACCATTACCAAGAACTTTGACAGGCAAAGATGCCTTATTTATTAATCCGGCTTCAGCTAGAACTTCACCGTTTATCTTAGATCCACTATTAAAGCCTTTCAGATCATCCAGATTTATAATCTGATAACACTTCTTAAACTTATTGTGAAAACCCCTCTTAGGCAAACGTCTCTGAAGCGGCATCTGCCCGCCTTCAAACCAGGGAGGCACACCCCCGCCTGATCTACAGTTCTGCCCCTTGTGACCGTGGGTACACGTTTTTCCCCTGCCGGACCCTACGCCCCGCCCAAGTCTCTTGCCCTTTTTGACCGCGCCTCTCGGGGGCTTAAGTTCATTCAATTTCATATTTCACGCACTCCTTAATACCTTGATATCAAACGCCTTACCCTTTGGCATCCTCTGTTTTCTTATCTGATTTATCCTTCCCGGCCCCTCTTCCCTTACCTTTAACAGCTGTGATTCCAATTGAATGTTTCCTGCTCAAAGGAATATCTTTCTCGTCGATTTCTTCCCAATGGACCAGGTGTGAAACCTTTCTCAACATCCCGTTTATTTCAGGCGAGATATTCTTATATAATGTCCTGTAGTTCTTTCTGAATCCCAAAGCCCGCATAGTTCTCTTATGCTTCTTTTCCTGCGATCCGATTATACTCTTTATCTGTGTAACTTTTAGTTTTTTCGCCATCTCTTTCCTCACTATCAGGGATATCCTAACGGTAAACCAACCGCTGATACATATTGTTTATTTATCACTCCGCGGCAGGTTTCTGTTCTTCGGTTTCCTGCTTCTGATTATTTTTATCATCTTCTTCAAGATCAAATAGCTGACTGATCGACAGACCTCTCCTCCGCGCGACATCTTTCGCGCTTTCCAGTCTTCTCAACCCTTCCATAGTAGCCTTGACCATATTATAGGGATTATTAGAACCTATAGATTTCGTGAGTATATTCTCAACACCTGCAACTTCGAGTACCGACCTCACTCCTCCGCCAGCGATTACACCGGTACCGGGGGAAGCGGGTTTCAGTAACACCCTCGAAGCTCCGAAACAACCCGTAACCTTATAAGGAATAGTTCCATCCTTAAGCGGAAGTCTGATCATATTCTTCCTGGCGTCTTCATTCGCCTTTCTTATCGTATCGCTTATTTCATTGGCTTTTCCAAAACCAATACCAACTTTTCCCATACCGTCGCCAACCGCGACAAGCGCGTTGAAGCTAAAGTTACGTCCGCCCTTTACAACTTTGGAAACACGGTTTATATGAATAGTCTGTTCAATATATTCCGGTACGGCGGCATCCTTCTGACGATTTCTTCCTTTTTGTCTTCTTTTATTATTATCCAACTAATACACCCCCATGGGTAAACATCCTGTTCCCCCGAGCTATTTACATTAAAATTTTAGACCATTTTTTCTAGCCTCATCGGCAAATACGGCAATTCTGCCGTGATAAAGAAAACCTCCTCTATCAAATGAGACTTTCTTAATATTCTTCTTTTGAGCTTTCTCGGCGATAGCTCTTCCAACAGCTTTAGAACGGCGCATTTTTAAAGTCGCCGGTTTCTTCGGCGCCTTTCCCTTATCTTTACCTTCCTTGTTTTCATTTTTATCGGCAGATTCAGATTCCGGAGGTAATTCAATCTTCAGACTTGACGCTGAAGCTATAGTATTACCTTCAACGTCATCAATTATCTGAGCGTATATATGATTAAGGCTCCGATAAACCGAAAGACGCGGTCTTTCGGAAGTACCAAGCACCTTGTGTTTATACCTGTTATGCCTCTTCTCTCTGGCTTTTCTCTTTTCTTTGTTCTTATTTCTCACTGTCCTATGCTCCTGTTCCGGAAAAGATGGAACGCCTGTGTGAGTAACTTCTCCCGTGTTCCGTCAATCCTTCAACATTCAATTAAAATCCTGTGCCGACCGCCGCCTTACCAGCTTTACGTTTTACTATTTCATCAACGTATCTGACACCTTTCCCTTTATATGGTTCCGGCGGACGAAGAGCGCGCATTTCCGCGGCAACTTGTCCAACTTTTTGCTTATCTATCCCCTTTACTTTGATCTTCTTTTCATCAACTTCTACTTCAATTCCTTCTATTATTGGAAAGTTTATCGAATGAGAGTGACCGAGATTAAACTCTAAAGATTTACCTTTTTGTTTGACCTTATATTCGATCCCCTGGATTTCCAGTTCTTTCATAAACCCCTTGTGAACACCCTCAACCATATTCGCTATAAGGGATCTGGTTAATCCGTGCAGAGATTTATGTCTTTTCGATTCGGAGGGTCTTGAAATAAGAATTTCATCATCTTTCAGCTCGATTTTCATATCTTTACTTAAAGACTGCTCCAGCTCCCCTTTGGGACCTTTAACCTTAACATAACCCCCCTTAATATCGATAGTTACACCGGACGGAACCGGCACTGGGCTTTTTCCAATTCGTGACATATCCTTTTTAACCTCCGTAATATAAATCTACAATAAAACTATCCGGCACCCTTCCAGGCAGCGCCTCGGCATCAATTACCAGACATGGCATAGAACTTCGCCTCCGATACCCTCAGAACGACATTTTCTACCTGTCATAACTCCTCTCGAAGTGGATATTATGGCAGTTCCCAATCCACCCATAACTCTGGGGATATTATCTTTACCTACATACACTCTGCGGCTCGGAAGACTTACGCGTTCTATCTTTTCTATAACACTTTTATCATCCTCAGTATATTTAAGATATATTCTTATTACACCCTGCAGCCCGTCATCATAATATTTGATATCCTTTATGAATCCGTCTGTAAGCAATACTTTGGCAATTTCCGCTTTAATTTTAGAAGCGGGAATATCGACATGTTTCATCCCTATTCTGTAAGCGTTTCTCATGCGCGTAAGCATGTCGGCAATTGGATCAGTCATCATCTTGGTTTCACCTCATGTAAAAGATTCTTTAATCTACCAACTCGCTTTTACAACTCCGGGGATTTTCCCTTCAAGAGCAAGTTCTCGGAAACAAATACGGCAAAGGCCAAATTTACGCATATATCCCCTCGATCTTCCACACCTGCCGCATCTGTTATATTCCCGTACTTTGAATTTCTGTTCTCTCTTCGCCTTGGCAATCAAACTTTTCTTAGCCACGAATCATCTCTCCTTTAATCAATCTTTACGTAACGGCATTCCCAGCAACGTTATAAGTTCTTTGGCTTCTTCGTCAGTCTTCGCGGAAGTTACAATAGTAATATCCATCCCTCTTACTTCACTGACGTTATCGTAGTCGATTTCAGGGAAAACAACCTGTTCTTCAACTCCAAAGGAATAATTTCCCCTTCCGTCAAAACTTTTTGTATTCAATCCTCTGAAATCTCTGATACGCGGTATAGCAACATTTACCAATCTGTCAAAGAATTCATACATCCTGTCTCTGCGAAGAGTGACCTTACAGCCAATTTGTGCTCCAGCGCGGATGTTGAATCCCGCGACAGAGGTCTTTGCCTTAGTTATTAAGGGTTTCTGGCCGGTTATCGCGGCCAGGTCAGCCACCGCCGAATCGAGTATTTTAGGGTCATCCTTAGCACTGCCGAGCCCCATATTTAATACTATTTTCTTCAGTCTGGGCACCTCTAAGACATTGCCGTACTCGAATTTCTTTATAAGTTGCTGAACAACTTTATCCCTATATAATTTTTCTATGTTAGCAAAATCTTTAGTAACAGCCATTTTTTTTCTCACCATCTAAACCAATAATTAAAATGCCAATTGTTATTTGAATAACTATTATGCTTCATCACTCAACGTTTCTCCGCATTTCCCGCATTTCCTAACTGTAGGTCCATCGGATAACTTTACATTTGATGTGCGCGTCAGTTCACCGCATTTCGGACAAATCAACATCACATTTGAAGCATCAATAGGGGCTTCCTTTTCAATAATCCCTCCCTGATCCTGCTGGCTTGTCTGCCTTGCATGCTTCATAATCATATTGACCTTCTCGACAACAACACGCCGGGATTTGGGAAACACCTTAAGAACTCTACCCTCAACCCCTTTCGAGTTTCCAGCCATTACCTTAACTCTGTCATCCTTTTTTATTCTCATCGTAATTCCACTTTCATTCACTACACTACTTCCGGAGCAAGAGATATTATCTTCATAAAGTTCTT
Organism: Candidatus Krumholzibacteriota bacterium; assembly: GCA_034520215.1. Lineage (NCBI taxonomy): Bacteria > Candidatus Krumholzibacteriota > Candidatus Krumholzibacteriota bacterium. The sequence goes on along the minus strand of JAXHNR010000002.1, from coordinate 473,958 downwards.
TTCTCTAAGTTCTCTCGCCACAGGCCCGAATATCCTTGTGCCCACGGGTTCCTTAATCTCATTTATAATAACGGCTGCGTTCTGGTCGAAACGAACGTAACTGCCGTCAGCACGCCTGACTTCCTTCTTTGTCCGCACGATAACACATTTCACAACTTCACCTTTTTTTACTCCACCTCCAGGCACTGCCACTTTAACAGAAGCACTGATGATATCACCAATAGACGCGTATCTCCTCCTAGACCCTCCCAGGACCTTAATACACCGTACTCTCTTGGCTCCTGAATTATCAGCAACAGCTAAATTTGTCTGCATCATAATCATTACTGTTTTCTCCTACTGAGCTTTCTCAACAATTTCAACAACTCGCCATCTCTTAAGTTTGCTGAGAGGTCTCGTTGAAACAACCTTTACCTGATCCCCTACACTACACATTTCTTCTTCATCATGAACCCAGATCTTAGACCTCTTCTTTATATATTTCTTATACTTTTCGTGAAGCAGTTGTCTTTCGATGGAAACCGTTATCGTTTTGTTCATCCTGTCACTTATAACTTTTCCCACTAAGGTCTTTCTGGTTTTTCTTTCCGTCATCTTGTCTCCTCACAAATGAAACATTCAAGCAGAGAATCAATCAGGCATCCGGATTGGATTTCCCCTCTCTTATCTTCTCATTGATTATTGTTTTCACTCTTGCCAATTCCCGTTTTGTTTCTCTAACCTTCAAAGGGTTATCCATCCTCTTGATAGATAACTGGAGTTTATATTGAATCAGCTCTTCAATCAGCTCCAACTCTCTTCCCCTCAATTCCTCCAGCATCATTTCTCTTAATTCTACTGCTTTCATATTATAAACCATCCTGCTTTCAGCAAATCAAACTGCGATTGTTGCGATTTATCCCGGAACCTTCCCGGTCGGAATTCTGCGTACAAATTTTGTTTTAATAGGCAGTTTAGAAGAAGCAAGCCTCATGGCCTCTCTGGCTACTTCCCGGGAAACGCCCTCGAGCTCGAAGATTATACGCCCCGGCTTTACTACACAAACCCAGTATTCCGGCGTTCCTTTTCCCTTTCCCATTCTTGTCTCGGCCGGTTTTATCGTAACCGGTTTATCGGGGAACACTCTAACCCAGAGTTTTCCTCCTCTTTGTATATAACGCATAATAGCAACTCTCGCGGATTCTATCTGACGTCCGGTCAGCCAGTACGGAGCTTCAGCCTGCAGAGCGTACTCGCCGAAGTTGATTTCACAACCTCTATACGCTAACCCCCTCATCCTGGATCTCTGCTGCTTTCTAAACTTTGTTCTTTTTGGCATTAACATAAACTATAACCTCTCTCTACCTATTATTTGCGTGAAGACTCCTCCATAGCATCATTGGATAATTCCTCTTTGAAATCTTTCGAGAAAAGCTCTCCTTTATAAATCCACACCTTTACACCTATTTTGCCGTAAGTGGTATAAGATATAGCATTAGCGTAATCGATATCCGCTCGGAGTGTGTGAAGCGGAACTTTTCCTTCCATATAATTTTCAACCCTGGACATCTCCGCGCCGCCCAGGCGTCCGGCACATGTAATTTTTATACCTTCAGCCCCCATTCGCATAGCTGATCCAATGGCCTTTTTCATCGCTCGTCGAAATGAAACCCTCATAGCGAGCTGTTCGGCTATATGTTCAGCCACTAAACGCGCGTCCATCTCCGGTCTCTTAACTTCTTTAATATCAAGATTTATTTCTTTGTCTGTAAGGTGAGCAAGTTCCTCGCTCAGAAAATCAACTTCGGCTCCCTTTCTGCCAATTACCATTCCGGGTCTTGCCGTGTGAATAGATATTCTTATTTTCCCGCTCTGGCGTTCTATAATTATTTTCGAAACACCCGCTCTCGCCAGACGCCTCCTTAGATAACGCCGTATAACAATATCCTCTTCAAGCCAAGCTGCGTAGTTCTTGTTAGCAAACCATCTTGAATCCCACGTTCGATTGATCCCCAATCTCATACCAACGGGATTAACTTTCTGACCCAAAATATCCTCCTTATTTACCTTTTCCGGCTATTTTCAATTTCTTGCGGTTAACTTCATCACTGATAATCACTGTAATATGACTGCTTCTTTTACGAATCCTGTATGCCCTTCCCTGAGCTCTGGGCCTGATTCTGTACATCGTCCTGCCCTCATCGACGAAAATCTGTTCAATCCGCATATCCGCGGGTTCTATTGGATGATCCGATTTCTCGCCGAGATTGTGCATGGCTGAAAGAATCGTCTTCTGAACAATTTTCGCCGCTTTTTTCCCTGTATATTCCAGTATCTGCAGCGCATTTTCTACGGATTTCCCGCGCACAAGATCCACAACAAGCCTTGTCTTTCTTGTTGAAACCCTGACTCCCCGCGCTATAGCGCGTGCTTCCATCGTCTCCTACCTCCATCAATATTAAAGAGTCTTCGCTCTTGCTTCCTTCTGAGCTTTAGTCGTATGCTTCCTGAATATTCTAGTTTTCGAAAATTCCCCGAGTTTATGTCCCACCATATTTTCAGTAACAAAAACCGGTATAAACTTGTTCCCGTTATGAACCGCGAAGGTATGCCCGACGAATTCCGGGGAAATCGTAGATCTCCGGGCCCAAGTTCTGATGACTTTTCTGTCACCCATTTCATCCATTTTTTCAATTTTTCTAAGCAGCTTCGGGTCTATGTACGGACCCTTCTTCAACGATCTTGTCATTTATCTCCTCCAGCCTCTTTGCACTATGATAAATACAGTACAAATTATCTTTTTCTGCCTTTATTCCTATCTCTTCTTTTTCCTTCTATAAACAATATCCTTGTCTGATTTCTTCTTCTTCTTTCTGGTTTTGTAGCCCTTCGTAGGTTTGCCCCACGGGGTTACGGGATGACGTCCCCCGCTGGTTCTTCCTTCGCCGCCGCCCAGCGGATGATCGATGGGATTCATCACTACACCGCGAACTTTAGGACGACGTCCGAGCCACCGGGACCTGCCGGCTTTCCCTATTTTGACATTGTCGTGATCTATATTACTAATCTGCCCTATAGTGGCGTAACATTCTTTCCGGACCTTCCTTACTTCACCACTCGGCATGCGGAGCAGTACTTTTCCGCCTTCTTTCGCCATCAATTGAGCGTAAGAGCCGGCGCTGCGGGCGATCTGCCCGCCTTTACCAATTGTCATTTCAATATTGTGCACAAAAATACCGGTTGGTATCTTCTCGAGCGGCAAGGCGTTTCCGATATGAATCCCCGCGTCTTCTCCGGAAACAAGACTGTCTCCAACCTTTATCCCGCTCGGAGTCAGAATATAGCGTTTTTCACCGTCTGCGTAATTTAAAAGGGAGATAAATGCTGAACGGTTCGGATCGTACTCGATAGAAACCACCCTTGCCGGTATTCCATACTTGTCTCTCTTAAAATCTATTTTCCTGTACCTGCGTTTGTGTCCGCCTCCACGGCGCCGCATTGTAATTCGCCCGTTATTGTTCCTTCCGCCTTTGCTCTTAATAGGTTCGAGCAGGGATTTCTCGGGAGCTTTTTTACTCAACCCGGAATAATCGGTTACAGTTTTATATCTCTGTGACGAAGTGGTGGGTTTGTATTTTTTAATAGCCATGCGTCAAATTCCTTCTCTATAAATTCAATTCGATCTATTTCTTTTCAGCCAGACTTAATTCCTTTTTATTTATTAAGTTATACCTCATCAAATATATCAATTGTGTCCCCTTTGGCAAGTGAAACTATCGCTTTCTTTCTATCGGGGCGTTTGCCTGTAAACCGGCCCGCTTTTCTGAAAGTTGTCTTCATCTTGCCGCGCAGAACACTCGTGTTTACTTTCTGGACTTTTACTTTAAATACACTTTCTACGGCTTCTTTTATCTGTTTCTTGTTAGCTCTAGGATCAACCTCAAAGACGAACTTGTTGCTTTTCTCCTTAAGATTTGTAGCTCTCTCCGTTATAACAGGCTTAAAAATTACTTTGTTAATATTTACCATATTACACAAACACCTCCTCAAGAGAGGAAAGGGATTCCTTAGTCAGAAGGAGAACATCCGCCTTGAGTATTTCATAGGCGTTGAGATTACGTCCCAGTATAAACTCAACTCCCGCGATATTCCTTACGGACTTATAGATATTTTCATCAAACCCGTCAGTCGCAAAAAGTATCTTCTTGCCATTCAGGCCGGCGGACTGGAGAAATTTGACAAAATCCTTTGTCTTTGGCTTCTCCATCGAAAAACCCTCAACTACTACAACACAATCGTCATTGAACTTGTCAGAAAGAACACTCTTTAGAGCCTTCCTTCTTACCTTTTTGGGAACATCGGTCCTGTAGTCCCTTTTTCTGGGGCCGAATACCACACCCCCGCCCTTCCATATCGGTGAAGACCTCTTGCCGGCTCTCGCCCTTCCGGTTCCTTTTTGCCTGTACGGTTTAGCTTTACTGAAGCGAACCTCTCCGCGACTTTTCGCCTGGGCCGTTCCGCTGCGCCTGTTAGCCATATAAGCGCGTATTACATCGTACAAAACTGATTTGTCGACATCAGCTTCAAAAAGAGATTCCGGCAAATCCATATTCCCTTTTAATTCTCCGTCAAAATTATAAACCTTAGCACTTGCCATTATTCCAACCCTTTTTATGTTGATTTCTGTACTGTTATTCTGAGCACATTATTTCTCGCGCCCGGAACGGATCCTTTTACCAACAACAGATTATTTTCAGTGTCCACATTGACAACTTGCATGTTCCTTATATGTTCTTTTTTATTTCCCATTCTGCCTGGAAGCTTCTTTCCCTTTATCACTTTACCCGGATAAGCGGCCATTCCCACCGAGCCTGGAGACCTGGGACCTCTTCCGCCGTGCGTTTTTCTTCCGCCGTGAAATCCGTATCTCTTCATTACTCCCTGAAAACCTTTTCCCTTTGATTTTCCCGACACGTCCACCTTTTCTATCCCTTCAAATATACCTACATTGACCAAATCCCCAACTTCATAATCATCCGGGTTGTCAACGCGAAACTCCTGAAGGTATTTATAGGGGGGAAGGTTTGCTTTGCGGAAATGTCCAAGTTCCGGAAGATTCGATTTCACCGGTCTGATAGGCTCGAAGGCCAGCTGAATCGCGTTATACCCGTGTTTGGCTTCAGTTTTCTTTCTGACAACGGGACACGGGCCGGCATTTATGACCGATACCGGAACGGCTTCACCATTCTCGCCGAATATCTGACTCATTCCAATTTTCTTTCCAATCAGCCCTAACATCTAGTCCTCCACATTAGACTTTGATTTCGATATCCACACCCGCCGGAAGATCAAGCTTTTGTAAAGCGTCAACCGCCTTTGGTGTAACATCGGTAATCCAAATCAATCTTTTATGAACTCTTATTTCAAACTGCTCTCTCGACTTTTTGTTAACGTGAGGAGATCTAAGCACAGTATAAACAGTCCTCTTTGTTGGAAGCGGTATAGGTCCAGCGACTCCGGCCCCCGTCCTTCGAGCAGTTCTTACAATTTCTCCAGCGCTACGATCAAGCATCGTATGTTCGTATGCCTTTAATCGAATTCTTATTTTTTGTCCTTCCACCGGACAACCTCCGATATTCTCAGTTACTCAATAATTTCAGTTACAACACCAGCTCCGACGGTTCTTCCGCCTTCACGGATAGCAAACCGCAACTCCTTCTCCATCGCTATCGGGCTTATCAGCTCCACCGTCAGCTCAACATCATCACCCGGCATTACCATCTCCGTGCCTTCCGGCAGCGTTGCTACTCCCGTTACATCTGTCGTGCGAAAATAAAACTGCGGCCTGTACCCTTCAAAAAACGGCGTGTGACGACCGCCCTCTTCCTTCTTCAATACATATACCTTGCACTTGAACTTCTTATGAGGCGTTATCGATCCGGGCTTCGCGGCTACCATCCCTCGAAGCAGATCCTTCTTGTTTATCCCTCTGAGCAGCAACCCGACATTGTCCCCGGCTCTACCCTCATCAAGAAGCTTCCTGAACATCTCCACTCCCGTCACTACGGTCTTCTGCGTGTCCCTTATCCCCACTATCTCCACATTTTCACCTACATTTACTATCCCGCGCTCTATCCTTCCCGTTCCTACCGTGCCCCTTCCCGTTATCGAAAAGACATCCTCGACAGGCATCAAAAACGGCTTGTCCAAATCCCTCTCCGGCTCGGGTATATAACTGTCCAACGCATCCATCAGCTCCCATATACACTTGGCCTCTTCCGAATCCGGATCATCGCTCTCAAGAGCCTTAAGCGCGCTGCCCTTTATTATCGGTATCTCGTCCCCGGGAAATTCATACTCGTCCAAAAGCTCCCTCACCTCAAGCTCCACAAGCTCTATAAGCTCCGGATCATCAACCATGTCCGTCTTGTTCATAAATACCAGAAGCGCCGGCACATTAACCTGCCGCGCCAAAAGTATATGCTCCCTCGTCTGAGGCATGGGCCCGTCCGCGGCACTCACTACCACTATAGCCCCGTCCATCTGCGCCGCGCCGGTTATCATATTCTTAATGTAATCCGCGTGACCGGGACAATCCACATGCGCGTAATGCCGGTTCTCAGTCTCGTATTCAACATGCGCCGTGGCTATCGTTATGCCTCTGTCTCTCTCCTCCGGCGCCTTGTCTATCTCGTCAAACGGAACGAAATCCGCCCAACCCTTCGTCGCCAGATGCTTCGTCATAGCCGCTGTCAGCGTCGTCTTGCCATGATCCACGTGCCCTATTGTCCCTACATTTAAATGCGGCTTGGTCCTTTCAAATTTCTCCTTAGCCATAATCAATTCTCCTTTACTACGCCAATCCTCTCAGTCTGCCCTGAATTTGCATCATCAATTCCTCGGGCACAACTTCATAATGAGAAAATTCCATTGTGTGAACGGCTCTCCCCTGAGTCAGGGATCTCAGCCCTGTTGCGTATCCAAACATATCCGAAAGCGGTGCTACCGCTGAAATCACCTGGCCGCTCTTCCTATGGAACATCCCTTCTATCTTACCTCTTCTAACGGTAATATCTTTTATTACATCACCAACATAATCAATGGGGAGGACGATTTCAATATTCATTATGGGTTCGAGTAAAACCGGCCCGGCTTTTCTTATCCCTTCGACAACAGCTTTGTTGCCGGCGATTCGAAAGGCAAGGTCCGAAGAATCAATTTCATGATATGAACCGTCAACCAGCGTTACTTCGACATCGATCACGGGAGCGCCATTTACAGGACCGGCATTCAGCGCTTCTTTAGCTCCTTGCTCAACATATGGTATAAATGATTTTGGCACATCCCCTCCCCTGATCTTGTTAACAAACTTGAACCCTTCTCCCGGCGCGGGAGCAATTTCAACCATGACATGTCCGTACTGGCCTTTTCCGCCGCTTTGCTTGATAAATTTGCCTTCCGCTTTCACCGCTTTTGTTATTGTTTCACGATAAGCAACGTGGGGGCGCCCCACATTGGCTTTGACCTTGAATTCCCTCAGCATACGCTCTACGAGTACCTCTAAGTGAAGCTCTCCCATTCCTGAGATAACTGTTTGTCTTGTTTCTTTATCGACATTAACCTGAAAGGTGGGGTCTTCATCACTCAACGCCCTCAGAGCGTTGGATAATTTCTCTTCTTCAGCCTTAGTTTGAGGTTCAATCGCGACAGATATTACAGGTTTCGGGAAATTCATCACACTCATTTTAATCGGGTGTTTTGTATCACAGAGCGTGTCTCCCGTGCTTGATTGCTTCAGTCCTATAACCGCCGCGATGTCGCCGGCGTATAGCTTTTTTACATCTTCCCGGGAATCAGCGTGCATAATAAGAGCTCTCGTAAAACGCTCCTTCTTTTTATTAGTAGCATTTATAAGATTCGTGCCGGCCTCTAATTGTCCGCTGTAAACTCTTATATAATGGAGCTTGCCGACAAAAGGATCCCTCGTGACTTTGAATACTATTGCTGAAAACGGATCCTCTTCCGAAGCTTCTCTGGTTTCTTCTTTGCCCGTAAAGGGATTTACTCCGGAAACAGAAGGCACTTCCAGCGGACTGGGTAAATAATCGGTTACGGCATTGAGAAGAATCTGGATCCCTTTATTTTTGAAAGCTGAACCACAGAAAACCGGAATCAGTTTAATATCAAGTACGGCTTCCCTCAACGCTTCTTTTATTACCTCTTCGGAAACATCAGCTCCGTCAACAACATGATGCAGAATATCATCACTGTAATCCGACAACTCCCCGAGCAGTTCTTCGCGCGCCTGAAGACACTCGTCAAGCAGTCCTTCAGGTATTTCTGCTTCTGTATATTTCGCGCCGAGGCTATTCTCATCGTAGTAAAAGGCTTTCATTTTAACAAGGTCGACCATCCCCCTGAACTTGTCCCTCGAAGAAATAGGAATCGTCAGGGGAGAAACACTGACGTCAAACTTCTTCCTCATCATTTCTACTGTATCACGGAAGTTCGCTCCAGCCCTGTCCATTTTATTGATGAACGCGATGCGCGGAATATTATATCTATCAGCCTGTCTCCAGACGGTTTCGGACTGCGGCTCCACTCCGCCAACGCCGCAGAAAAGCACAACCAGGCCGTCGATTACCCTGAAGCTTCTCTCAACTTCAGCGGTAAAATCAACGTGTCCGGGAGTGTCGATAATATTTATTCTGTTATCATTCCAGAAGCAGGTAGTAGCGGCGGAGGTGATTGTTATACCTCTTTCCTTCTCCTGGTCCATCCAGTCCATTACCGCGCTCCCCTGATGCACTTCACCCATCCGCGTTACTTTCCCTGTATAATACAGCATTCTTTCAGTAACCGTCGTCTTACCCGCATCTATGTGCGCGGCCAGTCCGATGTTTCGAGTCTTATTTAGAGAATACTTTCTCAAAAGAGAACCTCTCCAGTATTGGGACCGCCAATCCCTCAACCGAAAAGGTTGAAGGACTAGTTAATCCCTAGATATTCTATAGTGCTACAAGAAACTAGCAATCTAGACATTTATTTATTCCCTACCTCCACTGACATCCGTAAATAATTTCGGACACCTTTATGGACTCCACCCTACATCCCAGAAAAACCTTTATTCCAATCCAGCCATAAAAATAGCACCGGGCATTTTACCACTTATAATGCGCAAACGCTTTATTGGCTTCCGCCATTCTATGAGTATCGTTGCGCTTCTTGACCGCGGGACCTTCCTTGTTATAATCAAGGATTATTTCTGACGCCAACATATCGGACATCGAATGACCAGACCTCTGCCTGGCAAACCCAATTATCCAACGCATTGCAAGTGCCAGTTTTCTGTCATGCTTCACTTCGACAGGAACCTGGTATGTTGCTCCACCGACACGCCTCGACTTTACCTCGAGCATGGGCTTTACGTTATCCAGAGCTTTTTTAAAAACTTCCAGGCCGTCCTTGCCGGTTTTTGACTCTATGATTTCCAACGCCCCATACACAGCCTCTTCCGCGGCGCTCTTCTTCCCATCAACCATCACGTAATTCACAAATCTTGCCAAAACAACATCATTATATTTTTCTTCAGGTTGAATTTCTCTCTTTGTTATTCTTCCTTTACGGGGCATCTATTCTTTCTCCTTTACGAAGTAAGACCTATTCTTTCGGTCTTCTTACACCATATTTGGAGCGGCTGGCTTTTCTGCCTTCGACTCCTTCTGTGTCAAGACTCCCTCTTATAATATGATATCTAACACCGGGTAAATCCTTTACGCGTCCGCCGCGAACGAGCACAATGGAATGCTCCTGTAGATTGTGTCCTTCTCCCGGAATGTACGCGGTAATTTCCATGTTATTCGTCAATCTTACTCTCGCGACTTTTCTAATGGCAGAATTCGGTTTCTTTGGTGTGGAAGTATAAACTCGCGTACAGACACCCCTTTTCTGGGGACATGACTGCAGGGCGCGTGCTCCCGTTTTCTTCTTTATTTTTTTTCTGCCTTTTCTTACAAGTTGATTAATTGTAGGCACGTAACACCTCTTCAGATCAAGTTATTTATAAATCCAGCACCCCGGCAACAACACAACCAAATGGATGCAGAATAGTAAATCTATCAATTAGTAAAGTTCTTGTCAAGTCATTAATTGTAATAAATGTATCACATTGCGCGGGGATAATTCCCCGTCAATTCCTTAAGAAGCCCCCTCCTTCATATCATCAATTATTTCGGACAATTCCTCTTCAGTAAAATCTCTTTCCATAATCTCCTGCTCTGTTACATCTTCTACGAGCTCAACGTTTTTATACTTACGCATGCCGGTTCCGGCCGGTATCAGGTGGCCCATTACAACATTTTCCTTAAGTCCATGCAATTCATCGACTTTACCCTGAGTGGCCGCGTCCGTAAGAACCCTCGTTGTTTCCTGGAAGCTCGCCGCCGAAATATAACTGTCGGTGCTCAAAGACGCCTTTGTTATACCAAGCAGCAGCGGCTTGAATGTGGCCGGCGTTCCTTTCCCCTTCTGGGCTTTCTCGTTTTCTTTTTCAAATATCTTTTTGCTGACCACATCACCTTCGAGGAAATCTGTGGAGCCCGGATCTTCGACTAGAACCTTTTGAAGCATCTGACTGACAATAACTTCGATGTGTTTGTCATTTATATGAACACCCTGCAGCCTGTATACTTCCTGTATTTCATTCACAAGGTATTCCTGAACGGCGTTAACTCCTTTGATATTCAAAATGTCAAAGGGATTAACCGGACCTTCGGTAAGGTTGTCTCCAGCTTCGATAATGTCACCTTCATAGACCCTTAGATGTTTCCCCTGAGCGACAGAATAGGTCCTTTTATCACCACTGTCATTTTCTACTACAATCTTGCGGATACCCTTAGAGACAGCCCCGAATTTAACATTTCCGTCTATCTCCGAAACAATCGCCGCGGATTTGGGTTTACGTACTTCAAAGAGCTGCGCCACTCTGGGCAAGCCTCCCGTAATATCGTGTGTTTTCGTTATTTCCTTTGGAATCCTGCATATTACATCTCCGGGAAGAACATCGTCACCGTCATGAACTACCAGTCTCGATCCGGTAGGAATAATGAAGTTGCCGATTATTTTACCCTTATTATCGAGCATTTCAATGTGAGGATGCAGTTTCTTATCGCGATCTTCTTCGATTATCCTCTGTCTGAGGCCCGTTTTATCATCAAGTTTTTCATTCAGCGTGACACCCTCTACAATACCGCGGAAACGCAATTTACCGCCTTTATGGGAGATAATAACATTCGAATAGGGATCCCATTCATAGGCAATCTGTCCCTTCTTAACATGGTCGCCTTCATTGATTTTCAGGATTGCTCCATAGGGTACACCAAAACGCGCTCTTACCCTATCCTTTTTATTGCTTAGTATAACAGCTTCGCCTTTTCGACCGATTACCTTTGTTTCCTTGTTACGGTCCTCTACATATTTTATTCTATTGAATTTTACATACCCTTCATGAGAACAGGTTTTTTGAGTGGTTTCAGCAATTCTGCTTGCCGTTCCACCAACGTGAAATGTCCTCAATGTAAGCTGAGTGCCGGGCTCTCCAATACTCTGCGCGGCGACAACACCTACCGCCTCACCAAGATCAACCATCTTGCCGTTGGCTATATTACTCCCGTAGCAGAGAGCGCATGCTCCTCTCTCGGCCTCACATGTCAACACAGATCTTATCTTAACGGTCAAAACTCCCCGCTCTTCGATTTCATCCGCTGTATCTTCATCTATAAGACTATCTGCTTCAGCCAGAACTTCCCCGCTATGGGGGTCTACAACATCATCTATTACCACGCGGCCCAGAATCCTGTCGCTTAGAGACTCGATAATCTCCTCGCCCTCTTTAAGCGCGGTCGCGCCGATCCCTCTTATTGTTCCGCAGTCATATTCAGTTATAATCACATCCTGAGCGACATCTACCAGACGCCGTGTCAGGTAACCCGCGTCCGCTGTCTTAAGAGCGGTGTCAGCAAGTCCTTTCCTGGCACCGTGAGTGGAGATAAAGTACTGCAGCACCGACAGACCCTCTTTAAAATTAGCAGTAATAGGCATTTCAATAATTTCACCTATTCCTCCTGTAATTGTCTTCTGAGGTTTGGCCATCAAACCGCGCATTCCGGCAAGCTGACGTATCTGGTCCTTGCTTCCTCTCGACCCTGAATTTGCCATCATGTATATGGGATTGAATCCTCCCTTATCTTCACTCAACGCGTCATCCATTCTCTCCGCTACTTCGTTAGCAGTGTGAGTCCAGATATCAATTACCTTGTTATAACGTTCTCCGTCGGTAATAACACCGTTTGAATACTGCTTTAAAATCTTTTCGATCTCTTTTTCAGCACGTTGAATCATATCCGATTTCTTAGGAGGCACTACAATATCATCGATACCGAATGTTATCCCGGCTTTTGTCGCGTAATTAAACCCGGTTTCCTTGAGTCTCTCAAGGAACCGCACCGTGGCGTAATTTCCAATCTTTTTGTAACTTTTGGCGATCAGTTTATTCAAAGTGGATTTATCAAGAAGATCATTAACGAATCCAAGACCTTCAGGCACAATGTTGTTAAAAATCAGCCGGCCGACGGTTGTTTCGAGCAGCTCCCCGTTAATCCTCACTCTAATAAGAGCGTGAATATCAACAACTCCGACATCTTTTGCCATAATCGCTTCACGGGAAGAGAAAAAGGTTTTGCCTTCGCCTTTTACCCCTTTTTTGGAGGCTGAGAGATAGTACGAACCAAGCACTATATCCTGTGAAGGCGTAGCCAAAGCTCCGCCGTTGGCGGGAGACATAATATTATTCGACGACAGCATCAAGGTTCTGGCTTCAAGCTGCGCCTCGAGAGACAGAGGCACGTGAACAGCCATCTGGTCGCCGTCAAAGTCCGCGTTGAAAGCGGCGCAGACAAGCGGATGTATCTGTATGGCCTTCCCCTCTATAAGGGTCGGATGAAATCCTTGAACACCCAATTTGTGCAGAGTCGGCGCCCTGTTGAGCAAAACGGGATGGTCCTTTATTATTTCTTCGAGGATATCCCAGACTTCCGGCCTTTCCCTCTCTACAAGTTTCTTGGCGCTCTTTACCGTCTGCACGTAACCCTTTTCTTCAAGCTTACGTATGATAAAAGGCTTGAATAATTCCAGAGCCATTGATTTTGGAATACCGCACTGGTGCATTTCAAGCTCCGGACCTACTACAATCACTGAACGCCCGGAATAATCCACTCGCTTGCCCAGAAGATTTTGACGGAAACGGCCCTTTTTCCCTTTAAGCATATCACTTAAACTCTTGAGAGGTCTGTTCCCGTGACCTCTTACCGGGCGGGAACGCCTCCCGTTATCAAACAAAGCGTCAACAGCTTCCTGGAGCATTCTCTTTTCATTTCTCAATATTACTTCGGGTGCCCGTATCTCAATGAGCTTCTTTAACCTGTTGTTTCGGTTAATAACCCTTCTGTATAAATCGTTCAGATCAGATGTCGCAAACCTGCCCCCTTCCAGGGGAACGAGCGGGCGCAGATCCGGCGGAAGTACCGGAATAGTTTCAAGTATCATCCACTCCGCTTTATTGGGACTGCCGAGAAAGGCTTCCATTACTCTAAGTCTCTTTAGCACTTTTTTCTTGCGCTGCATTGAGGTTTCGACTTTCGCCTGTGCTCTGAGATTAATAGATTCCTCTTCAATATCCACCTGGGCGAGAAGTTCTCTTATAGCCATTCCACCCATCTTGGCGGTAAATTCTACCTCTTTTTCAACAAGCTCATAATATGTTTCTTCATCTATAAGCTGCTTATGTTTAAGCCCTGATTCACCGGGGTCTATAACAACTCTGGACTCATAGTACAATATTCTTTCAAGGTTACGGATTGAAATCCCCAGCATATATCCTATACGGCTCGGAATGCCTTTCAGAAACCATATATGAGCAACGGGAACGGCAAGTTCGATATGCCCCATACGTTCTCTCCGCACCTTCGAATGAGTCACTTCCACGCCGCATCTGTCACAAATCACCCCTCTGTAACGAATCCGTTTATATTTACCGCAGGCACATTCCCAGTCTTTGACGGGGCCGAATATTCTCTCGCAGAAAAGTCCGTCCTTCTCCGGTTTGAAAGAACGATAGTTAATGGTTTCGGGTTTTAAGACTTCTCCGTAACTCCATGAACGAATAGCTTCCGGTGAAGCCAGCTTGATTCCCATAGCGTCTATTCCGCCGGGGTGATTTCGATTTTTATCAAAAAAGGTAGTATACAAAGGAAACCTCCAACTCTTTATTCCCTTTCAAGACTTACATCCAGACACAAACTCTGAAGTTCTTTTAACAGCACACTAAACGATTCCGGCAAACCCGGTTCGGGCGCGGTTCCACCCTTTACGATTGATTCATATACTTTACTTCTTCCGCTTACATCATCGGATTTGACAGTTAACATTTCCTGAAGGCAATAGGCGGCTCCGTAAGCTTCAAGAGCCCATACCTCCATCTCACCGAATCTCTGACCGCCGAACTGAGCCTTGCCTCCAAGCGGCTGCTGTGAAACAAGTGAATAAGGCCCGATAGACCTCGCGTGAATTTTATCATCAACAAGGTGTGAGAGTTTCATCATATAAATATATCCGACTGTAACCTTGTTATCGAAAACTTCGCCCGACCTGCCGTCGTAGAGGACAGCCTTCCCGTCTTCGGGCAATCCGGATTCCTTCAATGCCTCTTTAATCTCGGACACTGTCGCTCCGTTAAACACGGGAGTGATCGCTCTCGCTCCCTGTTTCTGCGTGGCCCAGCCGAGGTGTGTCTCAAGAATCTGTCCGACATTCATCCTGCTCGGTACTCCCAGCGGATTCAGTAAGATATCAACGGGGGTGCCGTCTTCCATGTAAGGCATATCTTCTTCGGGTACTATTGTAGAAATAACCCCTTTGTTTCCGTGCCGGCCGGAAATCTTATCGCCAACAGCTATTTTCCTCTTCCGGGCAACATAAACTTTAACAAGCTTGTTTACACCGGGGGGAAGTTCATCGCCGCGTTTTACTCTTTCGACCTCTTTTTCATATTTCGCGTCTATCCCGTCAATAGCTCTCGTGGCGGTCTCCATCAAAGATTGAATCTTTTCGTCAACCTTTGAATTCTTCACTATAGGCAGTCCCCAGTGCAGATAATCAACATCTATGGTATCGAGTAATTTTTCCGTAATCTTCCTGCCCGCTTTTGCCTGTATCTCGCCGGTTTCAGAATGAATCAGCTTCTCGGTTGTCTGCCCGAGCATTAACTTTTCCAATCTTTCTTTTCTTTTGCTTTTTACGAATTCCTTCTTCTCCTGGAATTTTTTCTCAAGGGCCTTGATTTCTTTCTTTTCCTGATTTTTCGCCCTATCATCACGTTCTTTCCTGGAAAATAGTTTGACGTCAATTACTATCCCGTCCATGCCGGTTCCGGCCTTGAGGGAAGCGTCACGCACATCTCCCGCTTTTTCTCCAAAAATCGCTTTAAGCAGCCTTTCTTCGGGAGTAAGTTCGGTTTCACCCTTCGGGGTAACCTTTCCGACAAGAATATCACCGGTTTTAACACGGGCTCCCACCATTATTATTCCGTCTCCATCGAGGTTGGACAATGAGTCCTCTCCCACGTTCGGAAGTTCCCTTGTGATCTCTTCCTTGCCGGCTTTAGTGTCCCGTACCTGCAATTCATACTCTTCGACATGAATAGAGGTCAAAACGTCTTCTTTCACAAGCCTCTCGCTAATGGCAATGGCATCCTCGTAGTTATACCCGCGCCAAGGCATAAAGGCGACAAGCAGATTCCTTCCAATAGCCAGATCGCCTTTAACAGAAGCTGAAGCATCGGCTATTACATCGCCTTTCTTAATCTTATCACCGAGGTTTACTATAGGCTTCTGGTTAATACAAGTATCCTGGTTTGAACGCTTGTATTTTACCAGCCTGTACTCGTCAATCCCGCCGAATCCCGAGAAATCATCCAGATCGCTGTCACTGCTGTCGACATTGTAAGAAATCTGTATTCTGTCAGCGGAAACGTTTTTCACCGTACCGCTTCTCTTGGCAATCGCGAGAACCCCGGAATCGTACGCGGCTTTACTTTCCAGACCAGTCCCGACTAACGGCGCTTCAGGTTTCAGAAGGGGAACAGCCTGACGCTGCATATTGCAGCCCATTAAAGCTCTGTTGGCATCATCATGTTCGAGGAAAGGTATAAGAGCGGCTGATATACCAACAAGCTGATTCGTTGAAATATCTATATAATTAATACCCTTAGGGTCCACAAGTACGAAATCGCCTTTACTTCTTGCCATTATTTTATCAGAAGTAAACTTCCCTTTTTTATCAACCGGTGAACTCCCATGGGCTATTATCATGTCATCTTCCATATCAGCGGATAACATCTCTACTTCATCAGTTACAACACCGTCCTTCACTTTCAAATACGGTGTTTCCAGAAAACCGAATTCATTGAGGTGGCCGAAAGAAGCAAGTGACGTAATCAAACCTATGTTAGGTCCCTCGGGTGTTTCAATGGGACACAGGCGGCCGTAATGCGTAAAATGCACATCTCTGACTTCAAATCCGGCTCTTTCCCGTGTCAATCCGCCCGGACCAAGGGCTGAAAGACGCCGTTTGTGAGTCAGCTCGGCTATAGGGTTAGTCTGATCCATAAATTGCGAAAGCTGACTGCTTCCGAAAAAGGATTGTATCACGGCGCTGACAGTCCTCGCGTTAACCAGATCATAGGGTGTCGGGTTATCTGATTCCTGAATAGTCATTCTCTCACGGATTATTCTGGCCATCCTGGAAAGACCTATTGAAAACTGATTTGAGAGAAGTTCTCCTATAGATCTGACACGCCTGTTGCCCAGATGATCAATATCATCAACCGGGCCGTCAGTTTCCTTGAGATTGATAAGGTTCGCCACAACGGCAATAAAGTCTTTGGGCGTTAATGTCGTCGTTTCAATTGGAACATCTATACCAAGACGCTTATTTATCTTATATCGCCCCACCCTCGCCAGATCGTATCGCTTCGGATTGAAGAACAACCTCTGAAGAAGAGCTTTGGCCGTTTCGAGAGTTGGCGGATTCCCGGGCCGCAGCAGATTGTAGATCCGCTTCAAAGCCTCTTCACTATTGGAAGTCTTGTCCTTAGCGAGAGTTTTGAGAATAACATCACTGTCAAGTCCCTTCTTCTTTTTTACAAGGACAAGTTTTGAGATCTTTCTCTCTTTCATTGATGTTAGAATCTCTTCAGTAATCAATTTGCCGCACTCAATGATTATTTCGCCTGTTTCGGGATCAACAATATCTTCCGCGACGGCTTTGTCGATCAGAGCGTTATCTTTCTTGTTCTTTCTCGGTGATAATTTATAAACCTCTTTTTTGTGGAAAAGCTTTATGATAGCGCTGTCCGGCTCAAACCCCATCGCTTTGAGAAGTGTCGTCACGGGCATTTTCCGGCGGCGGTCGATGTAAACGTACATTACGTCATTGACATCTACCGCGAATTGCACCCATGATCCCCGGTATGGAATTATCCTGGCGCTGAAGAGTCTTTTTCCGTTAGCGTGGTATTTGTCGCTGAAAACCGCTCCGGGAGAACGGTGCAGCTGACTTACAATTACCCTTTCCGCGCCATTGATGATAAAAGTGCCTCTATCCGTTATAAGAGGAATTTCACCAAGATAGACATCACTCTGGATAATGTCTTTTATAGCTTCCTTGTCGGCACCCTTTTCCATTATAACAAGACGCAGAGAAGCCTTCAGCGGAACCGCGTAAGTGAGATCCCGGTCCCTGCATTCCTCAACTGAATACTTCGGTTCACCTACGTTATAACCAAGATACTCCAGTGAAAAATTACCCCTCGATGATACAATGGGAAATATCGATTTAAAAACCGACTCCAACCCAACGTCTTTCCTTTTCTCCTTCGAAACTTTCGGCTGGAGAAAAGTGTCATAAGATGATAGCTGCAGATCCAACAAATGGGGAAGCCCCATCACTTTGGGAGTTTTTCTGTAATCGATTCGCTTAGACATTTTAATCATGCGAAACGGCCCTTCCCTTTCTTTGGTCTTATATTCAACATCAACCAAACTAGTAAATTACTTAAGTTCTACGGTAGCTCCAACTTCTTCTATCTTAGATTTAAGTTCATCCGCTTCATCCTTGGCGACACCCTCTTTGACGGGTACCGGCGCGGATTCAACAAGCTTCTTAGCTTCAATAAGTCCCAGGTCTGTAATCGACCGGATAACCTTAATTACCTGAATTTTCTGGCTTCCTATATCTTTCAGAACCACGTCAAATTCAGTTTGCTCTTCTTCCTCTCCGCCGGCCTGAGCGCCCGCGGCGCCTCCAGCCATCATAGCTACGGGAGCAGAAGCGCTGACACCAAAGAGATCTTCGAGAACTTCTACGAGCTCCGAAAGTTCCATTACAGTCAGTTCTTTGACCATATCCACTATCTTCTTAACATTTGCGGATTCAGGCTCTACGCTTTCCTTCTCTTCAGATTTCTCTTCCTTTTTGTCCTCTTTCTTTTCTTCCTTCTTTTCCTCTTTTTCAGTCTTTTTTTCTTTCTTCTTCGTCTCTTTCTTTTTAGTTTCTTTCTTCTTGGTTTCCTCTTTCTTGTCCTCTTTCTTCTCAGCTTTCTCCTCTTTTACTTCTACTTCCTCTTTCTTCTTTTTCTCTTCCTTCTTATCGGCAGACATTCTTACCTCTCTTTCAAGATTATTTCAAAGTTATCAAAAAAACATGTCTTATCTTACAATCCGAGCCTTAAGCCGCTCCCTTCTTTTCGGAAATGGCATGGAGAACATATACAAGATTCCGACGGGAAGCATCGAGGCAGTTAATAAGACCTCGCACCGGATTCTGAAGTGTCCCAACCAGTTTCGCCTGAAGTTCGGCTTTGCCCGGGAGTGACGCAAATGCGACCGTCTTTTTTTCATCGAGAATACGGCCGTTTACCAAAGCCCCCTTAAAACGGGGTAATTCATGTTCATCGGCAAATTTCTTTAAAATCTGAGCGGGCAGGACTTCTTCTTCGGCGCTGACAGCAAAAGCTGTCGGTCCGGAGAAAAATTTATTCATACCCTCTATGCCCATACTGTCGAACGCTCTGACAGCCAGGGTGTTTTTGATAACCCTGAAAGTGACATTATTTTCATAACATTCTCGCCTGAGCTTCGAAATTGCGGCAACATCCAACCCCTTATAGTCATTCAATATTACACTCTTAGCTCCTTTCAAGAGCTCTACGAGCTCGTCAACTCTGTCTATTTTGGCCTGCTGCACCATCAGATATACTCCTTTCCCTTTATCTCGCTATATCTACTATTGATGTTCTGTCAAGTTTAATGGAAGGACCCATGGTACTTGAGATATAAATAGTTAAGAAATATCTCCCTTTAGCGGCGGAAGGTTTAGCTCTGAGAAGCTCTTTCACTATCGCACTGATATTATCAGCGAGTTTCTCCTTATCGAAAGACATCTTCCCCACTTGAACATGGATATTACCGTTTTTGTCAACACGGTATTCCAGCTTTCCCGCCTTTGCCTCAGTGACCGCCTTTGTCACATCGGACGACACCGTCCCCGCTTTTGGATTCGGCATCAGTCCTCTGGGGCCCAAAAAGCGGCCCAGTTTGCCGACTTCGCTCATCATATCGGGGGTCGCGATGGCAACGTCAAACTCAAACCATCCATCATTTATCTTCTCAATATACTCGTCAAAACCCGCGTAATCGGCTCCGGCTTCCAGAGCTTCGCGTTCCTTGTCGCCCTGGGCAAAAACCAAAACTCTTACTTTCTTGCCCGTTCCGTGAGGAAGCATCACCGTTCCCCTTACCTGCTGGTCGGCATGCTTGGGATTGACTCCGAGCCTGGCTGAAAATTCAATCCCTTCATCAAAATTCGCCGGTTTCTGACTCTTAATGAGTTCCACAGCTTCACCTAGAGGATATTCTTTTGCTGGATCTATCTCTTTCTGGTTGTCCACATATCTTTTGCCGTGCTTCATCTTACTATCACTTTCTGTCTTAAAAACCTAGTTTTCAACAACTATCCCCATACTCCTGGCGCTGCCTTTTACGATCTTTACAGCGGCTTCAAGATTATAGGCATTTAAATCCTTCATTTTTTCTTTGGCAATCTCTTCTACTTGGGCTAATGATATTTTCGCCACTTTCTCCTTGTTCGGTTCCCCCGAACCCTTGGCGATCTTTGCCGCTTTTCTTAAGAATTCTGACGCCGGCGGCGATTTCGTCTCAAAAGTGAAACTCTTATCAGCATAAACAGTTATCTCTACGGGAACAATACTGCCAACCATCTTTTCAGTCGCCGAGTTAAACTGTTTGCAAAAATCCATCGAACTTACCTGAAGCTGGCCCAGCGCTGGTCCAACAGGAGGAGCCGGCGTAGCCTTTCCGCCGGGAATCTGAAGTTTAATAACCTTTAGAATCTTCTTTTTTCTTTTTTTAGCCATTGGTCGCGACTCTCCTCAATCTGAAATTCCTTATTCTTAGAGAAATTCTGTGACTTACAGCGGCTTTACCTGAAGAAAATCAAGCTCAACCGGCGTTTCTCTTCCGAAAATACTTACCAGGACCTTCAATTTGCCCCGTTCCGGGCTTATTTCATCAACAATACCTGTAAACTCAGAAAACGGTCCATCGACAACATTAACGTGTTCACCCAATGTGAAAGGAACTTCGGGAATAATCCCTTCTCTCTTCTCCATCCTTCCCAGTATTCTGTCCACATCCTTTTTGGGAATGGGCAGGGGTTTCTCTCTCCCCCCCACAAAATGCGTAACTCCCGTAACATTCTCGACAAGATTCCATGTTTCATTGCTCATTTCCATCTGGATCACTATATAGCTGGGAAAGAGTTTGCGTTCTCTTACTTTCTTCTTACCCTTCTTCATCTCCGCTACTTCTTCAGTTGCCACAAGTATATTCCCGAACTTATCCTCTAATCCGGAATTTTTCGCAATTCTTTCTATTGAATCGCGCACTTTCTTTTCCCGCCCGGAATAGGTGTGAACGACATACCATTTCATATTTTTATATTGATCATTATCTTCTGTCTTTTGAATATTCTGATCGTCCTTACCTTCACCCCTCTCTTCGGGCTCATCTGGCGCGGTGCTCTTTGAAGAATCCTCAGCTTTCCCCGCCTCAGCCGCCTTCTCTTCCGGGTGATTCTCCTGATCAGAAACGCTGTTTTTATTTTCCTTATCAGCTAATTCTTCTGTCTTATTTTTTGAAATTTCTTCGCCCATTCTTTTTCCTCAAAATCTAATTGAACTGAATTACCATCCCAGCAGATATCTGATGATAAACGAAAGTATGTTATCAACAACACCGATGAAAACAGTTACTACAAAGGAAGCAATAATTACCAGTTTTGTGGATTCTTTCAGTTCTTCACGAGAAGGCCACGTTACTTTCTTCATTTCCACTTTTACTTCTCTGAAAAAATTTCCAATTTTTTCTATCATTACAACCTCCATGGTACATCAACAAAACAGCCTTTTCTCTGACAGAACGCGTGAGCTGCTCTGCTGTATTTCCGCTTTGCCGCTACACGCGCGAACTCCAGCGTATCTTGGCCGGCTGTTTGAAACCCTTAGCCTCGCGCTACCTCGTTTGTTTGTGCAGCGTGTGCTTACCGCAGAATCTGCAGTATTTCTTCTGTTCTAATCTGTCAGGATGCAGACGCCTGTTCTTTGTTGTCTGGTAATTCCTATTCTTGCACTTCGTGCAAGCCATAGTTACTTTCTGTCTCATTTTTCGCTACACCTTTTATATAAAAATTCTTACTCAATAATTTCAGTTACAACACCAGCTCCGACGGTTCTTCCGCCTTCACGGATAGCAAACCGCAACTCCTTCTCCATCGCTATCGGGCTTATCAGCTCCACCGTCAGCTCAACATCATCACCCGGCATTACCATCTCCGTGCCTTCCGGCAGCGTTGCTACTCCCGTTACATCTGTCGTGCGAAAATAAAACTGCGGCCTGTACCCTTCAAAAAACGGCGTGTGACGACCGCCCTCTTCCTTCTTCAATACATATACCTTGCACTTGAACTTCTTATGAGGCGTTATCGATCCGGGCTTCGCGGCTACCATCCCTCGAAGCAGATCCTTCTTGTTTATCCCTCTGAGCAGCAACCCGACATTGTCCCCGGCTCTACCCTCATCAAGAAGCTTCCTGAACATCTCCACTCCCGTCACTACGGTCTTCTGCGTGTCCCTTATCCCCACTATCTCCACATTTTCACCTACATTTACTATCCCGCGCTCTATCCTTCCCGTTCCTACCGTGCCCCTTCCCGTTATCGAAAAGACATCCTCGACAGGCATCAAAAACGGCTTGTCCAAATCCCTCTCCGGCTCGGGTATATAACTGTCCAACGCATCCATCAGCTCCCATATACACTTGGCCTCTTCCGAATCCGGATCATCGCTCTCAAGAGCCTTAAGCGCGCTGCCCTTTATTATCGGTATCTCGTCCCCGGGAAATTCATACTCGTCCAAAAGCTCCCTCACCTCAAGCTCCACAAGCTCTATAAGCTCCGGATCATCAACCATGTCCGTCTTGTTCATAAATACCAGAAGCGCCGGCACATTAACCTGCCGCGCCAAAAGTATATGCTCCCTCGTCTGCGGCATGGGCCCGTCCGCGGCACTCACTACCACTATAGCCCCGTCCATCTGCGCCGCGCCGGTTATCATATTCTTAATGTAATCCGCGTGACCGGGACAATCCACATGCGCGTAATGCCGGTTCTCAGTCTCGTATTCAACATGCGCCGTGGCTATCGTTATGCCTCTGTCTCTCTCCTCCGGCGCCTTGTCTATCTCGTCAAACGGAACGAAATCCGCCCAACCCTTCGTCGCCAGATGCTTCGTCATAGCCGCTGTCAGCGTCGTCTTGCCATGATCCACGTGCCCTATTGTCCCTACATTTAAATGCGGCTTGGTCCTTTCAAATTTCTCCTTAGCCATTGGAGTATTTCCTCCTGCTCAAAAACATAATGTTCTCTAAGCCCACGACCGGATTTGAACCGGTGACCTCGTCCTTACCAAGGACGTGCTCTTCCTCCTGAGCTACGTGGGCAATGTATAACCCACAACAATTAAAACTGGAGCGGGAAACGGGGCTCGAACCCGCGACCCTCAGCTTGGAAGGCTGACGCTCTACCAACTGAGCTATTCCCGCTCTTTAATCCCGAATCATCGTTAATCCTTCGGGAATAACGAGCATTAGCCTGGTGGGGAGGGGAGGATTCGAACCTCCGAAGGCTTCGCCGACAGATTTACAGTCTGTTCCCTTTGACCACTCGGGAACCTCCCCCACTTACCTCAACAAAAAGACCGGCAGAACGGCTGAAATATTTAACTTTCAGCTATTCTTCCAGTGTGCTACAGCAAATTTATTTCTAAGCTGTTTTATCCGGTCTTGCAATTAGCTGGAGCTGGCGAAGGGAATTGAACCCCCAACCTACTGATTACAAATCAGTTGCTCTACCTTTGAGCTACGCCAGCAAAGGGCGTACTCCACCCTTAAAAAGGCTTAATTAATCAATAATATTTTCTCAGAGGTTTTATGTCAAGTAAAAACCTGTCGATTCCTTGAATAAAAAACAATAAAATCCACCATCCGTAAAACAAATAATTCAGATATCATTTCATCTCAACAGATAAATCAGAAAATATCAACAAGTCTGCTACTTGTCACAACTAAAAACCCGGTCAATCCAACCGGGTTTTGCAATATATGGTTACGCTCAATAAATGTAAAGTGGTTTTTTGATAATTTGCCTGTTGTAAATCATCAGGAAATTATTTGCCTCCCCCCCGACCGGGGAGCGCTTTGGCATTTACGTTACTCTATATTTTAGATACCACTTATTCGCATACTAAAGGCAGGCTATTGCAACATCAATAAAAAACAGTTTTTTGTTACCAGAGAATTCATCTCAGTTGTTCAGCCAATCCGGGAAGCATAATTATTCAGGCGATCCAGAAACAGTTCTTTTGACCACAGCTGCACAAACGGCAGTTCTTCCGCCGGGGACTTTGAAATGCCAATAGCCCGATAGAAGCTAAATATCCATTCCATTTGCCAACATGAGCAACTAAATAGTTTTGCCGTTACTAAAATAATGTCCTAAATTCCGAGGAATGTTCAAACCCTTTAAATATGTACGAATATTTATATTTGATAATCAGCCAGCCCGGTAAATATATATTTTTTACCGCGTTGATATAAATTCTTTCAGATCCGAATCCAGTATTCTTTGAAGCTCGACAAAATTGTCCCCGCTTGTTTCTGTGAGCAGAAAACCGAATACCGGATACTCCTTGTAATCGATTTTCCTGAGCTCTAACGGATTTTCAAACCTTGAAAGCAGTTTGTCGTAGTCAAAAGAAGTGACCTTATCTCCCTCTATGCCGGTTGAATTGTCCAGCACAATGAGAGCGTAAAGCTTTCCTTCTTTTCCTTCCAGAATCCTCGGCCACTGAGGCCTCTTCCGTGAGTAATAATACAGATAGGGATTAAACCCGTATGCCAGATATGAAATGTCCGCCGTTGTACACCAGGCGCCGAAACGCATCGGGTTTACTTCAACGGGCAGGAGAGTGCCGCTGTTCTCCCTGCGGAGCTCGATATGGACCGGGAAGTTTTTTACCCCGGTCAACCGGCCTATTTTCCCCGCGAAATCGGTGAACTCTTCAATATTATTTTCGATAATCTCCTTGGATGTAATATAAACCCTGTCACTGACATCTTCGTCTGAAGAAAATATATGTTTCAGGATACCTAAGATCACTGGTTCGCCCGAAGAATCATAATAGGCGTCAACGGCAAATTCTTCACCTTCAACGTATTCTTCGATAATGAATGACCCCGTATCTAACACCTTTTCCGGGTACAACCCTTTCAACTGTTTTATCTCCTCTGTTATCAAACCAATTGTCTTTACCCACTCTTCGCGTGTGGAAACCTTATAAACCCCCATGCTGAAAAATCCAACTGCCGGTTTGATAACAAAGGGGAGAGGAATATCCTCAAACCTTATCTCTTCTAAATCTCCAGCTCGAACCTCCATGAAGAACAGATCCCGAAAGACAGATTCAGTAAGCTGTCTGAATTTGATCTTGTCCTTGAATAAATCAATTTTGCCGGGCAGCCCGCTGAATGCCAGATTCTTTGATATCCATCCTATTGAGTTCTCAGATGTAGTATAAACGGAGGGATTATCAGAATTCCGAAAAATTTCAATTGCTTCCTCTTCACTCACAAGGTTAGTCCCGCTGTAAAGACCGAGCTTCTTTGCTATATCCGTACTTACAACGGGAATCGAGTTGTCCCGGACAGTCTTCTTGAAAAATTCCGAGATGTATGGTTTATCCGCGAAAAACATTATTTTGAAGTCCTCTGTTAAATTCAAATGCCGTGAAGAAGATTCCTTTCAGGAAAGTACTGACCGGAAAAGGAAGGGTTATTCTCCGTGAACTGTTTTCTACTCTTCGCTCAGCAACTGGTTTATCTTTTTTCCCAACTCTATTTTTGAAAACGGCTTCTGAATAAAATTAACTCCCTCATCCAATACGCCCTTTTCAGCAATAACATTCTTGGTGTAACCGGACATAAACAATATCTTAATATCAGGGTAATGGGACTTGAGTTTATCTGCCAGTTCGCTTCCGTTCATTTCCGGCATAATCACATCGGATATAAGCAATTTTATTTTATTCTCATTCTCCGCCGCGAGCTCGAAAGCCTCCCCGGCAGTACTGGCGGTCAGAACACTGTAGCCTAATTTCTCCAGTATCAGTCTTATTAATTCCAGAACACTGTTTTCATCTTCAACCACGAGAATTGTTTCGCCGCCGCCAATCCCGCCCCCATCTGTGCTTTCCTCGTTCGCTTTGCTCCCTTCACCTTTATGCCGGGGAAAGTAACACTTAACAGTCGTTCCTCTCCCCAGCTCGCTGTAAACATTAATAAAACCTCTGTTCTGCTTCATGACGCCGTAGATCATCGCAAGCCCGAGGCCGGCGCTTCCTTCTGAATCTTTCGTTGTATAATACGGTTCGAAGATATTGTCGAGCTCATTTTTATCAATACCGACGCCGTCGTCACTTACTGCCAGCATAACAAATTCGCCCGCGGTGAATCCGGCGTGTTTACCGCAATAGTCTTCATCCAAGAACACGTTTTCAGTCTCTATGATTATTTTACCGTTCCCCCCGATGGCGTCCCTGGCGTTTACGCAGAGGTTGACCAGAACCTGGTCGATCTGGGATTTATCCACCTTGACATTCCAGATTTCTTCTTCCGGCATCCAGGCCAGATCCACGTTCTCACCTATGAGTTGTTTCAGCATCTTAAGCATATCTTCAATCGTATCGTTCAGCCCCATAACCTCTGGATCAATAGTCTGCTTACGGGCAAAAGCCAAAAGCTGCCTGGTAATATCTCTTGACCGTTCAGCAGCTTTTTGAATTTCTAATAGATCTCTATAGAGGGGATTATCCGGCTTCAGCTTTCCAAGAATCAACTCCGTGTATCCTAGAATGACACTCAGCATATTATTGTGATCATGCGCCACCCCGCCCGCGAGCCGTCCTACAGATTCCATCTTTGTAGCCTGTATCAACTGCGACTGGAGTTCATTCCGTTTCTCTTCCATCTTCTTTCTCTCGGTGATATCCTCACAAACCCCCTCTATCCAGCCTTTATCGGGATATATCTTCGCGGAGTATCTGGCATAAAAAATTGAACCGTCCTTCCGGTAGAACCTCGCCTCGAAATTATTAATTTTCCCGTTCCTTCTGATTTCCTCGACCATTCTTTCCCTTGTTCCGGGATCAACATAGTTTTCAGAAGTTATATAGCTGCCAATCAATTCCTCTCTGCTGCTGTAACCGAACATTCTTGCCATCTGCTGATTACTTTCGAGAATCATTCCGTCTTCAATCTTTGTCCTGAATAATCCTACCTGCACGTTATGAAAAAGATCGCGGTATGTTTCTTCACTTTCCCGTAATCTTAGCTCGGCTTTTCTCTGCCCTGTAGTTTCCTGCACAAATCCCAGGAACCGGTCCCGGTTCATTTTGACCGCTGATATCCGCCAATATTTTACATTTCCGTTTTTATCTTTAAAGGGAAGTTCCTCATCGGAATATTCTTCTTCACAGAGGCGTTGAAAGTGAGAAACACCCATTTCCATGCTGTTAGCGGGCAAGAGGTCATGGATACTCATATTCAGCAGCTCCTCCTCTGTATATCCCGTAATCCCGGAGGCAGCCGGGTTGACTTCTACATAATTTCCCTCCATGTCGGCGACGAAAATGCCGTAGGGGGCTTTTTTAACATAGTTGCGCCATCTCTTTTCCTTATCCCTCAAGGTGCTTTCCAATTTTTTATGCCGGGTGATATCTTTCATCACACAGTATGTCTGTTTGAAGCGGCCGCCGGGGTCATAGCCAATTCGACCTTCAAACGACATAAATAAATAATGCCCGTCTTTATGCCTTATTCTAAACTGCGCGTCGTGAATATATCCGCGTTTTTTTAATTCCGGAAAATGTTTATCAAATTGCCGTTTGCTGTCCGGGTGCAGAAACTCCGCGAAATTTTTACCTGTAACTTCATCATTTTCATAACCGAGCATCTCCACCCAGGCGGGATTTACATCTATGAAACAGCCGTTTTTATCGAGGGAATGATAAGGCAGGGGAATATTTTCATACATTTTGCTGAATTTTTCATTTGTTTCACGGTGTAGACATTCCCTTTTCTTGCTCCCGGTAATGTCAAATAAAATATCGATCGCGCCTATTATGTCTCCGTTCTCGTCTCTAAGAGGTGAAGCCTTTGATAAATATCCCATTTGGCTCTCTGATGTTAATTCAGCTTCTTGCGGTTCGCCCGTCTCTATCGCTTCTATAACCGGACAGCCGCCGCAGGGTTTATCCAGTCCCCAGACAGCGTAACATTTATTCCCTTCTATCTCTCCGGGGGACAACCCCGCGCTGCCGGTGTAATACCTGTTTGCCCAGACTATATTGAACTCTGTGTCGAGAACGGCAATTCTGACGGAGGCTTGCTCTAGAAAACCCTTTATATCCTCTTTCAATATTTCCTTGATTTTCATTTCTATTCTCCGGCAATTCTCAACACTTAAACATTTTCAGGTCTTAAGCCCTTTTCCTTCCTGAAAGCTCAGCCTTCTTCACTCACCTTAGACTGATAAACTGTCACACTCAAAAAATCTTACCGTTCAACTCGCCGGGACACCTCAACCCGGGGGATAAATATCCCGGCATTTATTGGAACTTGCGATCGAAAATGTATGATAACAGTTATTATATAATCATCGTTCTTATGTTTCAATTCAAATCGAGAGGAATACCGGTTCAAAACATCTTCTATTCGACCTGTTTTGTCAAAACCAAGGTAGAACTAAACGAGCTTAGGGGAATATTGGTTTCGGCGATTTATCTCAGCTTGAAATAACTCCTGAAGAAATTTCCGCCCGTTGCCTTTCGCAATCCGTCAATATTTCTTTTCGCAGCCTCACTTCCCTTCTCGATGCACTCTTCGAGCCTTCCGAAATCTGTCCAGTGCATATCTCCCGTGTCAATTTCAACTACATAATCGGCTTTGCTAATGAGCATCCTGAACAGTTTCAACTTTGCCAGCTGGTCACCCCTCAGGATAACATCCATAGAGTTTCTAAGCCTTCCCACCGGGCGGGGGTCATACCCGAAAATAATTCCGATAACTACATCGGCGCCCAGTTCCCTCGCCGCGAGTACCGGATCATTAGCCGTCACTCCGCCGTCCACAAGCAACTTGCTCCCCATCTCTACAGCCGGGAATATTCCCGGAATCGCCGTGCTTGCCCTGAGAGCGTCCTTTATCAACCCCTCCCTGAATATCACATCTTCCCCGGATACCAGATCGAGCGCTACGGCGGCGAAGGGAATCTCTGTGTCTTCAAATTTTTTTTCATTATAGAATTCATCGAAAAATCTCTTTACAGGCTCCTCTGAAATAAGTGAAGGCTTTAAGAGCGCTTCAGCAAAGGTAACCCTCGATCTGGCCTTGTTTCTGATCCTGTCAAACCAGTTGTTCTCCCTGCTCGGTCTCAATCTGTCAAGTTTCAAATCCTTGTACATTTCAGATTTAACGAGTGAAAAGGCCGTTTGCTTCAACTTGCCGATATCCGGCTCGAGGGCGTAATTCGCTCCAATAATCGCCCCTATGCTTGTACCGGAGATAACATCGACAGGTATCTTGTTTTTCTCAAGAACTTCAAGTAAGCCGATATGAGCGAGTCCTTTTGCTCCGCCGCCCGCCAGCGCTAGACCTATCTTCTTTTTTCCAAATATCATCAAACACCCGCTGAATTTTTATAAAATTAACAGTCCCTATATTCAACCAAGAAGCCCGATTTGTCAAGAGATGTAAATATGGCAGCTTACAAGATTGCCATATAGAACTTGACTGCCGGTTGCTTCGGGCATTACTTTTGTTTCATACACTTAAAAAAGAAGGAATATAATATTGAAATCCAAGCTGGCCGATAAACGGGGATCTGAAAAGAAAAGGATTTTCAGAAGGGAATTTTCCCTGTTTATTTTCTCATTCTTTTCGATATGGATCCTCTCCTACATACTTGTTCGGATGAACCCCTCCATCACATCGCGCCTTCAGAATATTGTATCAAAAGAAATCGCCTTTTTCCTCAAACTGATGCGGTATGATTTTGATTTAAGGGGAAGCGTCTTTATATTTCAGACATCTCACGGAATTGAAAAAATGAGTGTAATAGCTGAATGCACGGGGCTTTATACCACGATGATATTCCTGTCGATTATCGGGGCGTTTCCGGCAAGAAACAGCGGAAAACTAATCGGCATTCTGATCGGCATTCCCGCCATCCATATTCTGAATATGCTCAGGATGATATTTATCTCTCTTATCCTTTACCATAAGAGATCGCTGTTTGGTTTTTTTCACGGATACTTATGGCAGGTCGGGTTTGTCGTTTTCATGCTTATACTGGTATTTCTGTGGATGAATAAATTCGCCCGGTTCGAAAAACCAGAAAGCGCCGGCGAGAAAAAATGAAACGAAAGGCCGCGCGGTGAAAATCAAAGAGTATTTTAGAAACACTGAAAATGCCGGTATCGGGAGATGGATATTGGTATTTGCCGTCCGTTTTACCGCCGCCTCCCTTCTCTTCTTTATACTGTATATCCTGGGTGGAAGTTACTACGCTAAGCTGATAGCTTACGGAGCAAAACCGGTTCTCGCGGTTTTCAGCCACGATGTAATAGTCGAAAAAGCCATGAATGTGACAGAAGATATAGCCATTAACCCCGTTGTCTTCTTCTCGCTCGTAACGGCTGTTTCGGGTATCAGACTGAAAAAGAAATTATCTGCGGCGGCGATCGGATTTCTGATCCTCACGGCGGCTAATATCCTGACCCTCTCGGCGGCTTTCTTGAGCTTCTACGAGAAAAGTGAAACGTTATGGTCCGGCACCGAATTCCTCAGCCTTACCATAAACTTCTTCCTTCCAATCCTTCTGTGGTTCGCTCTATTGCCGCTGGAAAAGGTTTTGCCGCTGGGCGGTTCGAGGGAACGTTGATCCGCCTGGTGTTTTCTATTCATTTGTGCGGGGTTTAACCTTGGAGCCTTCGGCGCTGTCCTCCACGATATAACCCATCTCTTTTATTTTGTCCCTAAGCGCGTCAGCTTCTTCGAACTCTTTTCTTTCTCTCGCCTTTTCTCTCTTCCGAACGAGCTCTAAAACTTCTTCCGGAATATCATATCCCGCGGCGGGAAGACCTTCTGCGAAGAGACCGAGAATATCATTAAACATATTCATAGTGTCTGTCAGCTTCTTAACCACGGCGGGATGTTCCGCGAGGTCTGTCCCGGAGGAGTTCTTGACCCTGTTGATCTCGCGTACCAGATGAAAAATGTGGCCTACCGCCTCGGCGCTGTTAAAATCATCATCCATCGCCCCCAGAAACTTATCCCGCACCTCGCCTGTGACCTCAGCCAGCTTCAGCGCCTTTTCCCCTTTGCCTGAGGTGCCTGAACCGCCGCCGCGGCTGAAGCATTCATCGAGATACATACAGGCATTCCTGATCCTCTCCAGCCCCGCTTCGGCTTCCCGCATAAGCTCTCTGCTGAATTCGGCTCTACTGCGGAAATGTGTTGAAATAAGATAAAAACGGATTACATCCCCTGAAAACTCCCTGTTTACCTCGTCTATTGAGAAGAAATGCTGTGTTGATTTAGACATTTTCTCGCCGCGTAGGTTCAAAAGCCCGTTGTGCATCCAGTAATTCACGAAATTCCTTCCCGTTGCCGATTCGCTCTGGGCTATTTCGTTTTCATGATGAGGAAAGATAAGATCCTCCCCGCCGCCGTGCATATCTAAAGTCTGACCGAGGTACTTCATCGACATGGCGGAACATTCAATATGCCATCCCGGACGCCCCCTGCCCCACGGGGAATCCCATGCCGGTTCATCCTCCTTGGCAGCTTTCCAGAGAGTAAAATCAAGCGGGTCTTCCTTGTTCTCTCCAGCCGCGATCCTCGCGCCGACCTTAAGGTCGTCTATCTTTCTGCCCGAGAGTTTTCCGTACTCTTTGAACTTTCTGACGCGAAAGTAGACATCACCCTGTGATTCATAGGCATACCCTTTTTCTTCCAATTTCCTGACGAGTTCGATTATATCATCTATATGCTCTGTGGCTTTCGGATAAACATCAGCGGGCAATATGCCCAGAAGGCGGGCGCAACGAAAATATTCATCTATATTTCTCTCGGCGAGGTCCTTAAAAGCAATGCCCTCGTCATTGGCTTTCTTTATTATCTTATCGTCAACATCGGTGAAATTCTGGACGTAAGTCACGTCATACCCTTTGAACATAAGATAACGCCTGATGATATCGCCGGAGACAAAAGCAAGCATATGACCCATATGCGGCTTTCCCTGTACGGTCAACCCGCAGAAATAAATACCGGCCTTCCCCTTTTCAACAGGTTTAAACTCTTCCTTTCTGCCGGTAAATCTATTGTACACCTTTAGAGCCATTAAAAAACTCCTTTCCAACAGCTTGACAACTTCATATATCCACTATCGAGGCTTCGCGAAATAACTAAATAAGATTCCGGACTGTTTCCTCATCCAGAGATTTAACAACTTCGACTATCAGCTTTACGGCATTATCAAAATCACTTCGATCCAATATTCCGGCGCCGCTGTGAATATAACGGGTCGGGATTCCGAAAACAATGGCGGGAACGCCGGACCTGTCCATGTGCAATTTGCCGCCGTCAGTGCCGCCTACCGATATAGAGCTGAAATGATACGGTATTTTCTTCTTCTCAGCTGTCGAGACAACCAGGTCTCTGAGCTTACGGTTTGGAATAAGAGAAGCGTCGTACACACAGATCGACACCCCGCCTCCGAGCTTTTCCATACCGCCTTCGGGAGCTCCGGGAATGTCCTGAGCTATCCCCACATCGACGGCCAGAGCCACATCGGGATTCACATAATGTCCGCTTGTAACAGCTCCTCTCAAACCTACTTCTTCCTGAACAGTTCCCACACCGTAAACCCCGCAGGGCGGATCAACAGAGCTGAGTTTTTTTAAGGCTTCCACAACGGCCATACATCCAATCCTGTTATCCCAGGCCTTCGCCAGATAGGTCCTGCCCCCGTTTAGAGGGAGAAATTCTGTGTCTGGAACAACTGGATCTCCGGGCATTACACCCAGATCTTCAGGTTTTTCGTCACCCGTAAGCCCTATATCTATATAGAGATCTTTCGCTTTTATCTCTTTTTTTCTTTCTTCCGCCTCCATATGAAACGGACTCTTAGAGGCAATTACTCCGTTTATCCAGCCCTTGCTTGTCTTTATCCTCACCTGAAGTCCGAGAAGCCGCGGTGCCCACCATCCTCCGATCTTATTGAATTTAATGAAAGAGCCCGAGAAATGAGAAACCATAAGTCCCACTTCATCCATATGGCCGGCGATCATAACCCTCGGCTTCTTGCGCCCCTTCTTAAGACGCCCGACGAATGAGCCGAGACCACATTTTTCAATCGAGGCAACCTTTCCGAGATGCTTCTCCATCAGCGCGAAGACCTCTTCTTCAGCTCCTGAGACACCCGCCGTTTCGGTAAATTCCTTCATCATCTTCTCTATCCGATCCATCATTCCCTCCAGTTCTATCTCCCGGGTAAAAAACTGTCTTTATTTATATTAGCTGTTTTAAAATTCATCACTTTTTTCCGCTTCTCTCAAGAGCCAGAAGACATATCTTCTCAATCAGCATGTCAAAAGGTATGCCGGCCTGACCGGCCGCCATGGGCACGAGACTCAGCTGGGTCATTCCGGGAAGGGTGTTAAGCTCAAGGCAGAAGATCCCGCTCTCGCTGTCGACCCTGAAATCCACCCTCGCGTAATCACGGCACAGAAGAGTATTGTAGGCAATTAAAGCCTGGGTTTTCAAGCTTTCAGCGCAAGCAGGCTCTATCTCTGCCGGCACAACATATTCGCTGCTTCCTTTTGTGTATTTACATTTGTAATTATAGAATCCTCCCTCGGGAATAATCTCAACCGGGGGGAAAGCCTCCCCGCCTACGACAGCTACGGTCAATTCTCTTCCGGGAATATACCTCTCTATTATGAGTTTATCTCCGAACTCGGCTCCCTTTTTCAGCGCCCCGTCCAGCTCGGAAGCCTTCTCTACAAAGGAAAAACCCACGCTTGATCCCTGAGAGTTAGGTTTTACAACAACGGGGAATCCGATTCCTTCTCCTATCCTCTTCTCTATCTCTTTGTCTGCCGCGCCTTGCCGGCAACTGTAAAGAATATGTTCAGCTGTCTGTACACCGGCTTGGCTCATAAGGGCTTTCGATAGATCCTTGTTCATCGCTATGGCGCTCCCCAGAATCCCGGCCCCCGTGTATACAACGCCGGCGGTCTCGAGAAGAGCCTGCACGGTGCCGTCTTCTCCGGCTCCGCCGTGAAGCGCGTTAAAAAGCAGATCCGCGCGCCCAGTCCACTCGCCGCGAAGCCAGCCCAGCGACTCAGCGGAGTCAACCCGCGGAACCTCTTCGGGAGGTTCCGTGTCAATCCCTGAATTTTCCCCTTCGCGGTATTTTCCATCCGGACGAGCAGAGTCGACGGGAAAGACTTCGTGCCCGCGCCCGCGCAGGGCCTTTATTATTTCACCGCCGCTGGCTAAGGATACATCCCTCTCCGGCGAATCACCGCCGAGAAGTACCGCCACTTTAAGTTTTCTTATATTTTTTTCCAAACTTAAGCCTTTCAATTCTTATTCCGGTCGCTATTATCAGCGGGAAAGAAAGAGTGCCCCGGAAAGCTTTAAATAGTTCATCTCCTGCTCTTCGAATAGGCGTGCTTTAAAGAATCAAGCACATCCTCTTTCCCCTTTATCATTATAATCGAAGAAAGATCGGGACCATGTTCTTCTCCGGTCAAAGCAACCCTTAAAGGTTTATAGAGATCTTTTCCCTTAACTCCCGCCTTCTTTCCTGAACTTTTTATAACATTTCTAACATTTTCGCCCGTCCACTCAGATATATTTTCCACTCCTTCAATTAGATACCCTATCAGCTCTCCGCTTTCCGCCAGGGTCTCCAGCGCCTCAGGGCTGAATTCCGGCTTCCGCGGCGAGAAGGGGAGTATTAAGGTCTCGATTTCCGAAAAGTGTGACATATTCTCTGAAATCACATTAAAGATCTTTTCAATCTCACCGCGTTTATATCTTTCCACAAAATATTCGGGGAAATACTTCAGGGCTGACTCTAAATACCTCTCCGCTTTACCGGCGCGTATATTCTGAGCGGAAACCCAATCGAGCTTTGTGACATCGAAGATGCTCGGGCTTTCCGAGACACGCTCAAGTGTAAACTCGCTTATCAGACTCTCAAGCCCCATAATTTCCCTTTGATCCGGACTCGACCATCCGAGCATGGCAAGATAATTCACGACCGCGTCCGGGGGGTATCCCTTCCTTCTGTAGTCTCTGACATTGGGAGCTCCGTGCCTCTTGCTAAGCTTAGACCTGTCCGAACCGAGAATAAGCGGTATGTGGGCAAACTCCGGTATATCCATGCCGAGTGCTCCGTAAACCATTATCTGACGGAGTGTATTAGAGAGATGCTCCTCTCCTCTTATAACATGCGTTATTTTCATAAGGGCGTCGTCGACAGCGGCCGCGAAGTTATAGGTTGGAAGGCCGTTTGACCTTAGAATCACGAAATCACCCACCATCCCCGGAGGAAAGACAACGTCCCCCCTGATAATATCTTTAATCCTTCTTTCTTTTTCCGCATCTACAATGAAGCGCGTGCTTTCCGGAACGCCTTCTTTTCTCTTTTCCTCTATCTCGCCGGCGCTCAGATGCCTGCAGGTCCCGTCATACCTGGGCGGAAGGCCTTCCTTTATCATCCGTTCTTTTTTGCGGGCCAGCAGCTCCTCGGAACAAAAACAGGGATACGCCTTTCTTTCACTGACTAATCTACCCGCGTAATCACTATAGATATCTATTCTTTCAGACTGACGATATGGACCGAAATCGCCGCCTGAACCCGGGCCTTCATCCCACTTCAGGCCGAGCCATTCTATATCTTCAAGCATCGCCGTTTCCAGCTCGGCGCTGGAGCGCTTCCTGTCGGTATCTTCTATACGAAGTATAAAACTGCCTCCCTCGTGCCTGGCGAAGAGCCAGTTGAAGAGGGCGGTTCTGGCGCCGCCGACATGCAGATAACCTGTCGGACTGGGCGCGAATCTAACTCTTACTTTTTCCATAACACCTTCCCGCCTGCACAAAAAAAATTCTTATTCTTTTATTTACTATTTCCCCGCGCTCTTTCAAGGGCGGCTTGCCGCAAGTCAAAGCAAAGGGTGCTTTCCAGCCCCGGAAACTTTCATGCTTAATCATTCTTAAGCAGCGCGACCGCTCTTGCTTCCATTGCCTTTCCTCTTCCAACCTCCCCCATACCTTCCCCCCTCGTAAACTTAACAGATACCGCGGAGCGATCTATTTCAAGGGAACGGGCTATATTATCTGTCATTTCAGGACGGTAGGAAGCTAAACGGGGATTCTCGGCGTTTACGATCGAATCGATATTGACTATTTTGAATCCGGCGTTTGAAATAAGTTCTGATATCTTTTCAAGAATAATCAGACTTGAAAGCCCCCGAAACTCCTCACTTTCGGGGAAATGCCGCCCAAGATCCTCCAGATTAGCCGCCCCGAGCAGGGCGTCACCCACGGCATGGGAAAGCACATCCGCGTCAGAATGACCGTCAAGCCCCTTGTGATACTCTATTTCCACACCGCCGAGAATAAGATCTCTTCCCTCGGTAAGAGGGTGAATATCATAACCGATACCAACCCTGTAACCTTCGTCGCCCACTAATTCTCACCTGCCCTTCATTCTGACTCAGCAAGATCGAGCTTCTTCTCTGTCAGAAAACTTAAAGCCACTTTAATATCATCTTTGAAGGTTACTTTGATATTCCATATCTCACCCTCGACGACCTTTACCGGCAGGCCGGCGGCCAGGACAAGAGAACTTTCATCGGTGGCTGTTCTTATGCTTTCTTCAGCCGTATCATAAGCCTCTCTTATAATTTCAGGGGCGAATGCCTGCGGGGTTTGAATCCCGACAACCCTCTCGCGCGGCACTATTCCTTCAAGTCTTTCATCTCTTATTCTCGCGAGCGTCTCGGTTGCTTGAAGCACCGGGACGGCCGCCCCGGATTCCATGCCGGCATCTACTACCTTCCGGACGAGACTGGGCGAAACAAAAGGTCTGCAGGCGTCATGAACGAGAATGAGACGGGCGTCTTTTATTTCATCCAAACCGATATTCACCGACTGCTGACGGGAATTCCCTCCGGCAATCACCCGGCATTTTGCGTCAGGAACTTCGGCTGTGAGCTTCTCCTCCGCCTTCTCCTCCCAGCCTGAAGGTACGAGAACAATAAATTCGATGGATTCATCAATTATGTTAATACTCTCTATCGATCTTGCCAGCAGGGTTCTCCCCTCTATCCGGAAAAAACTCTTAGGAATTTCCTTTCCGAATCTTTTTCCCCTTCCGGCTCCAGCTATAATGCAAGTAATTCCGCCTTTAGCCATATGTTGCCTTTCTCTTCCTGAATAATTAAGTTAGAATATTTCCAATTTCAGATACTTCCCCGGATTCTTCTTGATATCCTCTATCAGTTCCTCGAGCTCAATCACCGTGCTCTGAAGACGGTCAATAAACTCTCTGTCATTCAAAAGCGTTCCGGCCGTAGAGTCGGATGATTTCAGTCCTTTGGATATATCAACGAGAAGGGCCGTTAATGTGTCCACTCTCCCCACCACTACCGGCATTCTGCCCATTGTAGTATCGAACCCGGCAATTATCCTCTCTATTTTTTCTGAATTCCTTCCGAGTATGGAATCTATTCTCATGCTCGAGCTCTTGAAAGCCTCCGTGCTTTTCTTAAAGTCGGGAGATGTCTCTGAAATTAAACTCCTCAGCTGATCTGTTATAACGGCGAGATTCTCTATTGATCTCTTCAATTTGCCTTCCCCGGTCAGGATTCGGCTTATTTTCCCTATATTCTCTGAAATATCGTTCAGCCCGTCCATGACATCGCTCAGGGAAGAGAATGTTTCCGATATCCCGGGCTTGTAAACGCCTTCCAGTGTGGCGCCCTCCTGAATAGCTTTTTCCGAAGTGCCCCTTACTATCAGAATCACCCTTTCGCCCAGAAGCCCGTGAGATTGTAAAATCACTTTCGAATCCTCCGGAATAAAAGTTCCCGTGTCTATTCTCATCCCCACATCAACCCTGTCCCTTAAGAGTTTGACATTATGAACTTCACCCCTTTCAACCCCATTTACATTCACGGCGTCCCCGGGGCTGATTCCGCCAACCATTGGAAAAACGGCGTAGATCTGATAGCTTTTCCTTCCGATTTTAACCCCTTCAAACCACATAAGACCGGCTATCAAGATAAAAAGGGCGGCAACCACGGTAACTCCCACCTTCAATTCAAGTGATCTGAATTTCATTTTACTCCTCGGTCAATAATCCTGTTCAGCTGAAACCTGTCAGCTCTGTATTAAGCGGCAGCTTGTCTATCTACGTTCCGATCGGTAAATTGCCCTCGACAAATCCCTTTACTAAAGGATTATCCGAATTTTCAACTTGCCGGGGCGTACCCTCATATACAATCTTCCCTTCGTGAAGCATGGCTATTCTGTCACTCACAATATACGCGCTCTTTATATCGTGAGTGACGATAACAGATGTTATCTCCAGTTCCTTCTGCAGGTTCAGGATTAATCTGTTTATCACACCTGACATAACAGGGTCAAGTCCCGTTGTGGGTTCATCGTAAAGAACCACTTCCGGATCCATCGCCACAGCCCTCGCCAGGGCAACTCTCTTCTTCATACCGCCGCTTAATTCCGAAGGGTATTTCTCCGTAACGTCGGCAAGTCCGACAAGATTCAGTTTTTCAAGAACAATCCGGTTTATCCTGCCTATATCATACTCTGTGTGTTTTACAAGGGCGAGCGCCACATTTTCACCCACTGTCATCGAATCAAAGAGCGCTGAACCCTGAAAGAGCATACCAAAGTGCATTCTCATTTTAAATAATTTTCTGGTGCTGAATTTCGTTATATCCTCATTCTCGAAGTAGATCTCTCCCGCGTCGGGCTTCATCAGGCCCGCGATATTCCTGAGCAGCACACTTTTGCCGCATCCGCTTCTCCCGATTACAACAACGGTTTCTCCTTTAAACACATCCAAATCAAGACCGGTGAGCACATGCTGCCCTTCAAAGGTCTTCGAAATATTGACAATCCGGATCACCGGGCGGCTGTTTGTACTTTTGCTGTTATCTGTCATATACTTTCACCCCCGGCCTTTACACCGCGAATATGATACGGAATATTATCGTCGCCAGCAGATAGTTCGAAACAAGAATCAGAAGGCAGGACGAGACAACGGCTTTCATCGTCGAGAGACCGACTCCCTCGGCACCCTCCTTCGTCGCGAAACCATAATAGCAACCCATGAGCGAGATTATAAATCCGAAGAAAAAGGTTTTCATCAATCCCCCGACGACATCCTGATATCTGAAGAGGAGTTTCAGTCCGTCGGCAAAAACGTTGTAGTTTATTCCGATGGAAAACTTCGCCACAACCATACCTCCTAGAATAGCGAGAAAATCTGAAAACACGGTCAGTACGGGAAGCATGATAACAGCGGCGACTATTCTGGGGAGAACGAGATATTCGATTGGATCAACGGCGATCATTTCCATCGCGTCGAGTTGTTCAGTGACCTTCATCGTTCCGAGTTCAGCGGCCATCGCGGCGCTCACCCTTCCGCCTACAACAAGTGCCGTAAGAACGGGTCCCAGCTCCAGCGTGACGGTTTTCCCGACTACGGCGCCGAGGTATTGAAGCGGTACGTATCCATGAAACTGGTATGCCGCCTGAACAGCGGTAACCGCGCCCACAAACAATGACGTTACGAGCACCAGCGGGATCGACCCGACCCCTATTCTCTCCATCTGCTTAAACAGGCTTCGAAGATTACGGGGCAGTTTTGGAAGACGGCTGAAAACCCTCAGGATAAGCAGACCTATCGCCCCCGCCTCTTCTAAGAAATTGACAATGAGTCTGCCTATAAGGAAAAACAATCTGAATAACCGCCTTCAATAAATCGTTATACCGAATCCTTCTAATTACAAATACCGTAAAACCCGGTAAACCTGTTTTTGACAGCCTCACATATAACCACCCTGCTGATCAACTTTTTTCCGTAAGGTACGGGCGGTCTTAGACAGAATCAGTCCACTTCACCCGGAACGTCGATGTCTGTGAGGGAACGAAATCTCGTGTACTTCTTTTCGAACAACAGATTAACGGTGCCTGTAGGACCATTACGCTGTTTCCCTATTATCAGTTCCGCTTTTCCTTCATGTTCCGGATCGTCCGGATGATAGAATTCAGGCCTGTAAAGAAAAAGAACGACATCCGCGTCCTGCTCGATAGCTCCCGATTCTCTCAAGTCGGACAGCATCGGGCGTTTGTCTCCTCCCCGTGATTCTACCGCCCGGGAAAGCTGCGAGAGGGCTACAACCGGCAAATTCAGCTCCTTCGCGAGGGCCTTAAGCGAACGTGATATAAATGATATCTCCTGCTGCCTGTTTTCCTTCCCGATATCTAAGCGTATAAGCTGAAGATAATCGACGAGGATAAGTGCTATGTCGTGTTCCGCCTTCATCCTTCTCGCTCTCGCTCTCATTTCAAGCGGCGTTATAGCGGGAGTGTCGTCTATAAATATCTTCGCTTCAGAAAGAAGACCTGCGGCGTTCGTAAGCCTCTCTATATCCTTAGCCGATGTAAATCCTCTCCTGACTTTCTGTGAATCCACTTCGCCTTCAGAACAGAGGATCCTTTGAGCAAGGAGTTCCTTCGACATTTCAAGACTGAAAACCGCGACCGGTTTCTTCTCGGTGAGACCCACATGCTGTGCTATGTTCAGCGCGAAACTGGTTTTGCCCATTGAAGGCCGCCCCGCGACTATAACCATTTCCCCGGCATGAAGTCCCGCCGTGTATTTATCGAGGTCAATAAATCCGCTTGAAACCCCCGTTACACTCTCTCTCGTTTCATGAATTCTCTGTATCTCTTCAAAACGGTCTTTGAGAACATCCTTGATATGAGCAAATCCCTGACTCGCCCTTTCTTCAGAAACATGGAAAATACGCTGCTCGGCTTCATCGAGGATCGAATTCGCGTCCGTGCGGCCTCTGTAACAGCTCTCCGAAATCTTTGTGGACGCCCGGATAAGCTGCCGGAGCAGATACTTTTCAAGCACGATTTTCGAGTAGTATTCTATATTCGCGGCTGAAGGCACACTGTCAACAAGCTCAGTGAGAGTCGCCATGCCGCCTATAGCCTCCAAGTCATCTGTCTTCGTAAGTTCCTCTGAAAGGGTCATCACATCGATGGGTTCACGTCTTGTAAAAAGGGAGACCATCGCCCTGAAAATCCTTGAGTTCGCCGGATGGTAGAAGGCCTCCTTGTTTACGATCTCTATTGCCCTGGGCGCTGCTTCCGCCTCGAGCATCATTCCGCCCAGCACGGCCCTCTCGGCCTCAATCGACTGCGGAGGAACTCTTCCCATATTTATTCCGGCGGTATCCTCTTTTATCTTATCTGTCACAAAACCCTCCATAGGGCAGATGAATGATTACCTTCTAAAGTTCCTTTTCTTTCGCTTCGCTGTAGATCGTTTTGAGTAATTTCATATCTTCCCACGTCGGCCTTTTGAAATGAGGATTCCTCAGCAGGGCGGCCGGATGATAAGTCACTATCGTCTTTATCCCATTGTAATAGTGAATCTGTCCTCTCATTTTCCCGAGAGGAGTTTTGCTTCTAAGCAGATTCTGCGCGGCGACGCGGCCGAGGGCGCAAATAACCGCCGGATTTAAAAGCTCGAGCTGCCTTCTAAGATATGGCTCACACGCGCTGATTTCATCCTCTTTCGGGTCCCTGTTCCCCGGGGGGCGGCATTTCAGAATATTGGTTATAAAGACCTCATCCCTTTCAAGATCTATCGCGCGCAATATTTTGTCGAGGAGCTTGCCCGCCCGGCCCACAAAGGGCTCCCCCTGAAGGTCTTCGTTCTTCCCCGGGGCTTCCCCGAGGAATACTATGCCGGAAGATGTCCCGCCGGCTCCGAACACGGTGTTCGTTCTTTTTTCTGAAAGCCCGCAGCGCGCGCAGCTGGAGACTTCCAGCTTGAGCCCTTCAAAATCGAGTTCGCCGAGTTTATCTTCACTTCCGGAGGATCTCTCCTCGAACAAAGTGTCCTGAGAGGGGCCGCGCTCGGAATATCTTATTCCGTTCTCAACTTTTACTTCCTTTTCAGCCTCATGATCCCTTTTCATATAACCTTCGCCCTTATCCTCTCTGGCGGTTTCCGCGGCGGAACCGGAGAAGCTGCCGGCATCCTTTGTGCTCTCAGCGTGTGCTCTCTCTTTTTCAGTACGGTAGAGAATATTACTTCCTCTCTTTAATCTTCCGAGCAAGTAGTTTCTCACCTCAAAGAGGATATCAGTTCCGGCTTCGCGATTCAATTCTAACCCTTCTTTTTTCTTTCCGGGGTCAATAATTCCTTTAATATTATTCCCGCCGCTTCTTCCTTTGAAACAACCGGCGTTGAGAGCAGCTTCCCCGATTTGTCAAAAAGTGTTATCTTGTTTGTGGGAACGGAAAAGCCGCTTTTTTCTCCAATCATGTTGAGAACAATAAAATCACAATTTTTATCTTTAAGTTTTCTCATGGCTTTCCGCTCGCCGCCGGAAGACTCCAGCGCGAACCCTATAACACGCTGATTTTCGGACTTTCTTTTTCCCGCCAGAGCGAGGATGTCGTCTGTCTTCTTAAGCTCAATAGACAGCTTCTCTTTATCCCTTTTGATCTTTTTATCTTTCGGGTCGCAGGGAGTGTAGTCCGAGACAGCGGCTGCCATAATAAGCACGTCGCAGCCGCCGAATAACTTTAGAACCGCGTCTTTCATTTCAGCCGCGGTTTTTACTCTCGTAACGGCATCTGTCCGTGGGGGAGGAAAATCGGCCTGTCCGTGAATAAGTGAAACCTCAGCTCCCATATTCACTGCCTGCTTTGCTATGGCGAAACCCATCTTTCCGGAAGATCTGTTCGATATATACCGAACGCTGTCGATCTCTTCTTCAGTCCTTCCGGCCGTTATGAGAACCCTTACTCCTTCAAGCCGGCCCCCACCCTCAAATGAGCTCGCGATCCTCCGCTTTATATCTTCCGGTTCCATCATTCTTCCCCTGCCCGTTTCACCGCAGGCAAGGTCTCCGGAACCGGGCTCGATAATAACCCTATTATCTTCCCTCAGCGTCTTGATATTCCTCTGTGTCGCCGGATTAAGCCACATTCCTTCATTCATGGCCGGAGCTACAAGCACGGGGCATCCGGCGGCGCACACAACAGAGCTTGCCAGATCGTCGGCTATACCGGCGCTCATTTTAGCCATAAAGTCAGCCGTCGCGGGAGCTACTATAATCCTCTCGGCCCAGCCGGCCAGATCAATATGAGGAATTTCCGGCGTGTCCCTTTGATCAAACAGTTCTACCCGCACAGGGTTAGACGATAATGTTTCAAATGTTAACGGAGTTACAAATCTGGTCGCGGCTCTGGTCATCACGACCCTGACCCGAGCCCCTCCGCGTACCAGCAGACGAACCAGATAAACGGACTTGTAGAGGGATATCCCGCCTGTGGCAACGAGAAGGATTCTTCTTTCATTCAAGCTTTTCTGATATTTATTCTTCCCCCGATGACTTTGCATATTTATACTTTACTTTCCCTTCAACAACGCGTCTCAGCGCTATTGTAGTGACCTTCTCCTGAACCTCTTCACCGGAAAGCCGCAGAAGCGCGCTTATTCTCTTAGCCTCGCTAGAGACTACTCTTACAATCTCATACCGGTTCTTGTCCATATTGAGGAATTTTTCCATAACTTCAATATCCATAGCGACCCCTTAACATACTGTCGAATTACGGTAAACAACCCACTTCGCAGAACAATTTACATAATCGATCAGAGAAAGTATAATTAAATATAATTTTCTCTGATAATCAACCTATTTTCACAAATCAGCTCTTTCCGAGCGCATCGATTCCGCCTTGATTATCGTACAAATATCTTCGACGCAGCGTTCAACCTGTTTATTTACAACAACGTAATCGTACTTCCCGGAACAATCCATTTCACGCCTGGCGTTATCGAGTCTCTTTCTGACCGCCTGCTTATCATCTGTCTTTCGCCCTCT
Source organism: Candidatus Krumholzibacteriota bacterium (assembly GCA_034520215.1). Classification (NCBI taxonomy): domain Bacteria; phylum Candidatus Krumholzibacteriota; species Candidatus Krumholzibacteriota bacterium. The sequence goes on along the minus strand of JAXHNR010000002.1, from coordinate 429,938 downwards.
CAGCCTGCTCTCGAGCTGCTCAAGCGAGGGTGGGAGTATCATTATCAAAACAGCGTCGGGGATCTTCTCTTTCAACGCCAGACCGCCCTGAACATCCAATTCCAGAGCCACGTTCCATCCCTCCCCGATCTTCTCTTCAACGTAACCGATGCTTGTTCCGTAGAGATTGCCGTAGACTTCAGCCCATTCGATAAACTCTCCCTTTTCTATTCTATCTTTAAAATCCTCACTGTCTGTAAAGAAATAGCTCTCTCCGTCAACTTCACCCTCGCGGGGAGGGCGGGTTGTAAAGGATATGGATTCCTTTAAATTATCAAATCTGGCAAGCACGTGCCTGTTTACAGTTGACTTGCCAACTCCGGACGGACCGGAGATTACTATCACGAAAGGTTCTCTTAAGCGAATGATATCACACCTCCAGAGCTCTTAACTCTGAGCTTCCCTTAGCCGGCGCACAAGAGTCTCCACAGCCACGGCGGACAGGATCAGCTGATCGGAAGTAGTAAAAATAACAGACCGTGTTTTCCGCCCCTGCGTTACGTCTATCAATTTGCCTCTGCCTGCCTTCTCCTCCCTGTACCTGCGAACCGGCGATGAATCACAGGCTGATATAACTACGATCTTATCTTTTGCCACCACATTGCCGAATCCGATATTGAGCATCATTCCGCCTTCAAATCCTTTTAAGAATACTAACTGTATTACTAGTTACACACTGCCCCGGCCGTCTAAACCACGGCTATTCGAGATTTTGAACCTGCTCTCTGATTCTCTCCGCCTTTTCCTTAATATCCAGACATCTGTTTATTATTTTAGTGTCCGAGGCCTTGTTGCCCAGCGTTGTAATCTCCCTGTGAATCTCCTGAAGCATAAATGTGAGCTTTTTAGAGATCTGCCCTCCCTTTTCAAGCTCCCGCGAGAACTGAACGACGTGTGAATCGAGCCGGACAAGCTCCTCTGAGAAATCGGCCTTATCAGCCATAATAGCAACCTCTGTCAGCCAGCGCTTCTCATCTATCTTCAAGCTGCCCAGCATCTCTTTCACCCTTTTTCTGGACCTGGAGAACGCCCTTTCTATCGCGCCCGGGGCTCTCTTCTTTATACTTTCTACAGATTTCTCGATCTTTTTGATATTCCGCTCAATATCATTCTTGAGAATACTCCCCTCTTTTTCCCTCATTCGAACACACCCGTCCAGGGCACTGTCTAAGGATTCTTTTATAGCCGTCTTGATCTTACCTTTAGGGATTTTTGTTTCCCTGCATCTGAAAGCGTCGGGGAATGAAAGTAAAGAAGCTATATCGACCTCGCCCGGAATACCTTCAGATGAGGCAAACTTCTTAACCTCTCTGTAGAGACTTTTCAGAAGGGGTTTATTAATGCCACTTTGAAGAACGGCAGTATTTTTGTCAAAAGAAACCTTTATGTAGACCCTTCCCCGTCTGATTTTCTCACGCACTCTCTTTTCAATATAACTCTGAAACTCGTTCATCTCCGGGGGCAGCTTGATCGAAAAATCCATGAACCTGTGATTGACCGTCCTGATCTCCGTCATCATAGAGCCGCCGTCAACTTTAACTTTTCCTTTTCCGTATCCAGTCATGCTGTAAATCATTTATTCCTCCAGTAGGCGGTAATATTATTCAACAGCTATTCTACAGCCACCCGCGCTTAATTGTAAAGAGACTAAATATTAAAAGTTAAGATAAAAATTTTGACTTAAACTTCACATATCCTTATTATCTTATGCTGATGAACAGCCTTACAGCATACGCACTCGGCCCTCTTCTAAACGCGCGTCTTAAAAACAGCGTTATAAGGGGAATTTATCAGTATCCGGGCTTAGTTACAATATCACTCTCTTCGAGCTGGTCTTCATATATACATATCTTTTTTTCCGGCCCCGAGAGAGATCTTGTTCCCTCAAATTCACTTATAGCAGGCAGAGAACACTCCGCGGACCTGTTTAAACAGACCGCGGGATGCACGGTAACCGGCGTTAAGACACCCGGAACAAACAGGATCATTCTCATCAATCTGACCGCGCCAGGAAGCTGGGGAAGAGATAGAGATTTCGTGTTAAGACTCGATTTTATACCGTCTAACTCCCCCGCGACACTCTTCGGCGGAGAAAAAAAGAGAGTGATATCCACTGTAAACCCTACAAAATCAATTACTCCGCGATCGCCCGACGATGTGCCCGCCACCCAAAACTTTTCGCTCCTGACAATGCCTGACAGGAAACCGGGCGGGTTTCTGGAAGACGCGGGGGTATCTGAAAACTCCCTTCACGGCCGGCTTTTTAACCTTATAAACGGCTTAGACCCCCTTCTTGCCCGGGCAATAATCAGGGAAAGCGGGGGCGATCCCGATTCCGTCTGGGATATGACGCGCCGGATAAGAGACAGGATGAAAGACGGAAATTACAAATGGAATGTCTGCGGGTTAGAAGAAAAAGAGCGGGCCAAAACTGTGTTATATCCTATTTCGCTTCCCGTCGGACAGAGGATAATCGAGTCGGAAGACTATAGCGAAGCGGCCGGCTTGCACGCGGAGCGTACGGTTCTGCCCCTCTTTGTTGAAACCTTAAGGAACAGGGCCGCAAAAGAAGCAGGGAAAGAGTTAAAGCGGCTCAGGCGCCTGAGGAAAAACCTTTCAAAGGACTTAGATAAAGCCGCGCGCTCTGAAGAATTCCACCTCTACGGCAACCTTCTAACGACACACTTTGGCAAATTAGAAAAGGGAATGGAGAAGATAACTCTTCCCGATTTCTCTGAGAAAGAAGAAATCATTATACCCCTTGACAGCACCCTCGGCCCCCAGCAGAACATTCAGAAATACTTCAAGAAAGCCCAAAAGGGGAAGAAGGGGCGCAAGAAAATCAAGCGGAGACTAAGGGCGGTCGAAAAGAGTATATCGGCGCGGTCTGATTCGCTGGATAAATTGCTGAAGATCAAGAACCCGGGCGAACTTTTAGAATTAATCCCTCAGCGGGACAGGCCTTCTTCACAGCAGAGAGAAAAACCCGGCGAAGACTTTAGAAGATTTGTGCTTGATAAACACCACACTGTATTTGTCGGCAGAAATGCCGGGGAAAATGATCTCTTAACGCATAAGTTCTCTTCAAAGAGAGATTTATGGTTTCATGCCAAAGGAATCGCGGGCTCTCATGTTATCCTCAAGGGAGGCAACCCGTCCACCCCTCCCGATATTCTAAAAACAACGGCCTCGATAGCCGCCTATTACAGCAAGGCAAGAAATTCTAAAATTGTGCCGGTAGCTTATACTGAGAAGAGGTATGTCCGGAAACCTAAAAAATCCCCCCCCGGTACAGCGGCGATTGAACGAGAAACAGTCCTGTTTGTCCATCCTTCGATTCCGTCTTCAGACTGATTCAGCTCTGGCAGACAAACCGAACAACTGCTGCCTCGCCTATTTTTCCGCGTAACCAGTTTCTGATCCCAGAAGATAGGTCTCGCCCTCATCAGAGTCAAGCGTAATTACAACGGGATCGAAAGCATCCCATTGTATGTAAACCGGGCTGTATTCATCAGGTTTTTCCCCGTAGGGAACGATGTCTACCAATACCCATTCGCTGTCATACTCTTCGAAGCTGATGTAATATTCCCCGCTCGAGTAAATGCTGAAAAGGGTTTCGTTAAGATAAACAAACGAATAACCGCCGCCCGTCTTAACGTCAACCGGGATTCCCATTTCGTCTCCCGCGTAAACTAATGAACTGGCGAGAAGAAACAGCAGAACCACCGCGAAAAAGACTTTAATGGAATTCTCCACCAAGGTTCCTTTCCACATATCATCCCTTCCATAAGCGGATTTACTCCGCTTTATTTAAGACTCTGTTTCCTTTTCACACGGTGTTATTCACTGGTGTGTTTTCAAGGCGTATTATACCACATTCCCCCGTAAAATAAAACAACAATTTCTATCCGCCAGCGCTATACCTGTAAATAGCGGCGGCGGCCGGGGCTAAAAAAAAACGGATCACAAGCTCAATGCCGGACCGTTTGGCGTTGATTCCGCCGCTTTATTTATCTGAATATTTCATCAAACTTGTCCGGCCAGGCATTATCCTTTGAGCCTTCCCGGCTGTTTGCCATTGTTCTCAGTAATTCCAGGACAGCGTAGCAATCTGAGAGAGAATCATGAAAATCAAAATTTTTCCTGCCGCAGATTATATCAACGGCTTCCTCCAACTTTGGCCATTTCATCCCGTAATATTTATGGGCGATCGCGCAGGTTCCGGTAAAATTTCTCATCGTGCAGAAATTTTTCTTAAATTCATAATTATGAGCAGTCAGTAAAAACCCCGTATCAAAAGGGCTATTATGACAAACCGCGAGGTCCGCCTTCCCGCAGAACACGACGACCTCTTTATCCTGATTAAAATAAGAGGGATAACGATTATCTCCCTGCCCGCGCTTGTGCTTTATAACATCAGCGGTCAGACCGTTAACTCTTAGAGCTTCCGGATTATACGGTTCTATCGAGTAATAATACCTGTCAAATTCCTCTTTGACCTCGAAACGTCTGTAATCACCGTCACGAAATGTACTGACATGCAATCCGGAGAAACTGAGAACTGAATTGAAGGCCGGCATCAACCCATTGGTCTCAACATCAAAGATTATGAACTTATAAGCCATAATATCCACTCGGCACATTATTTATTGTAAGATAGAACTCCGCTTGAAAGATCTTTTTTCTATTATACAGTCAACACGGCACAGGTTCAATTTATACATTTAGTGGAGTTTTTCCAATTTTTATAACCTATAAGGTAGAGGGTGATTTGTGATAGTATGCGGCTGATTGATCTAAGCATGAAAAGAACTTTACTGAAAACCCCCGGCCGGTTATAATGGTATCGGCTTAAAAATTGTCTTTTTTAATAGTAACTCTTCCTGGGCATTGACTAAACTGATTAACATCAGAAGGTGAAGCATAATTAATAAAGGGAAATGCGAGGTAAAAGATGAAAATAATCTGCAAATCCGGTTTTAATATATCTCTGATGAAAGTCCTGCCTGTAATCTTAATCACGGCTTTTCTCTTCTCTTGCGCGATTGTTCCCCTTACGGGACGCAAGCAGGTCAACTTCATTCCTAATTCCGAGATACATGCCATGAGTTTCGCCCAGTATGACGAGTTCCTTAAAAGCAACCCTGTTGTCGAGGGAACAGACGACGCGAAGATGGTAAAGCGCGCGGGAAGGAGAATCAAAGAAGCAGTGGAGAGATACTTTGCCCGGGAAGGAATGTCCGCCCATCTGTCGGGTTACGCCTGGGAATTCAACCTCGTTGACAACAGCAAGGTCAACGCGTGGTGTTTGCCCGGAGGTAAAGTGGTAATCTATTCGGGTATCCTGCCTGTAACTAAAACCGAGGAAGGACTGGCGGTAGTCATGGGTCATGAAATAGCCCATGCCATTGCAGAACACGGCAGTGAACGCATGAGTCATCAGATGATGGCGCAATTGGGCGGCATGGCGCTCTCAAAAGCTATTGAAGAGAAACCGGAGAAGACACGGGCTTTGTTTATGACCGCCTTCGGTATCGGCACTCAGCTTGGAGCTATGCTGCCCTACAGCCGCCTGCATGAATCGGAAGCCGATCATCTGGGTTTGATATTTATGGCTATGGCGGGTTACGACCCCCGCGAAGCGGTCTCATTCTGGAAACGAATGGCGGCCGAAAAGGACGGAAACGCCCCGCCGGAGTTCTTAAGCACACACCCTTCCGATCAGAATAGGGTGGACGATCTTAAAAAGCTTCTGCCGGAGGCGCTGAAATACTACGGCAAGTAGCCTTTAGGGTACGTCTCTCGACAAAAATGCAGGCAAAAAAAAGGGCCGGATAAATTATCCGGCCCGAACAATTTTACTTTTTAATCCAGCTTGAACTTTCAGTCGAGGAGAAATCTCTCGAGGAACATAACGACCGAATAAGCCATGTAGTCCCTGTTCGATTTCTTTTTAAAGCCGTGCCCTTCGTCCTTCGCGAGAAGGTACCAGGCGTCTCCACCGTTCTTTCTCACCGCGGCGAGCATCTGCTCCGCCTCGCTCGCTGGAACGCGCGGGTCATTGAGGCCCTGAATTATAAAGATCGGTTTTGTGATCTTGTGAGCGTTCGTGGTAGGGGATATCTTGAGCAGAAACTCTCTCATATCCGGATCGCGCTCGTCGCCGTATTCGACCCTTCTAAGGTCACGACGGTACTCCTTCGTGTTCTCTAAGAAAGTTACAAAGTTGCTTATCCCCACATTATCTATAGCGCATCTGATTTCGCTGTTGTAATGGGTCATCGCGGCGTATGTCATATAGCCGCCGTATGAACCTCCGTACACGGCGATCCGCTCAGGATCGAACCGCGGCTGTTTCTTTATCCACTTTATAAGCGCTCCGATATCCTTTACGGAATCTTCCCTCTTGTAACCGTTATCCATCTTGAGGTAGGTCTTTCCGTAACCGCTCGACCCTCTGACATTCGGAGCTATCATAGCGATACCCATCTCGTTTACCGTATAGGACCACAGCGACGAAAAGTAAGGAACGTACTGTCCCTCCGGCCCGCCGTGGATGTAAATTAGAACGGGGCAGGGCTTCTCGGCGTTCTTCGGCTCATAGCAGAAGGCGGGAATCTCTCTCGGCTCGCCGTCAACCTCGTCGAACGTCTCGTAATGAAACAGCTCGGGCGACGCGAAAGAGTCAGTGTCAAGCCCCCCTATCTCACTGAAAGTCCACCTGGTAAGCCCGTAGCTTTCCAGATCGAGAACATAAGCGTCTCCCGTGGTTTTGGAAGTAGAAATCGTAACCGCTATACTCTTATCTTCCGGATGAAAGTCCAGCCCTCCTATCCTGCCAAGCGGAATACCAGGCACCTTTTCGTATTTCTCATCTTCAACGTCCATTATGTAAAGCGCTTCGATTCCGTCCTCGTTTACCGTGAAGGCAAGTTTGCTGCCGTTATGAGACATCGAGATTTGTCCTACGTCCCAGTTGATCTTTCCGGTAAGAACCTTTGACTTCTTTTTCTTAAAATCCCAGTAACGGAGATTCTTAAACTCCGAACCCTTATCCGATGTATAATAGAGGCCTTTCCCGTCCTTAGCCCACACTGCTCCTCCGTAGGATACCTTTTCCTCTGCCGGATCTACCTGAGCAAGCTTTCCGGTTTCAACATCCAGAACGTAGCCGTACGATTCGTTCGCCGACACATACCTTCCGGCGAGGATCCTCCCGTCATCCGGCGACCATTCTCCCGGGAACCAGAACCCGCCTTCCTCAAGGATGGGGCGGGACTTACCCTTTTCGCTGAGCTCCATAAGATGCAGGTCCCAGTCGCGCCCGTTTCGCTTCGTCGTGTAGAACGCAAACTTGTCCCCTCCGTTAGACCAGGAAGAGGTTCCGTTTCTGGAAGCGCCGTCTGTTAACATTTCGTAATTTCCAGTCTTAACATTGAAATAGAATATCTGATAAAATTCGTTCCCCCCTGTATCCTTAGAGAAGAGAAGCAGATCCTTCTCGGGATCGGGGCAAACCGCGGCTCCGCTTACGGGCTCGCTGAAGAAAGTTAGCTGTCTTCGCGCCCCTCCCGGTTTTGCCACGTAGTGTATCTGGCTTGTTTCTCCGAATCTGGTGCTGATGTAGATCCCGTCCCCTTCGGCATCCCATCCAATTCCTCTCGCTCCGCGGACATTCCTGAACTGCACCATCCGGTCCTTGATCTCCCGAGGTATCTCCGGGATCCCCTCTATGACCAGTTTTCCCTCTTCTCTTCTTTCAACTGCGAGAGCGGGGCGGGCGGCCGCGAGAACAGCCACCACAAGGGCCAAAGTCAGTATGAGCGACTTTTTCATAACAAACCTCCTCTGATTTAAACAAACGGTGACAGGCGTTTTTTTTCTATACAGCCTCATTCATATACCGCGCGCCGCTGAATTAACAGATATTAAAATCAGCGGCAGAACATTATTTTACATATTAGACTCACACTATGCCAGAGTTTTATACCCGCAATCGAAAAAGTCATCAAATTTATTTCACCATAGGACTGTTCTTCTTCATAGATCGATTTACCCGCGCTGATATTTACAATATGTTCCGCCGTGATTGAATCTTTTTTTTACAGAACTTTATTTATCTCATCAAAAAACGTATAGTATATTCATCCAAACCAAAGGATATGAATATGAAAAGGAATAACTCCGGTTCGAAGGGAAACGCGATCACAAACTATATCTCACAAGAGGAGCTTGATATATTAAGGCGAGGAAGGGAGCCGTCCCTGATGCCGGAAAAGACAGCTCTCATTATTCTGGATATGCAGAGATTTTTTCTAGACCCCTCTTCCCATGCCTATATCCGGGATGCCGGCAGCATTATTCCGGGATTAAAAAGGCTGGTTCTGGAATTCCGGAAAAACCATCTTCCCGTTGTGGTGACAAGGCATCTCAATACTGAGGAAAACGCCGGCTCCATGGCGCGCTGGTGGAATGATATGATAACCGAAGATAATCCCATGAGCCGAATTATTCCTGAATTCCGCCAGCCCGGCACAAAACAGCTCGTAAAGACGCAATACGACGCCTTCCTGAATACAGATCTTCAAAACTTTCTCACAGAGAAAGGAGCGAAACAGATTGTCATTGGAGGAGTAATGACCCACCTCTGCTGCGAAACAACCGCGCGCGCCGCGTTCACCAGAGGGTTCGACGTGTTCTTTCTTGCAGACGGAACGGCTACATATTCCATAGAGCTCCAGAGGGCGACGCTTCTGAATATCTCTCATGGATTCGGCTGCCCCGTTCTGGTCAATGAGGTATTAGCCGTCCTTATGAAAGACGAGAAAGATCGGGGGAGTTTCCAATGAATGATATCCGGGTTTCCATAATCGGAGCCGGCCCCGCGGGAATAGCCTGCGCGGTGCAGCTTAAAAGGTATGACATTCCCTTCAGAATCTTCGAAAGAGACCGGATTGGGGGATTGGTCAGGAATGCTAATCTTGTTGAAAACTATTTGGGATACCCGGACGGTATATCCGGAGAAGCCCTTACAGATCTGTTTCGCAGGCACTTAAGAGAAAACAAGATCAATGTCATAAACGAGAAAGCTGATTCGGTCGCATGGGGAGAAAACGGATTTCTGATAAATACGCGGGATTCTGAATTTTCCAGCGATATTGTTGTAGCGGCATCAGGAACGAAACCTAAGCCGGCACCTGTTTCTGTTCCGGAGAGACTTGAGGGGAGAGTTTACAGTGAAGTATATCCGCTTCGGGATTTAAAAGAGAGCAGGGTGGCAATAGCGGGGGCGGGGGACGCGGCGTTTGACTACGCGCTCTTCCTCTCGGCGCGAAACGATGTTACCATACTGAACCGTTCTGGGATCGTAAAGTGTCTACCTCTGCTTGAGAAAAGAGCAAAGAGAAATCCTCGAATAAAATATCTCGACAACATAAGAGTTTCAACTGTCAGGAGTAAGGAGAATGAGATTCTGCTGGATTGCATTCAAGCCGGCAGGCGCTGTGAAATCAGCTCTGACTTCCTTCTGTTTGCCGTAGGGAGGGAGCCGGAAACGGCCTTCCTTTCCTCAATCTCCGGCAGGCAGAAGAATGAACTTCTCGAGAAAAAGCTTTTATACATTATCGGTGATGCCGCAAACTCTTTATACAGGCAGGTCTCCATCGCATCAGGAGAGGGAATAATGACTGCCATGAAGATAGCAAAAGCCCTTGAAGCCCGGAAAGAAACAAACAGAAACGGTGAAAACTGATGGAAGTAATAAAATCCACCGGAACAGAAGATATCGCGACAGTATACCTTGCTCAAATGGACAACGGAAAAGCCGTAGAGTTTGTTGAATCCGTACAACCCCCCATCCCCAGGGAAAAGAAATGGGTGATAATAGTATCTACATTGTTCGGCTGCCCCGTCGGATGCAAAATGTGTGATGCCGGCGGAGATTATAGCGGGAAACTTACAAAGGGACAAATAACAGATCAGATTGATTTTTTGATCAGAAGACGATATCCCGGCGGTAATGTGCCGGCTGAAAAATTCAAAATCCAGTTTTCAAGAATGGGGGAGCCGGCGCTAAACAGCGCGGTCCTTGACGTTCTCGAGGAACTTCCAAAGATGTATAACGCGCCGGGGCTAATTCCCTCGCTGTCCACAATTGCTCCCGCCGGAAGCGGAGACTTCTTCGGCAGATTGTCGGAAATCAAGAAAAGGCTGTATTCAAAGGGAAAATACCAGCTTCAGTTTTCCATACATTCAACAGATATAAAACAAAGAGACGAGGTCATACCGGCAGCCAAATGGAGCTTCGGCGAGATAGCCAAATACGGCGAGAAATTCTTTGAAGAAGGAGACAGAAAATTAACTCTGAATTTTGCCCTCGCCAAAGATATGGCAATTGACCCCTTTGTTCTGGGAAAATATTTTTCGCCTGAGAAATTTCTTATTAAAATTACACCTCTTAACCCCACATATAAGGCAGCTCAAAACAGATTGGAATCTTTTATCGACCCGCAGCAACCCGGCCCCGGGAACGACAACCTCATAAGAAAACTAAGAAACGCGGGATACGAAGTTATTCTAAGTATCGGCGAAACCCGCGAGAACAGGATAGGAAGCAACTGCGGACAATATGTGCAGAAATATCTCAGTTCCTCAGAAAAGCTGGAAAAAGCATACGGAGTTAGATTCCAGAAGACAAGCTTTGAAACAACGGCTGGGAACGTAAGAAAAAGACCGGCGGAGAATAACGCCTGATTCTGTGATCCATGTTAAACCACGGCGGGTTCTGCCATTATTGCAATATGAATATTGAATATTTAAATTACAGGTTTTATAAAAGTAGCCCGCGGTCAGCCCTTTAGCCGGAATTTGGGTTGCAGTATCATTTTTATTAAAATAGAATTAGCGGGTAATCAATGGTTTTAATCAAAAGGAGGGCCAGGATAATTATGATGATTCGTAAGTTTAAAAAAGCGTTTATCACGGCACTGGTTATTATATTTTTTACGCCCGCTGTTTCTCTGGCCGCGGAGGACGGAAAGAAATCTCTCGGAGCTAAAACGATAGTGCCACCCTCGCCGGTCTGGATAATAGGCTCGTACGACAAAGAGGGAGAGCCGAATATTATGACAGCTTCATGGGTCGGTGTCTGCTGCTCAAAGCCTCCATGCGTTACGATCTCACTCAGGGAGGCAACCTATACGCACGGTAATATCAAGGAGAGCGGAGCTTATACCGTTAACATCCCTTCGGTAGATAACGCTGCTTCAGCCGCCTTCGCGGGGACAGTCTCGGGGCGGGACAGAGACAAATTCAAAGAAACCGGCCTTACGCCTGTAAGGAGCAAGCTGGTAAACGCGCCCTACGTAAAAGAATATCCCCTCAACGTGGAATGCAAGCTGATAAAAACAGTTGAGCTCGGTCTTCACACCATGTACATAGGAGAAATCATGGATGTCAAATCAGACACCTCTATACTGGGGGAAAACGGCATGCCTGACCCGGAGAAGCTCGCCCCCTTTATTTACAGCGTTGGCGGATGGGGATTCTACAGGCTTGGAGATCATATCGGTTCTGTTGGAGCGCTGGCAAAGGAGATTGAAGAAGAGAAATAGGCGTAGCGGACGCCTTCGATAATGGCGGTTAATTAACTCTCAGAGTGGCATATAGCCCGGAGCATGGCTTAAGGAAGTTTTGCTATGCCTGAAATCAGCCGGTTTCCCGGAATAACAACATTCTACCTGAGAAGAATCATCTTTTTCGTTATGCTCTTCTTGCCCGTTGTCAATTTGTAGAAATAGACCCCGCTTGAAACCATAACCTCGTCTTTATTGCGTCCCGCCCACTCCTTCTTATGCCTGCCGGCCTTTTTAACTGAATCTTCAAGCCTTACGATCCTTCTGCCTGATACATCATAGATATCAAGAGTCACACGAGATCTCTCCGGTATGCTGTAATAAATAGTAGTGGAAGGATTAAATGGATTCGGATAATTCTGGCTGAGGGCAAGTTTTGGAGTCTCGGTTTTAACTATTTCAGTTACAAAGAGCATGCGCATGCTCTCATCGTCTATTACATCCACCCTGTATCTGTAGCTTGACCCGGGCTCGTAGCTCTTATCAACTATCTTGTAGGATAATTCTTCTGTTCTGGCAATTTCAGCCTGTATCGGAAGAAATCTGCCGCTTCCTTCTTCTTCACGGTAAACTGAGAAGTCCATAGACTTACCAGCCTCTGACAGTTGCCATGAAATCTCTACTCCATCTTCGCTTAAAGAACACATGCACGAATGTAGCATAGTCGGAGTACTGTCATATGTACCGTCTCCGTTGTTAAAAAGAACTGATACGTTGTCGCTGTTATTATTCGCTACGGCAAGGTCAAGGTCGCTGTCTCCGTCAAGATCTCCCGCAAAAACTGACGCGGGACCATCACCGGCTGAATAATTTACAGCCCCAGCGTATGTACCGTCTCCGTTGTTAAGGAGAACTGATACGTTGTAGCTGTTATTATTCGCTACGGCAAGGTCAAGGTCACTGTCTCCGTCAAAATCTCCCGCAAAAACTGACGCGGGACCATTACCGGCTGAATAATTTGCCGCCCCCGCGTATGTGCCGTCTCCGTTGTTAAGGAGAACTGATACGTTGTAACTGTTATTATTCGCTACGGCAAGGTCAAGGTCACTGTCTCCGTCAAAATCTCCCGCAAAAACTGACGCGGGACCATCACCGGCTGAATAATTTGCCGCCCCCGCGTATGTACCGTCTCCGTTGTTAAGGAGAACTGATACGTTGTAACTGTTATTATTCGCTACGGCAAGGTCAAGGTCACTGTCTCCGTCAAAATCTCCCGCAAAGACTGACGCGGGACCATTACCGGCTGAATAATTTGCCGCCCCCGCGTATGTGCCGTCTCCGTTGTTAAGGAGAACTGATACGTTGTAACTGTTATTATTCGCTACGGCAAGGTCAAGATCACCATCTCCGCCAAAATCTCCCGCAAAAACTGACGCGGGACCATCACCGGCTGAATAATTTACAGCCCCCGCGTATGTGCCGTCTCCGTTGTTAAGGAGAACTGATACGTTGTAACTGTTATTATTCGCTACGGCAAGGTCAAGATCACCATCTCCGCCAAAATCTCCCGCAAAGACTGACGCGGGACCATTACCGGCAACATAATTTTCAGCAGGCGCGTATGTGCCGTCTCCGTTGTTAAGGAGAACTGATACGTTGTAGCTGTTATTATTCGCTACGGCAAGGTCAAGGTCGCTGTCTCCGTCAAGATCTCCCGCAAAGACTGATTCGGGACCATCACCAACGTCATATGACAATGAGGAATAAAATAGCGGTTCAAATGCTAAAACGCTGTTTGCTTGGAGCAGAAATAAAATAATTGTTGCCGAGAAATAGACTGCGAGAAAATGAATTTTCTTCTTCATAGCGCTCCCCTTTTGTTTCAGGTTTAACCCTTAAAATCTGATAATCGGAATAATAGCTGCATTGTATCACAAATCAATGAAATGAATCGTTCAAAAAATTAATATTTATAATAATCAAGTGCTGTTTCAGATATCAGGAAGGTTCTAAGAGTGGGCGGGATGGTTTGCCGGACGTTCTCTCTGAGGCGCCTTCACCGGTTTCCCTTGCCGCTCCGAACGCTCCTCTGCAGTCATTATCGGAGAGGGCAGAAGAGATGAGGAATATCTTTAACGCATCAGAGCGCCCGGCGTGATTTTCGATAATTCCCTTTATAATTATAGCGGGCGGTAGTATAATTTCCCGCAGTTTGATTGAATGATCATCCTGAACAGCAGATACTCCGGAGAATCCGGCCGGAAATTGAAAATCATTAATCCGCGAACTGAATAAAAGGTATTTCGCGGCAATTTAACACGGAGATGAAAATATGAGCCTGCTCGGAAACATTCTGTGGATTATTTTAGGGGGCGGAATATTTCTGTTTCTGGAATATCTGCTGGGAGGGTTGATTCTCTGCCTCACTGTAATAGGAATCCCCTTCGGTATTCAATGCATCAAATTATCATTCCTGGCCATCTCCCCCTTTGGAAGGGAAATCCGTCAAACCGGATCCTCATCGGGATTTCTCTCCATCCTGATGAATATCCTGTGGATTATCTTCGGGGGATTCTGGGTAGCGGTAACTCACCTGATATTCGGTCTTTTGTGTGCCATAACCATCATAGGGATCCCCTTTGCCAGACAGCACATGAAGCTCGCGACCCTTTCATTAACCCCGTTCGGATATACTTGCCGCCGGTAGAGCCGGCAGGCAGCATCCCTAATGTAACTTCCATATACCGGAAAATCAGCAAAGATCTGTGTGGCCGAACGGCCCCTTCAGACAGAAATGTTCCGGGCGGCCGTTACTTCTTTTTCCTTCCCACCGGCATGATCGCCATTGGCCGCTCGCTGCCGGGAAGCTCCAGGGCGTCCTTCACCCTATCCTCGCTGAAGGCCCCGATAACCACGGTGCCCAGCCCCAGCGGCTCGCACTGGAGATAGATATTCTGAACAGCCGAACCCGCCTCCATCGGCACATAAAGATCGGCCCTTTTCCCATACTTGCCCTCGACCCTCTGATATACCGCGGTGATGATTATATCAGCCGCGCATTCTCTGACATAACTCTGGCCCAGTGCGGCTTCGGCGAGGTGATCCCGCAGATCCTCTCCGCTTTGCGGTACCAGGGAATGCTTCTCTGGAATATACTTATACAACCCTGCATCCAGGCCGCTCACCCTGCCGGAGGCCACATAAATCTCCAGGGGATAGAGCGCTCCCGCCGAGGGGGCGGTCCTGAGCCCGCCGAACCATTCTCTCTCTTCCGGCCAGTGAGCCGGCTTGTCCATCCTTTTGGTTATCCCCTGAGCCGCCCAGAGAAGCTGCGATAGCTCTTCCAGCGAGATCGGCTCTGAAAGATAGCTTCGCACAGAGCGCCTCTGCTTGAGGGCCTTCTCCAGCGAGAGGGAACCGTCTTTTGCCGGCTCAGGAAGCTTTATCTCCCGCGGTCCGTCGGCGAAGGACTGTCCGGCCGTTGCGGACACAAGCAGCAGGCAGATCAGCTTCAACATAATTAACCCTTTAACTTTTATCACTTTACCTCTCTCCTCTCCGCGCCGCCTCGGCGCGCTGTTACTTCTCGGCACCCCTTCTGTACACAACGTCCCCTCCGACAACGGTATAATCCACCCTGGCCTTCATGATATCCTCCGAGGGTATGCTCATAAGGTCGCTGTCGAATATTACCATGTCGGCCAGGTAACCCTTCCTGATCATCCCCTTCCTGTCCTCCATGAACTGGGCGTAAGAGGAGCCGAGCGTATACAGCTCGATAGCCTTCTCCATGGTGAGCTTCTGCTCCGGGAACCATCCTTTTGCCTCTTCGCCCGCACGGGATTTTCTGGTGACAGCCGCGTACAGGCCCTGCAGCGGATCTATCGGCTCCACCGGGTAATCGGTCCCGAAGGCCAGATCCGCTCCCGCCTCCAGCAGGCTCTTCCAGGCGTAGGCGCAGCGACTCCTGTCCCTTCCGATTCTCTTCTCGCAGAAACGCTTGTCGGTGATGCAGTGGGTCGGCTGCATGGAGGCGATAACCCCCAACCGGGCAAACCTGGGGATATCATCCTCTATAAGTATCTGGGCATGCTCTACCCGGTGCCGGCTGTCCCTCTTCCCGTTTACTTCCTGAGCCTTCTGATAGGCGTTTAGTACCCAGTGGTTCCCCCTGGTTCCGATGGCGTGGATCCCTATCTGAAACTCCATACTGTCCGCTCTTACCACCCGCCGCTCCAGCTCACCGTATTTCATCTGGGGCAGCCCGGTATTCTCCGGCTGTCCCGCGAAAGGTTCGAACATCATGGCGGTGGCGGAACCGAGGGTTCCGTCCATGAAGTCCTTTAATATGCCGAAACGTATCCAGTTGCCGCCGCGGGGATACTCCTCCCTGAGCTTCTGATACTCGATTAATTTATCCAGGTCAGCTGTCAGCCGTTTGGATACATCCACACGCAGGGTCAGCTCCCCCCTGTCCATGAACTGACAGTATATGGCAAAATCGGCGTCTTCGGGAAGCTGAATGCTGGTAACGCCTTTTCTCGCCGCCATATCAAACGCGGCTCGCCATCTCCTGACCTTCTCTTTCCGGCCGTCCTGTTTCTCCTTACTCTCCGAATACTCAATCAGGTTCTCCGCGGATTCTTTCAGTATCCCGGTAGGCTCCCCTGTCTGAGGGTCTCTCTGAATCTCTCCACCGGGCGGGTCCGGGGTGTCCCTGTCAATCCCGGACATCTTCAGCACATAGCTGTTAACCAGCACGGAATGCCCGTCCACCCTGCCCAGTACAACCGGGTTATCCGCAGAGACCGGATCTATCAGCTCCTTCGTTGGCCATTTTTTATCGGGGAACAGCTCGTGCTCCCACCTTCCGCCCCTTATCAGTTCTCCCGGCTCCGCCTCGGATACCTTCTCTTTGACCCTCTCTGTGATAACAGCCGGTTCTGTAATATACCTCAGGTCTATGTAATCCGGGTCTATCGAGCCGAAATGAATATGCGCGTCGTTAAAGCCGGGCACCAGGAGGCGTCCGGCGGCATCTATCACCTCGGTCTTTCCCTCCTCTATATATTCTTCTATCTCCGAGTTGGAGCCGACCGCTATGATCTTCTCTCCCGCCACAGCTACCGCTTCAGCACGGGGATTATCACTGTCTATAGTCACAACCTTCGCGTTCTTAACCGCCAGGTCAGCTGGCCGGGAATTCTTCTCTTCCGAGCATCCCCCGGCCAGAAGAAGAACCACAGCTGCCGCCGAAAGCAATCTCTTAAATATCATATCTGCCCCCTTTAAATTCAGAGTTCCCACACAGTATATATCCTCTTCGAGGCATTCTTCCAGCATTTTCATCAAGAGATACTCCTGCCTGCCGGTCTCGTCTCTAGTGTTGTAATATGTAAATTAATTGTTTGTATTTACATTGGTCTCAATTCTGTCTTCCTCCCCCGGCCTTCCTCTCGAAGCGGTGAACGGGAAGAGGATCGTTCTCCCATTCGTGACTCTTATTATTCAATTTCTTAATATGCGGCGGCGGAGACCATATCGGGCATGTAACAGCAAAAGAGACCGGGAATACCTTATAACGC
Organism: Candidatus Krumholzibacteriota bacterium; assembly: GCA_034520215.1. Lineage (NCBI taxonomy): Bacteria > Candidatus Krumholzibacteriota > Candidatus Krumholzibacteriota bacterium. The sequence goes on along the minus strand of JAXHNR010000002.1, from coordinate 412,741 downwards.
GCCGTAAGCGGCAGGAGGCAGACAGACGCTTGGCCAGCTAACAAAATTTACAGAAAAGATGTCGCGTGATTCTATTGTTTATGATTAAATAAAATTATGACCTATCCGCGTATATTAAAGATCAAATACACGTGTTATATAATATCAGCTCTGATATTTATCATTGCGGCTGCCTCCGGGTCGGCAGACACAGCTGAGACTTCAGCCCGGCCCAGGATAGGCCTGGCTCTTAGCGGCGGGGGAGCCAGAGGAGCCGCTCACATAGGCGTTCTGCAGGTGCTAGAGGAACATCAGATCCCGGTTGACTTTATCGCGGGAACAAGCATGGGCTCTATCGTCGGGGGGCTGTACGCCTCCGGCATGTCCGCAGGTGAGCTTGAAACGGTGATATCCAGGGTTGACTGGGAAGAGGCGTTTACAGACAGGATACTCAGGGAGGATAGATCCTTCCGCAGAAAGAGAGACGATGACCTCTATCTGATAAAGAACCGGCCGGGTATATCCAGCGATGGGTTAGAACTTCCCTCAGGGCTTATTGACGGGCAGGACATCGATCTTCTTCTCAAGCGCTATACGATTCCGGTGGTAACTGTGCGTGATTTCGATGATCTGTCAGTACCCTTCCGAGCGGTAGCCGCCGATCTTGAAACCGGCCGCGCGGTGGTGATAGGAGAGGGAGACCTTGCCCTTGCGATGCGGGCGAGCATGTCGATCCCTGTGGTTTTCTCGCCCAGAGTGGTTAAGGGCGACCTCATGGTTGACGGAGGAATCAGCAGCAACCTCCCCATAGATGTTGTCCGTGAGATGGGAGCCGATATAGTAATCGCCGTTGATATAAGCTCTCCGCTTAAAGAACGCCGGGAGCTTCGATCGGTATTCTCCATTACCAACCAACTTACTACTATCATGACAAGGAGGAACACCGAAGAACAGATCGCGTCACTTACAGATCGGGATATATTTATAAGGCCAGACCTTGGAGAAATTTCCACCGCCTCGTTCGACAGGGCGGCAGAGGCGATCCCCAAAGGAAGAGATGCCGCCGCCGAAGCGTTAGAATATTTAAAGAAGCTCTCGGTAAGCAAAAAAGATTACAGAGAGTATCTGTCGAACAGAAAGAGAGATACCAGGCCTCCCGTTATAGACAGGATCAGGATCGTAAATCACTCGCGCCTCTCCGATCTGGTGATAAAAGAACGGGTCAGACAGAAGGGAGGAGAATGCCTCGATCTGGACATGCTGGAGAACAATCTGAACCGGATCTACGGCCTGGAGCTTTTTGAATCTGTCTACTATGACATAACAAAAGAGGATGAAGAAACCGTACTTACCATCACAGCCAGAGAGGCATCCTGGGGGCCGAACTACCTTAATTTCGGAATAGCGGTGTTCGAGGATTTCGAGGGGCCGAACTTCAACATGGCTGCGGCATATACCAGAACCGCCGTCAACAGCCTCAACGGGGAATGGCGGACCGGTTTTCAGATAGGACAGGAACCGGGAGTATTCACTGAGCTCTACCAGCCGCTCGAGCACAGGCTGAAATACTTTATTCATCTAAGAGCAATTGCCGGAGAGAAAGCATGGAGCGTCTTCGATTCCGAAGGGAACAAACTTAGCGAATACAACATCAGGCGATACGGAGGCGAACTCGCCGCCGGCCGCGAGCTGGGCACCTGGGGAGAGATACGAGCCGGCCTGCTAAGAGAAACGGGTGAGTTCAACATACAGGTGGGGAATCCCGCCCTTCCCAACCGGTATTTCGAAAGGGGCGAGGCATTCGCTCAGATCTTCATTGACGAACTGGATAACCTGATGTTTCCCAATTCGGGAAGCGCCCTGAGACTGAGAGCCGCCGCGGGAAGAAAGGATATAGGTTCTGACAGAAACTATGAGCAATATACGGCAGAAGGCTCTCTTGCCTATACAATAGGGAAAAATACTGCTCTTTTAAGCGGACTGTTCGCTACGACCAGCGGCGACAGCACTTCTGTTCAGAACCTGTTTCAACTCGGAGGATTCACAAGGCTTTCCGGACTGGAACGAAATGAGCTCAGAGGACAGCAGGCGGGGCTCGTCTCGGCGACCTTCTATCGAAGGCTCGGAAACGTTCTCATGCAGCCCCTGTACGCGGGTTTTTCATTAGAATACGGAAATGTTTTCGATAAAAGAGATGATATCAAGTTCGACAGGGGGATTGCCTCAGGGTCCGCTTTCCTGGGAATTAATACGATCATAGGTTCTGTCTACGCCGCTTACGGGGTAGCCGAAGGCGGCCGAAGCAACTATTACCTGTTTCTGGGGCAGTCCTTTAATCACTGGAGGGTGGGTATCGGGGGGAGGTGAGGGATTGACAATAGGCTTATCGGTTTTACTTCATTTCATTAATAAATCTACCATTATCTTGTAGTATATATACTACAAGATAACACCTTAGAAGATATACCTCTAACATCCATATTAAAAGAAGCAGGAGATATTATTGGAATTGACGTTATAGACCATGTGATTCTTGGCAATGATTGTTTTTATAGTATGAAAGAGGGAGGAGAGATTTGATTGGTAGTATAATTTGAGAAAATTATCAACTACAACTCAACGGTTCATCATAGCGTTATACTTGAACTCAATCTAGACAGTTACAGATTAGAAGAATCAAACAAAGGAAGGAGAAATAAAAAAACAAAATCGGCCACAAGAAAATCCAGAAACTCTACCGGAAAGAAAAGGGAAATTTAATTGTCGTTAAAGAGAAAAAATAGTTGACGCTAGACAACCATAACATCCTCCCATAAAATTATTAAAACGATTTAATTATTTACTACCTAACGTCTAGCTTCAGCCGCAGGCGGGGCTGGCAGACCAGGTGCACTGCAGCTGGCATGACAGGCAAGTCTGTCTGGTGCAAGCGGGAGTTAGACGTTCTAACCTTTTATCAAACGTCCAATATTCTTATATAAATTCTCCTTTAAAACATCTCTATCTTCCGAATAATGAAGCGCACGATGGCAATTAGGGCAAACTGCAACAGCATTCTCAACACAATCAGGTCCTCCATCAGCAAGAAACCATATATGATGAACTTCAAGAAATAACTGTCCATCGTGAGTTACAAAGGGGGCTTTCTTCTCACAATTCTCACAAATACCATTAGCCTTTTCAAGAATCCATGCTTTAACTAAAGGATCACGTTCATATTGTGAGGTCTCCGCAATATTCGAAGAAGGATTTTTGTTCCCTGTGGGTTTTTTGGACATCTTCCTTTTACGAGCCCCACGAACTTTCGCCTCGAATGCGGCTGTGCCAGAAGGCCTAGACTTTTCAACTTCGGCAAGGAGTTTTTCGATTCGTTCAATGACTTTTGCTTCCACATTCGTGGCCGGTACTAAACCAGGAAGCCATTCTCTACCAATTAAAGCTAATACGTGAGAAATATTTTGTGCACGGAATTCGAAAGATTTTTCAGTACGTCCAAACTTTTTTGCTAGCGCACGATAGTAATCCTTCTTTATATATGGTTTGCCACGTCGATGTAATGAAAGCATTTCAAGGTAGGAATCTATGGAAGCTCTCAATTCCTCATCTGACCATTTGCTGCCTTCAACCTCGGAACCACGGTGCTCACCAGATACCTTGAAAGTATTTATATCCTGGATAAATCCAAGTTCATTTAAATAATTTAGTCCAAAATTCGTAAAACCTTGATATGTCACATCGGATTTCCAAGCATCTTGCTTTTCAATTTCTTCTGCGTATAAATGGGATAACTGTTTTCCAGAGTGTCCTTTTCTAACAAGTGAAAGAAGTGATGCTATGGTGTAGATCGTTGGTGTACGAGTTGGATCAGCAATTATGTGTTCACGCAGTAACTTTTTTTGTTGGTCTGAAAGAACCCATTTGTAATCAAGTCTAGCTTCGAAGTATTTTCGACCTAGTTCGCTAATTTTAACTGTTTCTTTTCCATCACGATTAAGAAGCCCCAGGCCTTCAGCAAATCTCATTAATGTTCGTGCCCTAGTTTTTGGGTGCATGACGTTGCCGCTTTTTGTTGTTTCTGAATAATATCGTGCGAGAGTAGATAAGTCCGTCTTGTATCTCTGGGCTACAAAGTAGACAACTCCATTTATATAGTTTAACTTCCCGATCGTGAATACTTGCCCTTTCATAGTTTTTCCCTAATACGTCTAACGCTCGCTTCAGCTGCTGACGCCGGCTGGCGCGGCGGGTGCTGCGCAGCCGCAGTGACAGCCAAGACCGCCAGCTGCAAGCAAAGTTATACGTTGTAGTAATATCCAGACTACATATTATTAAAATATTCCTTAATTCTCACTGAGTCATTGTGAAGCATATCTGCGAAATAGGTGATTAGCGATGGATCCTGTTCAGCACCAGGACCATTAAGTATGACACACATTTCCTTGCCGATATGCCAGTGCACCGAAGGAGAACTGTTTAAATTTGTGTTGTAGCATCCGAACAATCCTTCGGCAATTCCACCGTAAAGTGCTAGCAAGTCTGCTGAATCCTCACTCGAATCGAAGATATCCTTGAATTTGGTTATAACATTTGTTGTTAGGTGATCTGCAATATTCTGGAATTGTTGAGAAGATATCTTATCAGGTGATGACATTGCAGCACGTGTATAAGCCAGGTAAAATAACCAGAACAAGCTCATGAAAACACTGTGCTCTGGCGATTTAATGGAATGCTGAGTTTTCAATTTCGAAATAGCTGATTTTTCATTCCAGTTCTCAAAGAACATACCAGCTAGTTTATTCCCGACAGTCGAATCATCATTTGCCATCTTTACCCCTCCTTGAAGAATTAAACGTATAACGGGCTGCGGATCAGCGGCGGGAGAGGCCGCGAGCTTGCTCGCAGGCCCTACCGCCCGCTGCAGGCGCATGATAGCCGGCGCTTTAGCGACGGACAGAATGCGGATGGAAATCCGCAGCCCGTTGGCGCGGCACCACAGCGCCTCCACCCTCTTAATACTTATTTAGATATTCCTCATTCATTAATTCCTTGTCTCGCGAAGCGTCCGCGCCATCGCTGCTAATCAGCCGCGCGGCTTTTTGCGTCGGCTGAATTAGCCTTGTTAGGCTGTCAAATCTTTCATCATATCCATTAACAAAGGCCTTCGTTCAACAATTTCATCGAAGCACTTTTCAATTTGCTTTTTAATACTCATAACATTTTTTTGCGATCGAAAAGCTTGGGTTTGCAACAAATATCTCAAAGCCTTCTTTCCGACTATGAATCCATCAAGTTCTTCACGAAAAATTTTTTCAACAGTGTCCGAGAAAGAAATTACACCCGCCTTGTTGAAGGCAACTATACAGATACACCGTTCATCGAAAGAAGGAACGATATCATCGTCCTCGGGCGCATTCCGGATACTGAAATGTCCTTGTAGTGATAAATCGCACAGCCATGCTGGTGGAGGTTGATTCGTATTGCCAATTGTAGAATCCGCCCATTTCATAATTTGTCGGACCTTTATGAGGTTTTCTTCTATTGCTATCATGATCATTCGTGCGCGGGGATCTTTTTTCGGTTCGGATTCCAACGGCTCTGCTAGCCCATTTGAGTATATCTGAGATGAGACTGCATGGAGATTGGCGATTATCGATTTTGCTGCGATATCGCCAGAAGTCAACTCTAAGAAGCGACCAACAATTGAGTCATCGCCTATCTTGCATAAAGCTTCAAAGCAACGTGGCACAAGATGCACCCAAAAGTCATTGTAGTACGGCCAAGCAACATATTCGACAATGATGGGTGCAGCATCACGTATTTTTCTTCTGCCTATCTCCTCGATAATCAATCCAAGCACGCCAACCTGATTTCCACCATTTTCAATGCCAGCCTCTGCAATCTTACAAGGGTCGCATTCTGATCTTATGCACTCCAATAGTTCAGTATCCGTGGCCGAATCCCGATCTTTCCACACAGACATAATGTACTCATAGTTATTTCCAGGTTTGAATAATGAATCCATAGCCCTCTTTCGTTGCCGCCTAACGTCACTCCTCAGGCGCGGCCTTTAGGACGTCGCCTGCAGGAGATTGTTCGCAGTCCGGTTCATTGATTGTGCGAAGCCATCCACACGTTGGCAAACTCCTCGACTTTGTCCTGAAGTGTGTCCTTGATCATCCGTTGAAGGGCTTCTCGTGGTCCGACTACAAGGGAAGTGCGAGCAGACCATGATGCTACGGTATACATTTCGTTGGACTTGGTCTTGGCCAGTTGTTTGAAAGCGAGTTCAACTGTGTATGCATAGCCCACGATCCGTTCTCCTACGGTGACAGGGAGGGCGGTTACGCGGACGTAGAGCCACGGCCACGCTTTTGAGTTGAGGGGAAAAGAGTTCCTTCTGCACAGGAATTCCACTCGGTCCTGAATATCAGCCTCTGTCATGCCAATTCCCTTCAGGTAGGGCGAGAGGTTCTCCACGACAACACTGAAGGCTGACACTTCGGCAAGAAAGGGATTGCGATCAGCCGCATAGGAGAATGCGGGAAGGCAAACACACAACAATGCCACTGCAAGAACAGGAATTGACCTCTTCATTCTATCCTCCTTTGTGCTGCGAACATTGTATATACAGTTTACGTATAAACCTATATTTGATTATTTCGTCAACCTATGTTCCTTAAATATCTTTGCGATATCTCCTTTTAAGTAAGGTGCTTATTCAACTTTAATAAAACAAATAAGTTCTTATACGGTTTCCGTATAAAATCCCTTCAATATTTACAATTCATCTGCTGGACTCTTTACACCATTTGGCCCTCTATTAAAACATGCGTATATATCATTGTCGTTTTTATACCCTTATGGCCGAGAAGCTCCTGTATTGTTCTAATATCATAACCGCCTTTAAGTAAATGCGTCGCAAAAGAATGTCGCAGGGTATGGCAGGTTGCTTGCTTTTTAATATCTGCTTTTACTACAGCGCTCCTAAATGTCTTCTGCATAATAGACGGATCCAGATGGTGGCGGCCCTGTTTGTTTTTCGCTGTGTTTATCCAGCGGTTCGCCTGTGGAAATACCCATTGCCATTTCCATTCAACGGCGGCGTTTGGATATTTTCTATCGAGAGCATAAGGCATTTTAACTCTTCCCCATCCATCGGCCAGATCTTTTTTATGAAGCTTTCTGACTTCCTCTCGCGTTAAGACAACAGGAACACGTTTCGTTTTACGGGCACGGATTATATCACCAAGATCGCCGAGCTCAATCTTGAGCACATATTTGTATAGAAACAAAAGCGCGCTTAAAGCCTGATTTTGAGTTGAAGAACTTACACTTCTTTTAACTGCAAGGTGGGTGAGAAATTCGTTTATTTCCCTATCTCCCATATCAGCGGGATGTCTAAGGTTATTAAAATGGATGAACCTCTTAATCCATGATATATATGTTTTTTCTGTTCTTACACTGTAATGCCTCGATCGAAGCGCCGCTCTAGCTCGTCCCAACAGTTTTCCTCTACCCGGTTCTTTCCCCTTGTTATTACTGTATTTTCCCTTAAGTCTCTCTTCACGCACAACAGAGCTGGAAAAGGCAGCCTCCGAACTGATACTTTCGATTATATCTGAATAAATAAAACCCATATCTTCTCCCCGGATGGACAACCTTATACCATATAATCAGTTATAATGTCAAGAGTGAAACTGCCCTCTTTTTCGGGAATAGGAAGAGACAAAGTGACCACCTGGTTGTTCTCAGAAATTTTTTATCTTGAAAAAGATTGGATGAATATATTCAAGAATGCTTATCCGATAATAATCATTTTTTAAGCAATCCATTCTTCGCACAGAACTTCAGCCTGATCCAGAACCGTCTGAGTCGCCTTTTCTTACTTGTCGGTAGGATGACCCGGATCTCCTCATGCAGCCCCTCTACGCGGGTTTTTCATTAGAATACGGAAATGTTTTCGATAAAAGAGAAAATATCAGGCTGGACGGGGGCAGGTGAGGGAGTGACAATACGGCTTTTCCGTTTTACTTCATTTCTCAACAAAAAAGATACTATCACAATCAGAACAGCAGAAAGATCATCTCCATTATAAACTCGATGGGAATCTCTTCGTTCTAATCCATCCTTTCTATGAATATATCTCCTCTGAGTTTTTCAAAGACATAGGGGAACTGCTGGATCAGAAAGAAGAGAAACAATAGTTGACGCTAGACAGACGCTCTTGCCCTGAAAGAAAAGCATTTAGTAATTATTTGGTTGGCTCTAATTAGCTAAATCATCTGCAGGAATAAAAATACGGTCTAATAACCGTGGAGGAAAAGGTAAATGTACTAATTAACACTTTTCAAAGTTTAAAAATTGGCCTAATATTACCTTAGGTTGAAGAGGCGAAAACACTATCTTCTTAGGCAGGTAAAGAAGAATAGTGTAAGCATAGCTAAAAGTTACGAATATCTTATATAAACTGATAGGATAATCTTTTTATGACAACAGGTCTGATTACTAAAAATCAACCAAAAAGAGCTGCGAGACCTTTTCTCAAATGGGTTGGAGGGAAAAATCTTTTAATTAATGAATTAATATCAAGATTTCCTCAAAATATCAAAGATACCGGCAAGATTAAAAGATATGTTGAACCATTTGTTGGTGGTGGAGCTTTATTTTTTTATCTGATGAATAACTTTAAAATAGAAAAGTCTTTTTTATTCGATATCAATAGGGAATTAATTGTAGGATTTAAAGTTATCAAAAATAACCCTTCAGAGCTCATTAATGAACTAAAAATAATTGAGAACAGGTATGTTAGGAGAGAAGTTGTTAATAGAAAAAAAATGTATTACCAAATCAGGGAAAAGTACAATAAGCAAATGCTTAAATTTAATTTCACTGATTATACTGATAATTGGGTTGAAAGAGCAGCATATCTAATATTTTTAAATAAAACCTGCTATAATGGTCTTTTCAGGCAGAATAGCAAAGGAAAATTTAATGTACCTTCCGGAAGGTATAAGAATCCTACAATCTGCGATGAAGTCAATATCCTAGAGGTTAGTAAAGTACTTAAAAATACTAAAATAGTTTGCGGAGACTTCGAGAGGGCCAAAAGGCATATAACTAAAAACAGCATGGTATACTTTGACCCTCCCTATAGACCTATAAGTAGTACGTCTAATTTTACCGGCTATTTTAAAGATGATTTTAACAATGAAGATCAAATAAGATTGGCTGAATATTTCAAGAAAATGAACAAGAAAGGCGCTTATTTGCTTCTCAGTAATTCGGATCCCAAAAATTACAATGTGGATGACGATTACTTCGATGATCTTTATTCGGGATTTAATATTGAAAGAGTGACTGCCAAAAGGGTTATCAATTGTAATGCTGAAAAAAGAGGCGAAGTTAAGGAACTGATTATAAGGAATTACGATGCGTGAAACTAAAAATCAGAAGGCTTGGAAAGAAATAGACAAGCATCTAAATCTTATTGAAAAGATAGAAGAACAAGGGATATATAAAATTTCTTCAACTGAAATAAAGGATATTTCAAATAGGGAACCCCGATTAATGGCCAAATTTGATCATTCCGAGAACAGACCGGAAATATTTAAGGAGAATGATATTTCAATTCTACCCGTTGCAAGGAAAGACTATGTGCTTTTAAAGTTCAATTCTTATTGTGAGGTTAAATATTCAGATAAAAATAGAATGATTGACAGCTCAATTATTGATGATTATGAAACAATTGATTTAAAAAGTATCACTTCTGAGGACAATGCCATAGTTATCTCTGATATTTCGAAAATGTTATCCGAATTTCTGGACGATGAAATAAAGTTCACAGCCAGAGGAAAATTCGGCACTGATGATTTTAAATTTAAGGTTAAAACATTTGATAGAGATAGAGAAATTACAGTTTCAAAAACTGGAGCCGAACTTGATGCAGGATTTGAGGGCGACCAGTTTTATATTGTTGAAGCTAAAATAGGCAAAGTGAATGATTTTAATATCAGACAGTTGTACTATCCTTATAGACATTGGATGTCTAGAATCAATAAAAATGTGATTCCGGTATTTTTTTCATATTCTGACGGTGTTTTTAGTTTTTGGAAGTTCGAATTTGTTGAATACGATAATTTCAATTCGATAGTCCTTTTAAGTAGAGCTAATTTTTTATTTCAGGAAGAAATACAGCCAATTCCCGATGAAATTCTTGATATCAAGGACTTTTTACCAATTGATCCTGCGAGTATTCCATTTCCGCAGGCAGATGACTTTGAAAAGGTTATAAATATAATGGAGCTGGTTAAATCGGACGTTAACAGTAAAGAAGATTTCGCAGATTATTTCTCTTTTGATCCAAGGCAGGCGGATTACTATTACAACGCCGCAAAATATTTAGAACTTGTTACAAAAGAGAAAGGGATTGTATGTCTGACTGAATTAGGGGAAGAACTCGTGAAACTTCCCAGAAGCAAGAGACATGAGGGTCTGATAAGACAAATATTCAAGCATAAAGTTTTTTATGATTCCTTTAATGCCTTGAAGTCAGGCGATGAATCGATAGAAGCCATTACAGAGATAATGAGAAAGAATTCAGTTTTAAATGGTGGTACAGAAAGTACTTTAAGAAGAAGAGCATCAACCATATTATCCTGGTGCAGGTGGATTGAGGAAAAGATTGAGGAAAGTAAAAGGGTATGATGAGGTGACGGAGACCACAACCGTGTGGTCTTTTCCTCAAAGAGGAAGTTGGGTTACACATAATTCGGATTACAGGGGTAATTTCGCACCTCAGATAGCGACGAATGTAATTCTGAGATACTCAAAAGAAGGAGATCTGATTTTAGATCCCATGGTTGGTGGGGGTACAACTTTAATTGAAGCAAAATTATTAAACAGAAGGGCAATAGGGCTTGATATTAACCCGGAAGCCGTAAAACGAGCACAGAGAAATATAACATTTAAAGGTGATTATAAGTATGAACCTGAGGTTAAAATTGGCGATGTAAGAACCTTAAATGGCATTAAAAATGAAAGCGTTGATTTAATACTCACACATCCTCCTTACCTTAATATAATCAATTATTCAAATGGAAAAATCAAAGGTGACTTATCGAATATCGGTGGAGTCAAGAAATTCTGTTATGAATTAGAAAAAGGTATTGCGGAATTTTTCAGGGTATTAAAAGAAGACTGCTTTTGTGCAGTTTTGATCGGGGATACTAGAAGAAATCGGCATTATATTCCTTTGTCTTCATATGTTTTAAAAAGATTTCTTAAGCAGGGTTTTGCTCTCAGAGAAGATGTTATAAAAATCCAGCACAACTGCAAATCCAACCCGTACTGGCAGAAGATGTCAGAGGAATTCAATATTCTTCTTATAGCGCATGAGCATTTATATATTTTCCGAAAACCCAGAAGCGATGAAAATTTAAGCAGAATCAGATATAGTATAATTAGTTGAATATATATCACTCGATGCTTCGATCATTAATTTTCTGATTTCGCCAAAATAATGTGTATTCCGGTGAAAGTTGCCACTCATTCCGGTTTTAACCTGCCACCCCTGAGGTACTTTCTATTCCCTGCTGTTTAACCATACCAAAGTGGCAGGTTTGATCCGGAATCTACACAACTATCTGATCAGGAATGAGCAAAGCAGATTCACTCTTATTTCCATGCCTATAGACAGCAATAATTTTATAGAAGAAAGTCGACCCAACATTCCATTCGGAATCAAAAGCATCTGTTTCCGATGTTGCAGATATTTGGTTTGCCAAACTTGGGAGAAAATCTTCAAAGATCCAATGGTAACTGCCGCAGCCATAGATCGAATGGTTCATCATAGCGTTATACTTGAACTCAATCTAGCCAGTTACAGATTAGAAGAATCAAACAAAGGAAGGAGAAATAAAAAAACGAAATCGGCCACAAGAAAATCCAGAAACTCTACCGGAAAGAAAAGGGAAATTTAATTGTCGTTAAAGAGAAAAAATAGTTGACGCTAGACACCCTTGTTTTGTTGGTACCTTTTATTATACAATTGGAGCCTATGGAGGACTTTATTAGCGTAAAGAGTTGTGTGACTGAGCTGTGATTAGCTGGTATGTTTCTAACCACAGCTCAGCTGAAGCCTTTTTCAAGAAATATCAATCAAAAGTCTTTATTTCTTAAAAAGAGCAGAAACGTAGTTTGACATTTCTTGTGGAGACTGGTTCGAAAAAGCTTTGCCGAAGCCTTTCTTGTAAGACTTGTGAGACTGACCAGGCATCTGTACTAGGGGTATGCCCGAAGGATAAAAATTAATGCGGAGTCCATCCTCAGTCACTTTACTGATCTTGTCTCCATTCCTAAAGTAACCATTACTATTTGACATTATTCACCTCCTTTCCCCAAGTTGAAAACTCTAATTAAGCATCATATACTTCCATCTCGTTGATAACGGATACATACTCATCAACTGCCTCCAAATCCATGTCACTCACAAAAGCCCCTTTAAACCGTTCTCTTCCCCTTGAATGTTTAACAAGCCCATCACCCTGCCCTAGCAATTTGTAAGCATCTGATTCTTCTATAATAATCCTGCTTGCAGATTTAGTGGCTGTCTTAAAGGCAATTCTGCCAGGGCAATTTGCAGTCAGCTTGGTGGGTAAAACTGTTGATTTAGGGTGCTGGGTTGCAAGAATAATTGATATTTTGAGGCTCCTGCACACAGCAAGAAGTCCGGCAAGTCTGTCTCTATCCTCAAATCCGTGAACTTCGTCTATTATCGCAACCACTTTAGGTAATCTGTCAAACTCCTCTGTACCTATAATCTTTTTACGGAATTCCGTCATATCTTCAAGATAATTTATGAAATCGATGAATTCATTATCATCTTTTGCTATAGGTATTTTCATATGAGGGAGTGCTTCAAGTCGGCGAAGATCTCCCTTGTGATCTGAACAAACCAGCCAAAGATTTTCAGGAGAATAACGACATGCAAGGCCGAGTGCGATAGATTTCAGGCATATCGTTTTCCCACTTCCAGTACTGCCGCCTATGAGGTAATGAGGATCTTTACCGAAATCCAACAGTGTCGGTTTTCCGTAGCTGTCTTTTCCGATGGCCGCTTTTATTGAATCATCTGAGAGGTCTTTTAAGTCATAGAGAAGTTCTTTTAAATAAACTGTCTTGCATTCCTCAGGCTTCAAAGGTATTTCAAAGACCACGTTATCCTTGAAATATATCGATATCGGGTTCCTTCCTATTTTAATCTGAAGGTCATTTACAATCCGGGAAAGATTTGTTATCACAGGTCCTTCCCTGCCATTTCTTGTAAACTTAATAGTCATCGATGTCATACCTATTATTTTGTTATTGTCCATAATGCCGAGACGGACCCCTTCCATCTGATAAGCCATGCGAATTATAGTCTCTTCTATGAAATCCATTTCATCATGGAGTTTCTCTCGAGCTTTATGTATCTCGTTCGGTACATCAGGTAGTATTTCAAGAGGGAGAGGATTCTTTAAAAGTATATCCGGTAGGTTTCTGTGCATATCTGGATATCGGCTCTCAGTTTTATTTGAACTTATTACTTGGCTTTCAGTATCTTTTTCATTTTCACTATGATCGAGTGAAGAAGAATTAGAAGCCATGTTATAAGTTATTCCATTGATAGGTTTGGTTGCCTGAGGATATAAACTTGCTCCTGATAATGATTCTTCTTTTTCATCCTCAAGGAGAAAATCAAGGGTTGCATAATACATTCTGTGCGCCAATCTGATGATTTCAGAATGGTGATTCTTTAAGAAATTCATAATATTCCTTGCCCCCTTTGAGATCATATTTCCTGCTGAAATAAAAAGATTTTTTATATTCTTGTGGTTAATAATTGACAATCTGAATCCGAACTGAATTATCGCGATTACCAGTAAAGAGATAAAAAGCAGTCCTCCGATTATTCCATACTCACCCATACTGCTTTTAAGAACTGCTTCTCCTATAAGGCCTCCCCATGGTTTGCCTGCATCTCTAATCCTGCCGATGATCTGCATAAAAAAGATTGATATGATAAGAGAAGTCATTATACCTGCTCGCTTTCCCCTGCCCGGCACTAAACTCCCGGAAACGTTCTTTGTCAGGTAAGCCAATATCATTGCCCATGCAACGAGAAGTCCTCCCTTACCCACCAAAAACCTCAAAGAATGCAAAGGATACCTGCCAATTTCCATTACAGTTTCAGTCCATGGCGTCCTGATGTATTCAAATCCATATAGAAGGAGTATGAAAATTCCAGCCAGTAACAAACCATATTTTCTTAAAAATGACTTATTATTTGCTTTTCTCTTTTTTCTTTTCATGACATCCTCCAAAATTCATGTTTTCTGTTTTAGCTTGCGGTTTCTTCGGCGCCAGATTCTCCGGACTCAGGATCATCCTCAATTTCCTTTTTTGCCTGCCTGTAATCCGCTATTGAGGGCATGCCCATTTCTATTCTCCTCTGGAGAATTCTCATCGCGATTCTTAGAGCCGCAGGGCTGGTATTCTTGGAAAGTTTCCACAGGAATTCCGGATACAGGTAGTTTGTTGAGTTCTTCGCTTCCTTTTTGAAATAGGGTTCCTTTTTGGGGTCGATCTCTTTCACCAGTTTGTCTATTGTCCAGAGATCGAGCATTTCAATAATCGTATCCCTTTCAACACTCTCAAGATCCTCGGAATCAAAATTGATAATATACCTTCCATCCGGGAGCAGAGTCATATTTTTGCGAAGGAACCTTCCGAGATCCTCAGTGTCCCTATCCATACTGATGTAACTTAACAAAAGCCTCTTATATTCAGGGCGAACCAGCATCTTTTTGAGTGTTCCAGCAGCATTGCCGAGAAGGGGAGTGTTCGGATCAGGAGAAGAGCCCCCCGTTGGCCCATAAAGAAAACCAACCAGGATTATAAGAAGATCTACAGTGCATCCAATGAGAATGGCAACAGGTTCAACTTTCTTAGAGGAATCTTCATCGACCGCGGGAGAGTTTATCTTTTCTCTTCTTTCAGCTTCAAGCTGTTCAGTCGATTTGGGCATAAAAGTAAGTGCGTTCTTGAAAGCACTGTAAACGTACTTGATAGATTCGATTGCATTAGAATCGTCAATCCTGATATCTCCGGGATTCGGCAGAGGAGAAAGATGTTCAATGGAGCTTCTTAACTCCAGCATTTTCTCTTTGAGAATGGGATCCGGGCAGGTGTACTTCTTGCCTTTATCATAAAATCCATCTTCGTTCTGCTTGAGCCGCTTAATGAGCCATCCGTCAAGAATGGCTATCTGTTCGTCTCCAATGAACTTGTTTGCTCTGAGAATGTCAACCTTAAAGGATTTAGAAAAGTTGTCTACATTATGGACATCGAAGTTCTCAGTCCGCGCAATCATATTATTATATACGTAATTCAAACTATCCCTGAGAGCCTGTATATGCGGAATACGAGAACGCATGGTATGAAAATCTGTCATTCTCTTTCTCCAGCGTGGTCCCTGCCCGTCCCTTACTTTACAACCACAAGAGGATCCCTCTTTATCTTCTAACTCAGCCATTTTTTCTGAATGCTCGGCAAGGTCCTCGGAAGCGCGAACAAATGTGTCAAAAGTGCTGATCCCTTTTCCCAATGTTTCCATTGCGTTATAGGCTATGCCATCTGCTTTGACCTCTATTCGTTCTCTAGCCCCTATGGCTTCATCCCAGTATGAAATTCCATACCCGGTAGAAATCATCATCGCGAGTACGATCATTACTACCCAGGCAAATCTTCTTATTAATCCTTTTGAGCGTTTGAATTTAATCACACTGGCGATCAGGAGAATTTGAACTCCGAAGGTGATAAATATGGGGAGAAACCATGTAAGCCAAGCTTCTTCAGCATGATAAGCATAGGTTGAGCGAAAACCATAGTAGGTAGAATTAAAACTGGCAATACTGCAGAGGACTATTGCTATGGCCAGCAGTGAATCGATTGAAACTCTTCTCTTCTTTTTCGCTTGATTGGGTATGTCTACACGCACTGTAATGCCTCCTTTTCAAATGGTTAAAGTACGTCATTAATTGCCAGGCGGATAAGCGGTGCTAGAAATTCACCAGCGGATATATTTTTTCCAAGAGGGCGCGTAGGCATAGGTGACCTTATGGCCACGAAGTAAGTCAATCTCTTGTAGTTGGAATTTCTCAATACAATTCCACCTGTCATTAAAAGATCAGTTATCTCATTATGATCTTCTGTTGTACCAGTTCCTGTCTTTCCGATAGCAAGTTCAATCCTTGGATCGTTTTCGGGTATTAAATCTGACATTCTCTGACCGGTTCCCCCCAAATGCACCACTGAACTGAGTACACTTTCAACGAAATCTCTGGATCGATAGTCATCCAGCCAACTTTTTATTCTTGGCCTGAATGAATCCGACATAATAATTCTTTCAGAGCTTCTATATTTTCGGACAGATTCTACAATATGTGTTTCTCTATCAGGGAGGCCCCCGTCATCTATATAAGCCAGCAAATCTGATATGAATGTATGTACTCGTTGAGGTGTAGCAGAGCAATGTCCCAGAACAAATGCAGTAGCCAGAGGAGTACCATCCCACAAGGTAATCCCAAAATCCTTCTTTGCCTGAATAATTTTATTCCTGTCTGCTCTTATCATTCGGTTCAGCAGGGGAAGATTAAGTGACCTTGCGAAAGTTATTTCAGCTGGATAATATGCATCACGCTCTGAAGAAGATTTTACACCAGGAATGCCTCCAGGATTCCTTACACCGGGGATACACTTATTAATAAACATATCATCAGGAGAACAGTTTTCATCACCGAGAATTACCGCACAATAGGCTTTGCTAATTGAGCCGAGTGTTCTCCCGCCGATTCTATGCTGATATTTTCCATCGGAATTTCGCAATGAATTTTTTCCAAAGTATGCGCCCGCTGTATTAGAGTAAAATCGTATTATCCGCCCGTTTTCATCCGCCATCGCGAAAACTATTTCTGCTGTATTATACTTGGAATCTTCGTAGATTAATGGGATATTAATTTTGTCCTTATAGCACTTCTCCAGATGTGAAAGTCTTTCTTCAAACTTTTCCTTGAATGTCCGGTTTGCCACCGCATCAATAGATATGGTTACCGTCGCAATTTCTTCTCTGAAAGACCATCCGAACCTTTCCAGAAGTTCAGCTATAACTGAATTGCTTTCACCTTTGACCGCATATATTGAAAGCCTCTGGGGATTTGCATAGGCCTTAAAAGTTTCTGATTCATCTGAGGGTAAAATTCTTAGCCATTCCGGATCAATTCTTACTGTCGGAGCAGACATGCCTTGTAACTCGTTAATAGCGGCATTCTTTTCTGTCTCATCCATGTCAATCTGGGAAATTCCGTAAACAGCCCTTCTTCGTGTTTTTAAAAATTGCGTTTCGTCTACCGAATAAGAATCTTTACGAAGGGGTTTGAGCAAAAAGTGATGTTTGACTGCCGCTGCCAGCAGCGCCTGCTCTGCTGCAGAAAGCTCATTGGGTGTTTTGTTAAAAACGGCCAGGGAAGCCGGGCTGATGCCGTGGAGAACGGCACCGAAATCCGATCCCCTCGCTCCCCTGGCCACGGCGAGATGTAGCGAAGCCCAGCGGATAATGCCATCTTCGCCTAATCTTAAATACATTGCCGGAGTATATAGTATTTCCTTTAATTTTCTGTTGTAGCGATACTCAGGAAAAACAAACGAGCTGTCATCTATGAGCAAGGTCCTAATTATCATCATTCCTAGAGTTGATCCTCCAAATTTTCCTCCCGAAACAACGGCCCGAATTAAACCCACCGGATCAAGGCCCATGAACCCCGGGAAATTACCGAGGTTACGGTCTTCCAGAATTCTAAGAACTGACTCCCACACTTCAGGGATTTCTGGTGACGCTTCAAAAGTTTTGTGATCAATTCCCCAGCTTCTACTGGTTGAGAAATCAGCGTGAGGATCTATCGCGCCAGCAATAATGCCGCAGTACTTTCCGCTAGAATCGTATATTGCCGGGTGGAGGCTCCTAACATGAGCGTAATCCATTTTCGGCCAGACATAGGAAGAAACTAATAAGGAAATTAAAATGACTAATATCAAAATTGAACTGGCGAGTATTAAACTGCACCTGATAATTTTTTTTCTATTTCCATATATAGTGATGCCCTTTATACGTGATGCATATTTAATTCGCTGCAGCATAATTCCTCCTTTGACTTGGAGACAAAATACCATTGAGCATATAAATATTTTTCTAACTTTTTATTTGGAATTTCGTTTCCGGAGATGGAATGGATCGTATCAATATTACTATTTATCTTCGTTATTCATTAGGGCTCATATTTTCAGTTGGAAGCTGCACCAACACTATTGAAAGTTTCTCTATCCACTTATCTATGCTCAGTTCCCAGTTCCATTCACAATTATGTAAGCCTTTTATCTCCTCAATAAGGGTATGCTCACAATATTCTAAGCTCTCAGAAATAAGTGTTAAATCTTCAATATACCAGGGTTCCGGTTCAATCTTTGACAACTGCCAATGAAGAAAATCAAATTCCCTTCTGATCTTAACGAGATCCGGAAGTACACTGAGATCTACACCTTTCGGTTCAATCCCCAACAACTTGCAACATTTAATTTCCTCAAGAAGTTCTTCTAATCTATTAGTTGTGCTTTCGCAAAGGGTTCTCACTTTAAATAAATTATTCTTCATAAGATTCTTCCATTCATTTTTTGCTCTAACACTCAATAGATTTTAAAAGATGGGGGCGGGATTAATCGCCCCCATCTTAAATAAGAGCTGCTAGAAACCGATCCTGGGAGGAGGGAGAAGGGTATTACCGGGCCCTATCTCTCCAATCGTGTTTCCCAAAGGATCTCTTATAAAACCTCCCGGACCGATATCCATCGGCATAGGGTCACTAAGCGGTTTAAAGCTATTCAGGTACCTATCTCGATGCCCCAAAATGGTGCCACCTATATCTCTAACCGGATCAATGGGGTCAGCTACAGGCTCAGGAAGGTCATTGTAATAATCTTTCTTATGATTAATGCTTCCATATCCAGGAAGTTCATAATCATCATTATCGTCACAACCATAACACCAGCAATTTCCGCAATTGTAACACATAGCAACTCCTATTCTTTTAAGCTTCAAATCACTGATTAAAACTATCAATTTCAAAATTTTCGTAGAATGCATCACCACCGGGAAGGCGTGTAGTCACAGTGAATCCATTCCCATCACTCCAGGGATGAAAATGCGTGTCACCCCCATCCTCAAGCGGCATACTTGACTGGCGAATAATATCCTTTTCGAATGATTCCATTTCATCTCCTCTCTTTCTACCCCTAGTCGTTTTCTGTTTTGTGGGCAACGGGGCTTTTTGCCCAGAAATTTTTACCTGCTGCTTATATATCTTTTAGGATAATAAGTTTTCTGACATTTACTGACAGGTACAATCAGAATTGTTTTACAAGAATTATTCGCTTCTACCCAATTATAATTTGAACAGAGAAAATTACGGACAATTGTCGACGACACTTAAAGGACAATTTCGTAATCACGATTTATATAAATTAAAAGAAAATTAAAGCTTCAGACAGTTTACATCTTCTGTCAGTGATTGTCTGAATTTTTGGAATATATCTGCATATAAAAATAGAGGCCCATAAGTTTGGACATTATTTATTCACCAGGAAAACATTTACCTGTGCGGGAAATGATAGTAATTAAACCCTCATTTTATGATTCTTATACAAAGATTAACCCTAAGGGAGAACAGTATGAAAAAACATGCTTCATCTCATGGATTAGCAGTACTCGTTTGCACAATATCAGCTGGATTTATTGTCAAAATTTGCGAGGAATATTATCCCAAAGCGGTGCAACTTATTAACAAGTTTAGTGATTACTTTGTCAGGCTATTTGATCTTAAATATTCAGTTAATACAATTTCTGTCCTTGCTATCGCATTCATTCTTGCATGTATCTGGGGATGTGCATTCTCCTTCATGCACGCAGATTAGACCTGATTCTTATTCTTTCGTCTCAATTTCGGCATTTTCTCCACTAAGCCCGTATTTAATAAAGGTATTTCTGCGGGATAATACAGCTAACCTCTGAGCTTCAGTTTTGTCATCTTTTAAATAAATATCAGGATGAAGATCAAATCCAAGACCTATGTATACTCCACTCCAATTCTTTTTCCCAATTCCAAATTCGATATACATGCGACGCCTTGATAATACCCTTTTCCCTCTCTGATGTTCTCTTTTAGCCGATTCTAGTTCAGAAATTAATTCTTCTGCTCTTAGCTTTCTTGTATAAGCAGTGTCAATATTCATATCCAGGCTATTTGGCATCTGAGTCTTACTTTTATCTATTTTGTCGTCCTGAAAATCTAATACTTTTGGGCCAATCAAATCATCTTTGCCCTTGAGTTCTCTTGTAAACTTATGATACAAACTTCCTCTAGCATAATTCTCAAAAGGGCGAATTCTGTCCCAGTTTTCAATCATTTCGCTATAAAGCAAACTCATGGCAATAATCTCAAGTTCTTTATCCGTATATCTATTCGAGACAACTTTCAAATTATTATTTGCTCTTAATCGCCCTATAAATTCTTTGGCAAATTTATTTAGTTCATTTATAGAAAGGTCTTCAAGCATAATACTGTTTCACCTCGGAAATGAATCAAAAAGGTCCAAATAATATGTTATTCAAAACAGAACCTTTCTTTAAGTTCTGTCTGTTGCCACAACCAAGCCCTACAGAGAACATTCGAAGAATTTTCCTTTCAAACGAAAATAACCCATGTGAATTTTCGTCAAAATCTTTGCCTGCTAATACATCAACGACACTTATCCCAATTTCACCCCAGCCGCTTGAAGTGGATCCGTCTCTATTTAATCTTTTCAAATATTTTGTATGCTCACCTGATTCTTTACCCATAGGCTCATGCAGATAATAAGGCAGGTTAATTGCCAGGGGGAAAAGTGCCATATATACGTCGTGAGAGGAAATTCTTATATCACGGTCCAATTCCCTTGAGGCATGCCATGCAATAATTGCAAGCCTTACAATCGTGAAGAGAATAGCCCACCTTTTTACAATAACATCACAATTATAGGCTCTAATATCCCCCCCATCTGTCTTAAGAGTATACTTTCTTTTTTTTAAAGTATTTATAACGTCTTCCAGGACTAAGTCATATTTAGCGCACCATCTATCCAGTTCTTTTATTTCATCTTCTTTTAAATCTCTTTCGCCCGCTTTAACTACCTGTTGTACTTGCCCGAATATTCTTGAACATTCCATATGTTGGGGCACTTCTTCGCCTTCCCATTTATCCCAGAGGTCTCTAGCTACTCCTAAACCTTCTTCAATTTGATCTAAAGTACTTACATATTCCTCTGGTTCAGATCCTTTCTCCATATAAGTCAAGGCTTCTTCGATTATTTCTTCGGCCCATTTCTTGGCTTTTTCTTTTCTTACTTTTTCATCACGTTCATCTATAAATAGGCCTTGAACTGGCAAACTTCTTTTTCCATATCTTGAGGAATATGATACTGTTGGGTGGCTTGTATTATGGATAAGCTGCAAAATATCCTCGAGGTCCAATGTTATTATACCAATGCTGGCAAGTTGCTTAATCCTTTCACGGAGTTTTATGGCACCCTCAGAAATTATTTCAGTCCAATCCAAACTTTTTGCTCCCGTACCCTTTAATTGAGTATTTGTCTGTTTTTCCATCATCCATTCAAAAAATGCTACATCCTTGGCATTTTCTAAGAAGTCCGACTCGCCATATCTTGTTATTGTAACGGCTGAAACTGGATAATCCGCGAAGGTAGATAGAATAAGGCCACCAATATAACAGCCCCAGAATTCACTTCCAGCAGACGGTGTTACCGGCGGTTCCTTCAAGACTGATATGCCTGAACTACTAATTCCAAGTTTGGAAAGAGCATCCTCAAGGTTGGGCAAGGGGCTCAAATCTGTATACTTATCTTTATTTCTTCTAACTCTATCTAATACAGGGATTTCTTCTTGTGTCAGCGCGTAATCAATTACAAATATTTCTGGCACCCATCCAAGTTTATTTAACAATTCAGGTTCTCTGGTTATACAAACCCATGATGAATCCCTATAGGCACGAGCTTCTGATGGTGTAGCAATCCATTTTACGTCGAACCATTTCTTTAATCTCGGAGAAAGTCCGTCCTGAGGTCTGAGACTGTCTCTATCATCTAAAAGCAGAATGCGGATTTTGTCAAAACCTGCCGCCATCATTTCTAACCCCCATGTTTATCATTAGTTCTATTTATCATATTGAATAAATAAAGACCAATCCTAAAGTAATATTTATCATTTTTTAAATCAGGTTTGGCTAATAGGAGCCCCTGATTTGTCGCTTTTAGACGAATGGCGATTTGCCTTAAAGCGCCTTTTGGCCCTTTCTCCCCGATATCCCATTCAGTCCAATTCCCAACAGAAAGCCCAAGCCTGCTTTCAAAATCACTATACCTGGTTTCATTTGATATTACAAGGCATTCAAATTTATCTTTAGAATTATCTAATTTTAAATCTATTGGCTGATAATTAATTTCCAGTTGTACAATATTATCTGTAGTTGCTTTTACTGCATTTGCTAATAATTCGTGCAATATGTCATCATAAAATTCATCATATAATCTTCTTTTATTTTCATCAACATTATCGATAATACGTAGATTTTCAATATTACTAGCGTTCAACTCGAAAGGCACATCAAAAGTCTTTATTTCATCTTTTAGATGTTCGTGAATGTTGTATGGTCCTTCATCTTCTTCCGGAAAGAATCTGGAATCCACTTTTTCGATCTCCCCGTTAACTTGAAACAAGTTAGCCATAAAATCCATTGTTGTTGAACTATCTGCTGCCTTTTTCGCGCTTGCTCTCGCTTTACTTACCCATACAGCAGCTTCGGCCGAATCAAGAAGATCAGGGGACAAATAATCTTCAGCGTTTTCAAGCTGCCCCCGAAGTCTGGTAAACCTGTCTTTTTGAGTATGGCCAACTCCATAAGCACTTTCAGCAAGAAGAAGGTTTCTTTTTGTAGTCTCGTGCCTGTGTTGGAGCACTACCGCTTCTGCTTTTGAAATAGAGGATATGGCCGTATCGGCCAGCAGACTTATATAGCTGAGAAGTTCATCCCTAAGCATAAAACTGTTAATTGCCAGCGTACCGGTACCGACCGGAAAATCATCATCTCTTTCTTCTTTAATTGCCGGCCCAAAATGCAACAGATAAAAATAGGGCGCCTGGTAAATAACCGACAAAGATAATACAAGATTGGCGAATTCCTTAAGAGAATAATCATGGCCCGTTTCCAAATTTTCCGTTGAAAGGTAATTAATGTTTTCTAGTTGTAATTTGTTCGACATTTTCCTTTCTGATTCATTGAATTTGCCATTTGATAGTGGGAAAAGGGCTGTTGATTTAAATTGTTCGTAGATATCCACAACCAGATCTAGAACATCTGGGCTAAGGAAATCAGCTGTCTCAGCCAGCTCCTTTTTTATGGAAGAAGAAGATCTTATAGAATCGTTTTCAACGATAGATTTGCCTGGAGCAATATCTGCTAATTTTTTCAGCTCTGTAAATACACGTTGTGCTTCAGCATCATTGGATGCTACTTCATTTAGTTTTTCTAATTCAAATGAGATAAATGATCTTACAGGTAATTTTCTCTCAATAAGTCGGCTACCAGTATATTTAATCCTGTCGAGAAATTTGCCTAGGCAATTTCGCAATTCTGGACATTCATGTATGTTTTCAATATCGGGATGATTACAGATTTCGTTTTCATTAGATTGAGATCTCAAGGTATCGCAATACATTTTAAAACCCGGATTTACTGAATGCTGCACTTTGCCGTCTGTCTTATCCCAATTTAAGAAATAGGGAATGGCCTTCCCGGCTTCACCGGAGAAATATGTGAAAGCCCCAGAGATAATATTCCAATTGTTCTTCAAATCAAGAGGATTTGCCTTGAGGAAAGGTAAAATTAATTCATCCTGTATAGTCCTGAAAGACAAGCTTAAGAAATTCTCAATATGTGCGGGGTAATCACCGGACTTCATTACACGGTCTAAATATAATCGAATATTTTTATGATCATTTGTATTTTTTAAGGAACGCAGGTATTTTGAGAATTCCATTCTTGGGCGTATGCGATGAACCAGGCTGAACAAATCCTTTTCCTTGCTCAAAAGCTACCTCATGCTTTTCTGTAAATACCCAAACGGTAATTGCCCAACACTGAATATACAGGCTCTATGAAACCCGCTTGTTTAACTAGGTCTTCGATGTAATCCAGATTCTGTATTTTGCCATGGCTGGTTATCAAATACAACAATAAATCAAATCCTGCAGGTGATGAAGTTAATTTATTATTAGCACTGTAAAAATAATCCAGAATCGCCAGACGGGAACCTTCATTAAGAACCCTAGAGCAACTCTCGAGTATATTAAGAATATTATCACTACTTTCATTATGAATTATATTTGATAAAAGAATAATATCATATTTCTCATCACTCCTTAAATTCAAATAATCTCCTTCAGTTAAAATTAAGTTCTTGGATATATTCCACTTCCCTGAAAATTCTTCTTTTAGAAGTTTAATAACAATGGGTCTATCAAGTAATGTTACTTGAGCATCTGGATGTTTTGACAATATTGCACGTGCATGTACGCTGCTTCCCCCACCTAAATCAAGTACTCTATCTCCAGATTTTATGTCGAGAGCATTTACAAGCTCTTCCGAAATGGGCATTCCAAGAGCATCCATAGCTTCAATATACGATTTCACAATTTCAGGAGAAACAGAGATATTCGGATCAATTGGCAGCGAAGATCCCTTTTTAAGTAATTTATCGAGATTCGCCCAATGATTGCTGAGCAACGAGTGAAATTTTATATAACCAGATAAAGACCTGTCTGGAAGAGATGTTTCTCTACCTAATGCCGTAAGACTTATTACATCGTTCTCATTATTGACTATCCCAATGTCACTTAAAGTTGATATCAGAGCTCGCATCCCTCTCTCATCAACAGATAGCTGATCCGCTAACTGGGGAATTGATAGACCTGACTTCATAAGAAGTTCCATAATTCCTAATTTCTTTGCCGCTAAAAGAGCATGGCCTGTCCACAACCCCCTTATCTGCCTAAAAATTGCATCTTCAAAATTGCTCAATTTTCTTCTCTTTCTATACTCTGGACCAATGAATAACCATTTTTTCAGTGTATAATAACCCGCGACTCGCTATATAACCGATAGCGCCGAGAATTATTATCACTGCATACATCGTAGGAGTATCGTATGCCAGTTTTGAATTCATAATTAAGAATCCAAGCCCTCTATTTGTTCCAATGAACATTTCAGCTACAACTGTCATAATAAGCGCTATCGAAAGCGCATTTCTTAAACCGGCAAATATTTGAGGCAAAGCATCAAAAAGAATGATTTTTGTAAATATCTGATAATCATTAGCGCGAAATGCCTTGGCCATAATAACTCTTGTCTTCGGCGCATTCCAGACTCCGTATATTGAATTAATTAATATTACGAAAAAACATGCAAACGACACTATAGCGACCTTTGAGCTGTCTCCTATTCCGAAAGCGAGAATGAATAGCGGATATAGAGCCGTTGCAGGAATAGAACGTGAGAAATCAATTAGAAATTCGCTATATTTATAGGCGCGTTTCATATAACCAAGAACAATACCAATGGGGATTCCGGCAGATGCCGCCACGGCAAAACCGGCAAACATTCTCCATAAAGTTGCGCCTGCTCCTTTCCAAAAATCTGCTTCCCCAAAGAGTCGCAAAACGGCATTACCCACTAGATACGGGCTCGGTATGTAGAGAGGATTCACCAGGCCGGATGAAGATATTAATTGCCAGAGAATTATCGCTGCCAGGGGAACCATTAATCCCCTTTTTATATTAACCCAACATGAAATTTTCATTGGATCTCCTCATTAGCCTGGAATATTTCTAAGACTTTATTCCTCATCTCGTTATAAGCAACAGAACCGGCCGTTCGATCTCTGGGCCTCTCCAGAGTATTTGGTATCACCCGCAATATCTTGCCAGGGCGCTCAGACAGAACGACTATCTTATCTGATAGATAAACCGCTTCTTCAACATCATGAGATACGTGAAGAGTGGTTTTATTCGTTCTCTGCCATATCTCTTCTATGGTAGCACGCATTCGAAATCTTGCTTTTAAATCCAGTGCGCTCAATGGTTCGTCCATTACCAGTACGTCCGGGTCCGAAACGAGTGCTCGGGCTATTGCTACAAGTTGCTGCTGCCCGCCACTCTGCTGGTATGGGTAGCTTCGAAGATCAATATTTAAATAAAGATCTTCAACTATTTGTTCAGCTCGATTTCTACTTTCCTTTTTGTCTATTCCAGATATTTCTAAAGGAAAAGCAATATTATCAAGGCAGGACCTCCAGGGAAGTAAAGCTTCTCTGTAATTTTGGAAAACAAACCCAGTGAGCGCCTCATGCGGCGAACGATCGTTAATGAGGATCGAACCGGTACTTGGTTCTTCAATACCGGCAACACACAACAGCAGGGTTGTTTTCCCGCATCCATTAGGACCGAAAATAGTTACAAATTCCCCTGATTCTATTGTTAGATCAATCCCTTCAAGAGCAGAAATGTCCTGGCCATTTCCCCCGCTTGATTGTTTATATTTCTTGGTCAGATTATTAATTTCAATCGCATGAGACATAGTACAAGTCCTAACCCATTATCTGATGATTAAAAAACTCAGCTTTTCTTTTTCCAAACCAGCCGCGACGCATCGAGGTTACTGTTTAATTTAAGCCAATCAATATCATAAATATAGTCACATGCCCTCTGAAGCTGCTGAACATCGATCTCGCTGTGCTTGGCATATTTTACTGGCTCCATCGTCTTGGCGATTTCAACCGGCAAATTCGTCCATTCAGCGAGCGATTCCACGGTTTGATCAGGATTTTCGCGGACAAAATCTATTCCCCGCGAAATTACTCTCTCCACCTTCGCCACTATTTCAGGATATTTTTCTGCAAATTCACGATTAACCGACGATGCGGCCGCAGGAAAGTTATCAAAGATATATCTGGCTGAAACTCGATCCGCTAATACCTCAGCATCGTACCTTTTCTCTATCCCGCTTGTGATTGGATCGAGTGATAAAAGAGCGTCTACTGATTTAAACGCTGTCATCTGCTCTTGCGGCGGAATCTGGACAACATTAACGTCTTTTTCTACATCTATGCCGTGTTCACTTAAAACGGCCTCCAGGAATATTCTGAAATTGACTCCAGGGAATATACCTACGCTTTTCCCCTTTAGATCTTCTATGCCGCTAACCCCGATACCTTTCTTTACCACAAGTGTGGGCCCACGCATGGGTGAATCTAAAGCGTCCAGGTCTAGAGATAGGAAGAGCACCTTATACTCCCCTGTGCGCATCATGGGAAGCAATTGGGTAACCATACCTAAATCCGAGGCGAAATCAACA
The DNA here is from genome assembly GCA_034520215.1 of Candidatus Krumholzibacteriota bacterium. Taxonomy (NCBI): domain Bacteria; phylum Candidatus Krumholzibacteriota; species Candidatus Krumholzibacteriota bacterium. The sequence continues at coordinate 385,157 of JAXHNR010000002.1, read as the reverse complement.
TCTCCGGCCATTACAGCGTTAGTAAGGTCACTGCTTCCCCTGAATATTTTAACCTCAACATTTAAACCTTCGTCTTCAAAAAAGCCCCGGTCCATTGCCACGAAGAAATCTATGGACGGAGAAATTGGCCTGTAGCCGAATCTGATAGTGCGGCTCTCCGAAACTTCCCTCTGAGAAAGAACTACAGCCAAAACAACTGCCACAATTACTACAATTATTGCTGATAAAGATATAATCTTTTTTGTGCTCATAATTCGCCTCCCTATTTTAAGAATCCACCTTCATTTTAACCAACCTGCAATTCGCAGCAAGGATCGCCATAAAGACCTCCTGTCAAATAATAAGACATAGTTCTGCACCCTCCCCGGCAAATATCTGATTGTTCACACGCAGCACAATCCCCAGCAAGAAATTTCCTGTCAAAAGTTCTGTTGTAACTGAAGGAATCATTATCTTCCCAGATCTCTTTCAAGCTTTTATCTCGAAGATTCCCGGCTGTAAGTTCATCTGGCATGGTTAAACAACCTGTCACGTCACCATTACTTCTTATTCCGACCATGAGAACGCCCGCATAGCAGCCAGTCCAAAAACCAAGCCCTTCATTTCGCGCGGTTCGGATAACTTCTTCCTTATCTCCAAGATAACCGACGTTACATCCCGCATAAGTCAACAGGTTGGAATTATCCTGAACTTCGGCGATAAAGTCTACAAGCTTTTTAGCTGTTTCCGGCTTCAACCAACTTTTTAATTTGTAACGCCCGCAGGGAATTGGCAGTTGTAATTGCCAGTATTTCGCTCCCCGAGATTCCAATATCCTCGCAAGGTCATTGAGTTCATGAAAATTCTCAGGCAGTACTACCGTTACAGCACATACTGAGATACCGGCCTTCACTGCCAATTCAGAGGCTCTCAGAACTTTTTCAAAAGCATCATTTCTTCCTCTTAATCGGTTGTGGGTGTTTTCGAGGCCGTCAACGCTTAACCCTAATGACCTTACTCCAGCATCTCTTAACCGATGGACCACTGAATCATCTACGAGCACACCATTAGAAATTAACGTGGTCTCAATCCCGTTAGATACCAGCCGGGAAGCTATTTTATCCCAGTCGTCGCGTAGAAACGGTTCTCCGCCCAGAAGTGTTACATTCTGGCATCCCATTTCAGACAATTGGTCTGCGACTGAGAACGCTTCCTCTGTATTGAGTTCATCTGAAAGTTTCTGGCCTGCAGAAGATCCGCAGTGCGAGCAGCTCAGATTACAACCAAGCGTCAGTTCCCACGAACAGCGCCGGGGAACCGGTTCCAGCTCTGAATTTATTTTTTTCATGACTATCTCAAACTCTTTTTAAGAAATTCGTCTTCTTCATCCCTGCCTGAACCTGCATGACTGTAAATGTCAGAAACAGTAGGCATTACAGCATCTTCCGCCAACTCGGGATGCTTACTGACTAAATTAGTAATCAATTTGCGTCTTTTTTCTGAAAAATTTGCCAAAATAGAATTTTTTTTCATTTAAATGCCTCCATTTAGTCCATCGTTAATATTTGCATAACTTATTGTATTAACTTAGCTTATTGTAATAAGCACAACTTAATGCATATAGTTCGACACTTTTATCTTTCGCTATATATCAATATAGATATTTATATCCGGACAATAGCGGACAAGGGTTCACGATTTTGATTAAAAAAGAATCAAAAGAGTTAAAAAATATGGTTCATTAAGTGAATTCATTCGTGTTATACAGAAGGCTTATAATGCAGTTATTTAGTTATACAGTGCTGTATACTGTATGCCCCAAGTATTAATGATAATTGGAAAAGTACATAGAGTGTTAAATGAATTGTCATGATCGAAATATAATGGAACAATGGTTTTACATGAAATTTACGGATACCCTTTCAGATATTCGACGTGAAGAATATGGCTATTACAAATACTTTGTCCATAATTTCGTTACATCTTTTTTTACTGAAGAAAAAGTAAATCGGAAAAAAGTTCTTGACTATCAATAAAAATAATATAAATATAGACAATAAAAAGATATGAAGCAGTCCAATATTTGGGCATAACACCTATGAGGCCTTCCCTTGTCAAGGGATAAAATTCTCCTCCTTGTTAAAGGTGAAAATAGCCGATTAATCTTTATTATACCTCAGTGGTATGCTGAGGGGGAGGCCTCAATGAGTATCAAGTGGCTGCTCTTGACGGCGGAGGCACCGTGCAAAATTTAGAATTAGTCGTTTGTCTCAATTTCTGTGGTATATTGATGTTCTGTGATCGAAATCCCCGCCGCAAGAGAGCTGCAGCGTTAGCATTCTCGATGGGACATAAAATACAGAAAATCAGATTAAAAGTGTAACGAGTGAAAAGATGAATATGTTTTATGATACCAAGCACTTCTTCAGTTATAGCAACTCGCAATGGGAGGAAATAGAGCAGATTATAGATTCATTCCAGAGGGGGCTCTGTTGAATTCAAAACAATATAAGTCAACTAAACTTATCCATGGTGGCAGCATATTAAAGGCTATGTCTATGATTTTTTTTATTGGTTTTCTAGTGCTGCTGATTATCAATTTCCTTATTCTTCTTTTGGCCACAATACTAGGTGAGCACATTTCTGGAAGTGACTTAATAACTGCACTTTGGATTAGCATTCTGTGTCCAGTTTTTCCGTCACTAATATCTGGGCTTGTCCATTCAAAAAATAAAAAGAAATTAGCATATTATGAAGAACAGCAAAAACTAGTGAAAGAAGATAAGAACCGACAAAAATACCCGGAAGAAGTAGACAAGAAATTCAATTCCAAAGCATTTATGAATGGAGTTCTCAGTGGGGATATTAAGCCGGCAAAAACAACAAAGGATAAAGATAAAAACGGATCTCCGTTTATTTGGTTTGATTTTCCAAAATATAATTGTCAAATTCATGCTCATTACAATGATGAAAATTATGAAAAAGTTGGAAAAGCACTTATAATCCTCTATTCAAGGGATAAATCAAAAAATATCTTTATAAATAATTATGAGTTAGCAATTTTACGTCACTATATTGAAATTAATTAGACCATTCCTAATATTGAGGAGTGATTGATTTCCTTAATGGGTTTTTCTCTGTAATTGATAATGCACTAATATCTAATAAGTTAAAGATTTTCTGGGATCATGCAACATCTTTTCTGTAAATTCTATCAGCGGGCCATTCGTTTTCCATGTTTAAATACCTTCTACCGGTCTCCCATTCTTCACTGATCTCAGATAAAACTGCACTGACCAGCCGAAGAAGCGACGCTTCATTGGGGAACAGCCTTGCTACTTTGGTTCTTCTCTTTATCTCTTCATTCAATCTCTCCAGACCATTGGTAGTTCGGAGTCTTCTTCGGTGACTCTCCGGAAGCTCGAAGATGGTGAAGTGTCTAGCGTCAACTATTTTTTCTCTTTAACGACAATGAATTTTCCCTTTTCTTTCCGGTATAGTTTCTGGATTTTCTTGTGGCCGATTTTGTTTTTTTATTTCTCCTTCCTTTGTTTGATTCTTCTAATCTGTAACTGGCTAGATTGAGTTCAAGTATAACGCTGTGATGAACAAGTCGATCTATGGCTGCGGCAGTTACCATTGGATCTTTGAAGATTTTCTCCCACTTTGAGAACGGCAGATTGCTTGTGAGCATCACACTGCCTCTTTCGTATCGTTCTGCTAGCAGAACGAACAAAACTTCCATTTCTTCCCGGTTCTGCTGCACGTAGCCTATATCATCAATGATGATCGCGTCATATTTTGACAGTTTTTTCAGTAGTCGCTTAAGTTTCAGGTCTCTCTTTGCTTCCAGTAGATCCTGGACCAGGGGACTGCACGGTCTAAAATAGATTCTCCGGCCCTGATGGATCAGTTCCTGCCCTATTGCACAGAGAAGGTGAGTCTTGCCAGTGCCCGGATTACCAAAGGCCAGCACATTCTCTCTGCGGTCTATAAAAGAACCTTCCAGAAGTACATCGAGATGAGCGTTAACATTACGTGGAAGACGGTTCCTGTCGAAAGTATCTATTGTTTTCTCCAACGGCAGCTTCGATTGCCGTAGTAACCGGATTACACGGTTTTGGGCTCGAACCTCGCGTTCACGCTCCATAACTTCTAACAGATAATGCTCATAACTTAAGCTTTCCCGTCTTGCCTCTTCAGCCTGATCTTCGTAACACTCACGGACTGTCGGCAGCCGGAGAGTCTTGAGGCATTTCAAAAGAAGATCTCTTTGTTCTGCTGCTTTCAGCATGTCGCCACCTCCTTTTCACCGAGAAGAGCGTCATACTCACTGAGATCCACATCTGCTATGTTCACATCAGTGGCAGGCTCCGGTTCATTGCCGCTGAGTGCTATCTCCTCGACAGAATCGGCTGTAATGATGGCATTCCCATCAGCACACGCAGCGCATCATTAACACGCTTTTCGTTCTCTCTGGGTGCCAGATATAGTATCCGAAGATATTCTCTGCTCGCCTTTTGCTGTGAATGCCTCCTTTTAAACGCATCATAGGCCATCCTGAAACGGCTCGTTGGGAAAAGATCATCTCGGTAGCGGTAGTTCTCGAAGGCTCCCGGCTTCCTGACAAGCCAGTCTATTATGTGCCGGTATTGGATATAATGCTTTCCTTCACCTCTCTGCCGGGGGATGGTCTCAACCAGGCGTTGAGCGTACCAGACCTCAAGATGCTCAACGTAGAGCCGAACATTGACAGTCTCTCCGATCAACCGGCCGTCAACTGAGTACACGTTATGGTTAACCCTTATAGTACTCCCGCGTGTTACCCTCGCATCAAGACGTTTGCATGCCTCATGACGTCTTTCTGGTAATCGCCGCAGCACCTTCAGCTCCTCTTTAAAGCGCTCCCTGCGGCCAGAATTCAGCTGATCGTATATCTGGCCCAGGAAACCGGAATATTCATTTCTGTCGGCAAAGTCCCTGCTGCCACGAAGCATTAGAGACTGCTCTGCCGCTTTCTTGAACCTATAATGACTCTGCTCAATATCACCATTCTCGTTCGGGGATGCTGTCTGTATTTTCTGGCCCCTTAGACCATAGTGTTTCAGCAGACCTTTATAACGCCGGGTGAATTCCTCCGGATGGACAGTCTTATGAACCGCTGTTGTTAAACGATCAGTCCTGTGTGATACCGGAACTCCCCCAAGCTCCCATAGCGCGTTCTGAAGACCCTCTGAAAGACTCTCAAAACTCTCCGAGAAACATATCGTCCCTGTCTCCCAGTTCGAGTACGGCAGGATAAAATGGTAGATCAAATGATCAAACGGTTGCCCCCCGATAGTGATATTCAACTTGTTCATACTGGTGAAATCAGACTGGCAAAGAACACCAGGCTCGTATACCTGGTCAAAAAACACTTCCTTCGAGGGCCCTTCTGTAGCTCTCCACGTTTTTACCCTTCGTTGAAAGGTGCGAAGCTGCCCATCTGAAAATCGCCCCCGATATTGTCTCTGCAAATCCTTAAACAGTGTCTTCGCTTCCAATCCGGGATTCAAGCCCAACATGGCGCTGACCTCATCCCATACCTCCGCAAACGGATCCCTCCTGGTTCGCCAACTATATTCTCGCTTTAATTCACTCGGTGATTTCCCCAGTTTCCGGTACTTCCTCGCTGTCTTCTCATCCATACCCGATTTCGCCGCAGCTACCCTTAATGTTTTCTCATTTTGTAATAGTTTCATCAGTAATTTCACCTGCCTGTCCGTGACCATCCAAGCCTCCTTATTCTCATGACTTGGACAGTCTATCAATTCCCTTAATAACCGGGAATTCTAATTGTCGCCAGACGGGAAAAATAATTGTCGCTAGACACTGAAAGCTTTCCATAAGATCGGGAGAAAGAATTATCTGTTTCCCAGCTCAAACCGAGAAGTAAAACGAGCAGCAATGTTTTGCTCATTCTTTGCAAGCTTTTTAACCTAATGGAGCTAATTTGTATTGTATTTCTGATTTAGTGATTTTTTTAATCTCATTTATTGAAATTAAACTGTCCTGATAGTATATGGGATATATTTGATTATTATCGTATTTAGCTACGATATCGAATATGTATTTTTGTAGAATTATTAATGTCTCTTTTTTTCTTTCGTATAACTTTAATGGCATGATTTCATTCTCAAAGTTTATTAGCATTGATTGAATGTCTATGTCATTGGAATATGGATACCTATATTTTATTGGGAATATTGATTTCGAGAAACAAAGGATTAGAGAAAAGTGCCAATATGCTTTTGATCTATCAATATAGTGTTCTTCATTTATCAATTTTAAAACTCTACCAAGATGGTAGGACAATAGATGTAACCAAAATCTCTTAATAGATTCTTCTATCCAATATGAAATTTTTTCTTTAATATTAACATTTTGCCACAGGTATAATCCTTCTGCAAATTTGCCCGCAATAATGAACCATCTATTTGGATCATAAAAAGGATGATCAATAAAATGTTTAATAGAAAAAAGACCAATAATATGTTCATCAATTGGGATAATCGATCTATTAAAATAATTAAACTCTTGTTTCCCTTTAAATACAATTTTTGTAATATCAAAATCACTGGGCTCTTCGCTATATAATGCTGAACCATATAGAATAACACCAACACAATAATAATCAGAAGAATATATATCAACGCACTCTTTTAAATGAGCTTGATAAATTGGCTTGAGTTGTTTTGGAATTAATGAATATGCTTTTTCATTTTTTGGTGAGATCAATACTTCTTCATCATTAACTGTAGCTTCTTTTTTATTAAAAAGGGCACGAAGCATGAGAAAACCTCTATCCTTTGAATTTTTAATATAAGTATTCCAGTTAATTCCCCAATGCTCTTTCCATCTATATGGTTGAACAAGATGATCATAATGCCAGACCAAAGATGGAGCCATACTAATAAAATTGACAGTTTGTATTAATTTTCTCATTAGATCTGTATCCTCAAGACCCCATCCCTCAAACTCTTCATCATAACCACCTACTTCATTAATACATTTTCTTGATGCTCCACCAAAACACGATATAAATGTCGATTGTTGTAGTAAACCATTATATTCTCCCTTAGGAGAGGGTTTATACGATGGTTCATCAGAAGCTAGATTATCTATATCCTGATAATTTTGCTGCTTTAAATATTCATTAATAGTAGAGACTTTAGTATTTTGAGGAATATAGCGTCTCCAAGCACCACATAGAAATGAATGCATAGATATATTTTTGACGAAAAAATTAATTGCTTCAGGAGATACTATTATATCATCATCCATAAACATTACAAAATCTGATTTGCTTTTTCCAATACCAATATTTCTTGCTTTAGCCCGATTTGCTACTTTTTCTTCAATTAATACTACATTTTTAAACATTGAACATGTTTCGTGCAAACGGTTCTTTGTTTTCTCATCATCGCCATTACTTATTATGAATACATTGATTGGTTGAACAATAAAATTAGAGATTCCTAAAAGTGTTGGTAAAATTGATCCTTTTTTTTCATCAAAATTTTTATGGGTTGGGATAATTATATCGTATTCGATCATGTTTAAGCCTTAAGTTTTGATAAATAGTTAGTTGCCGTATGTAAAAAATTTAAAATATGAAAGACTTCCTTATCAAATGTAAATCTTTTACTTTCCACAATTTCATTATGAGTTCTATTGTACAATTCCAATTCTAATATCCTATTGGATTCAGATATAAGTAGTTGTGATTTACTTGAGTCATTTTCAGTTAGATATAATAAAAAGGAACGAATTATATGTCTAGAATATCTAATAAGTTCTAAATATTGATTTCTAGAATTGACATTTTGCCATTCCATTTTCATTTTCAATTTGTTCTTATTTTCTTTTTGATAAAACTCCCAATACCATATCTTTCCTTGACTAATTGAAGTAATGGTATTATTAATATCATTAATTAGGACTTTTCTATCAATACCTCTTACATTAATGATCTGTGACAATTCTTTGCCAAAAAGTCTAGAATTATTCATTAACCAACTACACAAGAAAGGATGTCCTTTTTTCCTTTGGATTGCCGAATATTCAAAAAAGAAGAAATGGATTTGTTTTTGTTTATTATTGTTTGCTAGCTTAATTGGTCCTTGTTTAAACTCGGGAATAAAATTTATAGAATCAAAATTATTGCTTAGTTTTTGTGATAACAGCTCCGCTCTTTCTATTGCTACCCGCAACATTTCAGTGTCAAGGTAATCAAAAATAATTGCCACATCAATATCTTTTGGGTCAATGAATAGTTCCGCGTCATGAAAACTCCCTACAATAAAGCCTGAATCTCCTATATCATTATAAAATTCTACTATAGAATTCTGAATAATATCTTTCCATGACTTAAATAAGCAATTAACCATGAGTTTTTTATATGTTTTAGTTTGTAATTCTAATATTTATTTATCATTTATCCATAATTATAAGAAATTCGATTTTTTCTGTCAACGGGGGAAGTGCGAACAAGGGGGTTTTGCGCCCCATTTATACTGTGCTTCGTCGCCATTATTCTGATTTCAGGGATGGAGAAATTTTCTTCAGCCATGTTCCGGGCCCATAAAGCAAGTTTGGATGTGGTGTAGGGAGATAAGGCCAAATCAGACCACACCCCACCTAACATCCTCTGTAGGTAACACAACTTACGCTTAATACGCCCCGCTTCAGGTTAGCGGTGAGCTGCAGATCTGGAGCGGAGGATAATAACGGGGAGGAGGTTGATCGCAGTGATTCCAGCCAAAGCGTCCGTAGAATCCTATCAATTACCACCGGATCGGCGATAAAGGAAATAATCCTCATTTTTCCCTCAGCATTTTTTGCAGAGAAGGTGGTCCTCTTTCCAGACTTTAGCTATCAGCTTAGCCCAGCTTATCCGTCTTGACTTGCTGTATTCACTCTCACCTGATCTCGAGAAGCCTTTTGCCGGCGGTGTCAGTTCTTTTCCATCCTGTGTTGTTCTGCGCCTGCCGGAGGCGTTCGAGTATGGGCCGTAGTATAAGACAATCCTCTCATGGGGATCCGGGATTTGTACCGAAAGCCTGGCGATAAACCTGAGTACATCCAGGACGATCTCATCACCGATTGCAGGGTTACGTTTTTTAATCCTGACCTACTGTGCTTCTCTGTGATAGATTAGTCGTGAGATTACTACGGGGCTCCTCATCATATATCTGGCAACCCGGGTGAGTGCCTCTTTGTCACCTGCCCGGATCGCTTCTGAGATATGAACATTAAACCCCGAATGCCTTTGCTTCTTGAAGTACTTGAGAGGATATCTCTCTACAGGAAGATCTTTAAGCTCGCTCTTCTCGATCTCCTCAAACAGCTCCCTTCTGGATACTCCAAGCCGCGTGAATGGCTTATCATTATGACGCCCCAGAAGTGGAAGGATCGCTTCGTTTATCTCCTCAACAGAGTGGAATATCTCGTTTCTGAGAGGCGCATATATTCTCTGATAAACCAGCTTTACCCCGTTCTCAGCCAGTGCCTTATCCCGGGGAGCACCAGCTCTGGCAGGAAGTATCACCGTCCTGTAATACCCGGCAAAATCATCGAGGAGATCATTAATGCCCGGTTCATACCTGCTGCTGAGAGTAACACCGCTTTTTAAGTTGTCAGGTACTATCGCCGCCGGTACACCGCCAAAATACCACATCGCCCTCTCGTTGGACCTGATCCAGTCTTGCTTCTGCTGCGTCATGGACTCCTCCTTTAGGTTATATTGTAACCTAATTGGTGTCTAGAAAACCAGGGGAAGCCCATTCAGCACTGGGGCATCAGGCATGCGTCTATGGCCACAAGGTCGGCTACTTCCCCTGCTCAAAGCTGTTCGCTAATCTTAAGCTCTCAAAAGCAGATGGAACTTATCTGAAAGAGCTGATCAAAATAAGAAAGCTTGATGTCTTTATAATCGACGACTTCGGCCTCGAGCCCCTCGACGCCCCCAACCGCCTCACCCTTCTGGAAATCCTTGAAGACAGGCATGGCCTGAAATCATCAATCTTCGTATCTCAACTGCCAGTTAAAGACTGGCACAAGATAATCGGTGATCATACCATCGCAGATGCTATCTGTGACCGGGTAGTCCACAGCGCTAAAAGAATCGAACTGAAAGGAGAATCTGTGAGAAAAATGTACTCAAATCGTTGATTCAAACCTGCCACTTTGGTATGGTTAAACAGCAGGGAATAGAAAGTACCTCAGGGGTGGCAGGTTAAAACCGGAATGAGTGGCAACTTTCACCGGAATACACACTTTTCCTTAAACCTTGCTGATACCCGACAAAAAATCGAGGATTGAAGGTGCGAGCACAATACATTCAGGCCGCACAGTTCACTTGGGAGCATGCCCCCAAGTGAGTTTGCTTCTAGACAAATGAATGAATAAAGAAAGATTAGCTTTGAGCGTGGTAGATTATTAAACGGGGGAAGGTCACATGAATGAGTTTAATGTTGAAAGGTCACTACTACAAACCAGGTTTTGAGTAGGGTTAAAAGTAAGCTGGCTTGATATAATCAGAATGATATACTTAGGCTACCGTAAAAGAAGAATGCTTAAAAAATTATAAAACGAAAAATTGTTGGCACAATCTTTATTACCAAATATCTTCGTTTATAAGTTTAGGGATACCATATTGTTGAAAAAAGTATTTTCTCTTTGCACAAATTAGATATTTCACCATTTCAAATTTAGCAATAATACGCTGCAAAGTAATACTCAAGCTCCTTTCGTCATCTACATCATATAAAAAACCAGTCGCCTCATTTTCAATTGATTCTCTAAATACCTCTAAATCCGGTGCAATAGGGACTTTACCTAAAAGCTGTGATTCACGAATTATTCTTGATAAACCTTCTCTTTGCGACGTTACAACCAAAATGTCCGCCTTATTCATAAAATCTAAGGTTTGTTCATAAGGTAACCATGCGATATTTACTACATTGTTTTCTATGTCAATAACAGCTTCATTAAGATGAGGATTACCAATTGCTAAAAATTTTAGATTTTTTCTATCCTTCATAATTGAAGCAAGTCGATAGAATTCATTTATTTGTTTCCCTTCTTTAAAATTTGATACATGCATTATTTGAATCTTTTTTTGACTACTTACTTGTTTTCTTTTATAAGAATTGAAAAGATTTGTGTTTAATCCATCGCCAAAAGGAAGTGAACTACGTATATGGAATGATTTCAACAAATCACTTAAATATTTAGATATTACAAATACTTTTTTCATTTGAGATAATGTGTTTAAAAAATAATCTCTTTCAATACTGCCATAGTCTGAAAGTTGAGTTATAGGCGATCCATGACAAAGGCAATAAAAAGGTACATTCATTTTTAATAAGTAGCCCTCTAAATACCATAATATTGACTCATGCATAATAAATACAATATCTGGTTGAAATGAATTTATATAGTTTAATATCTCAGGTGAAAACCTTTTCCCAATTTCTGTAATTGTATTTTGATAAACCCTTTTTGAAGCAGGCGGCAATTTATTTTTTAATTTTACTAAAGAATATTTTTTTGTCTTAAAATACTTGTCTACCGGCATTTTTGCATGCACTTCTAAGAGCGGAGAAAGAGCAATTACTTTATTGCTTAATGATAACTTATTGCATATTTCATGATTAGTAATTGCAGCTCCGCTTCTACGAGGTGGGAAAAAACCAATAGAAAGTATTTTTTTAATTACCATTTTCCCGTTCCCAAGACATCCAGATATTCAACAATTTGATAGGTGTGATAGGAATATTTTCTGAAACTAAATATTTTTTAGGGTATGGTAAATCAAAACAGACCCCTGTTAGCTTTTCAACTGGAATAAATACTTCCTTAGATGTATTTATCCGTTCTATTATTCTTTTTTGTGATTTGAATATATTTAATAACTGCGATTTTTGATAAACATCAATATTATTAAGTTTAAAAACAACATCATTTAAATTTTCATAGGAATATTCATAATAGAATCTCCCATTGTAAGTACCATACATTGGAAATGAATACATATTAAATCGAAGATCTTTTGAAATTTTTCTAACAATAAAATACAAAAGATCGTGATCAGGATGTCCAAATTCAAGATGATGACTAATTATTATTGAATTCGTAATAACATTCTTTACTACTATATTTTTTAAAGAATGATACAATAGAGAGACATTACTACTCAAATACTGATCTATGAAACTTAAATTTACAGAGTGGTAAGAATAAGAATAAAATAAATTATCAAATTTACTCGCCTCATTTTCTCTTATATTTACAACTAATTCCCTCTCCTTATTATTTAAATAATAAGGAGCCCCCTTAGTAACTCTTATAACACAAATAGAAAAACCTTGTTCCAGAGTTTTTAAAATTAGGTTACCACAAGCTATCGCTTCATCATCGGGGTGAGCAACAACTATTATTTTATTTTTTTTATAGAATTCGTCTCTAAGCATAGCTACAATTGCCTGCACAATATTTTCTTAAATAGCAATCATAACATTTGCTAGAATATAATTCTCTCCTAATATTTATTTGCAAGATATTCCATAACTCAATGAAATTCCCATCATCAATTTGACCTACAGGAGCCCTAGTTACTGGACAATTCTGAAGATAACCATAACTGTCAATAGAGCAAAATGCTCCTCCCATCTTGCATCCAAAAAAAGCTACCCTTTTGTCTGAGTTATAGTTATGTGAATCATTATATTCCAACTTATTGGGTAAGTTTATTTTTTCAATTACGCTATCAATTCTTTGGAAATCTTCAAAAGATAACGAGTACATGTCTATAAATTCTGGGTCTAATGTTTTGCTCTTCAAAGGAATCAATTTTATAATATCTATGTTTTGCTCTTTTACTAATCGTGAAAGATAATCAATACAATCTATATTAATTTTTGAAACTGCCATTGAAATACCCAGCTTTATATCATGTATTTTAACTTCTCGGATCGTATTAATCGCTTTAACAAATGATCCTTTTCCTCTTATACTGTCATGTATTTCTTCATTTCCGTCTATTGATATGAATATTTCAACGTTGGGATAGCATTGCAATAGCTCGTAGAGTTCATTACTCCAAAAATATCCATTCGACATGATACGAAAATAGCAATTATTTTCAATTAATAATTGAAGTATCTCCTTAAAATGTGGATGTAATAGTGGTTCTCCTCCAGTGAGCTCAAAATTTTCAATGCCAAGATTTATTAGTTCATTTAATATTGAGATGTTAATCCCTTTTTCATTTCTTTTTTCAGTAATACAACAATGTTTACATCTTAGATTGCATTTATTTGTTAATTCAATAATTGCATTTAGAGGCTTTGCAATAAATTGAAAGCCATCATATTCAACATATTCTTCGTTAATTTCTACAAGTTCTACTTCATCCTTTATCTTGCAAGGGCAAAACATGGATCTTAAATCATTAATTTGACTATTAGTTCTCATGTTGTAACATCCTATCGATTGAAGTCAATGCATCATTAGCAATAGAATCATCAACAATAACTTCATGTTCTACATTTTGAAGTGCACTTAAAATGTTTTCTATGTTATTTTCTTTCATTCCTCTACACAAATGTGCAGCTCCTGTAAATTTCTTATTTGGAAACATTTTGCTTAGAAATTGGACATAATTGTTTTCTGTTGCTATAATAAACTCGTTATTATTAGTATTATTAACAAATGATATCATAGCACTTGTAGAACCTATAAAGTCAGCACGTTCTTGGATACTGCTATTGCATTCAGGGTGCACTAGTAATTTAGCTTTAGGATATTTAGCTAGTTTTACATTAATTATAGAATCACTAACTTCTTTATGAACATAGCAAAATCCTTTTGGCACTGAAATATGTTTATTAGTATTTAATGAAATATATGAAGCCATGTTTTGATCTGGTACAAAAATAATATTTTTAGATTTTAATGACTCTACAATCGAAATTGCATTGCGAGATGTACAACATATATCACTCATAGCTTTAACCTCAGCTGATGTATTGACATATGCTACAACTGCAGCGTCAGGATTTTTTGATTTAATTTCCTCTAAGTAATCAGCTTCTACCATATCAGCCATTTCACAATAGCTATCTAAACTTGGTATAAGTACTTTTTTAGTCGGATTAAGAATTTTTACCATTTCTGCCATAAACTTAACGCCAGCCATTATTATTATATCAGCATCAACATCTTTCGCTTTCATTGCCAAATCAAGAGAATCACCTACGAAATCAGCCACATCTTGTACATCAGAAGAAACATAATAGTGCGCTAAAATAATAGCTCTCTTATTACTTTTCAAATCTATGATTTTATTTTTAATTTTGCATCTCCTATTCATACTAAATTTTTATTTCACCAGGTAATCTTATTCCGTTTTTCACAGCAACTAGGTGTGATTTTATATATGGTATATTTAATTTTTTATGATACTCGCTTGGAAAGTAATTATATAACCGCATAGATTGAAAACGACAATCAATGTTAGGGACATATTTAGAAAACATTTTATTTGTATAATACAAAAATGAATTATAATTCCAAAACGAACAGTGTGTGGGGTCTTGAAACGCTCCTCGACCATCCGTACTTGGAGTGTCAGATATTAGCCATCCTCCATGAATTAATATTCTATATATTTCATTCATAGTATGCACGGGGTCTTTTAAATGTTCTAAAGCATCTGTTGCTTTTACAACTGCTACAGAATTGTCTTTTAATGGAAAATTGCAATTTAAGTCTGAAATTATATCTCCTTGAGAAATATCCATACCGATATACCCTTTATTCGGTGAGTTACCGCAGCATATATCAAGTTTTTTGTAATTATTTATGGAGCACCATCGATCAATTAATAAATCGATATACTCGTCATATATTGAATAAGTAATATCATTCATAATATCAAGATTCTGCTTATAAGTGTTCTTGCTATGCTCTCTGTGCAAATACAAACACTTTGGTATATATTTAAATTTTGCTTTAAGATAAAGCTTGCATAATAATTCATGATCAGCTGCTACTATTAAATTAGGATTATGTCCATCAACTTCTTTATATAATTTAGTTTTCCATGCCCTAATATGGATAGGAGCAAAATAAACGAGAGAAATTGATTGAGCTGTTAACTTAAATGCCCTACAAACATCAAACTTTTTGCCATAAAACTCTTCTTGTCGATATAACCAACCATTTTTCTCTGAATTACGATGTGGCCTCCACGATTCATCAATAAAATCAGCAAAGTCGCTATACACAATCCCAACACAATCATCCTCAAAAGCTTTCTTTACCAATTTCACAGCATTCGGTGTTAATAAATCATCATGATCTAACTCCAAAGAAATTCCATCATCAACAAGGTTAAACGCATAATTTTTTATAGCACCAACATTATTTCTGGGTATGTCTGTAGGAGCTTCAACAACAATGACTCTATCATCTTGAATTTCTGGATTTTTCGCTCCACTATTTAAAACAATTAGCCATTTCCATTTTCTATCTGTTTGCTTTAGTAAAGATTCATAAGTTTCGCGCAAAAAAGAAATATTATGTGTAGGGGTTACAATGTTAAGATTAACCATCAGATAACTGCTCAATCTTTTTAAAATTTTACAACCATTTTGTACTTAGTTCACCGCAATAACTGCTTCCTTTTCTAAGCGAAGTAACGTTTCATAAAATTCATCATCATAATAAATATTATTAACTTTACACTTAATTATGCATTTTCTAATCGTACTTCCTTCACATGCTAATTTATAAATTGTGGCTTCTAACTGATTCATATACATGATGCTATCATCAAAAAGGAGTTTAACATAAGCATTATTATTATGATCATATTTCAATTCTCCGTAAGCACATCTTTTTATTGTTTTGCCTAACTCTGATGGTTGTCTCTTATGAAATTTTCTTTTATTACCTTTTTTTATTGCAATAAATTCATATCCATTTTCTGACATAATAAGATTATCTACAAGAAAATATTTTTCATTTTTCGACAAATTAGCAATTTCCTTTAAAAGCTCAGGATTATTGAAATATAGGTTTGGGTCCCAAGAAGTTTCGTTAACAAATCTTACAAAATCCAAATTGGCCCTATCCAAAAATCTGAACACTTCAGGAAGTGAAAATAGTTTTTCAAAACCTGGGGCAAACATATCAACCAAAAAATTATCACTATAGCAATCATTTAAAACACCATGGTTTTGTTTCCAGGAAAGAACCGTTCTTAATCCTTTGTTATTTTCATTTATTAAATCCCTAACTATAGAGATTTGCTCAGACAAAGTCTTTTCTCGATACAATAATGATAAAGCATTCTGGATCCTTAAAACGTCAAAACGTCCATTTAATGAATATATATAAAATGCAAAAACACATGAATCAGTACATAGCTTTAAAATATTATTAATTCCGATTAATGGATTTTTTAAATGATGGATAACGCCACTTAAAATAACCGCATCAAATTTTATAGGGAGATTTATAGTATATATACTTCCCACATAAAACCTGATATTATCAACATTATATTTTTCTGCTAATTTTTTACCATACTCTAATATATTTTCACTAACATCTACACAATGTATCGTTACATTCTTATACTTAAGAGCTGCAGCTACCGCACATTCACATGTTCCACATCCCATATCAAGCACATTAATCTTGTCTTTAGCATACCAATCAATAGTACCAAATGATGAGTAATGAAAAAGCATTTCAAATAGCCATAGTCGGTCAAAGCGCAGAATTCCAGTATTTAAACAAGGGTAATCCTCATAATTAAGATTACACATTAACTATACCTCTTTATTTTCAAGAACATTACAGTTTGGTCTAGAAACCAAAATATCATTCATGATTAAATAATCCAAATTTAGAGTTTTAAATGCTACGATGGCCTCATTTGGAGTATTTACAATAGGTTCCCCTCTTGTGTTAAAAGAAGTATTTATCAATAAAGGAATACCTGTAATTTCATAATACTTTTTTAATAGATTATTTAATTCTTTTTCTGATTCTGTAACAGATTGAATCCTACTCGTATTATCAACATGCACAACTGCAGGGATTTGTTTAGCTTTATTCTTTCGAACGGGCAATGCAACATTCATGTATCTTAGATCTGGCAATCTTTCTGTATTTATTTCGAAATACTCTGCAATCTTGTTTTCTAGTATAATGCAACCAAATGGTCTCCACTTCTCTCTGCCCTTAATATAGTTAAGCTCATCTTTTCCTGAATTAGTATCAGCGGAGGATAGAATCGATCTATAGCCTAAAGCTCTAGGTCCAAACTCAATACCTCCTTGAAACCATCCTACATTCTTTCCATCTGCAAGTACTCGTGCTATAAAATCGATTGTGTTACTAAATTTCGAAAATTTAAGGTTGTGTTTATTCAAGCATTGCAATATTTCATTTTCCGAATAGATGTGGCCATTAGCAGATTCATGGTCAACATATGGTATTTCGTCTGAGTTCAAAAAATAAGCATAAACTCCTGCTCCAATTGAAGTTCCAGCGTCATTACTACCAGGGGGCACAAACACGGAGCTTACTTGTGGATTTAGCAATAACTTACCATTTGCAAGGCAATTTAGTGAACATCCTCCCGCAAGACAAACGTTTGAAATTTTTGTTTTTAAAATCCAATACTCGGCCATCGACAATAAGATTACCTCATATATATTCTGTGCTGTTGCTGCAAAATTAGCCATTGATGTTTTGTGTAATTCATCACAAATAAAGCCTTCATTTAAAATTAAGTGTTCAAACTTATTTTTTAAATATTTATTGATCTTCCTTGTAGCAATTCTAAATGTACATTTCTGGTCAGATTTAACTAAATCATTTACAATCGTATCATTTGCTGTTCCATATGATGAAAGACCCATTACTTTGCCTTCATCATAATGCGAGCTATATCCTATAAAATCTGTAAATGATTCATACATTGACCCTAAACTGTACTTCAAAGGAATTCTATGCAATATTTGAAATCCTCTTCTATAAAAAACAGAAATCAAACCAGATACTGTTTCGCCCTCACCATCTAATGAAATTACTAAAGCCTTTTCAAATTCTGATGAAGAAAATGAGTGAAATGAATGTGCTAAATGATGTTCAACGTTAATTAACTTATTTTTATTCTTATTTAGAATATTCCAGCTATTAAGTTTCTTGAAATGCTCACTATTTTTAAAATAATAATATGGAGCTAACAGATCGTCTATTGAAAGATACTTTAGACCATACAAAAATCTACGGACAAGATACTCTTCATTACTCATGTATGCAGTAGCTATACAATCAATATCTTTCATGCTTAGATTTGATGTTTTTAAGCAGAAATCAATAGAATTAATTGGTTCATGATGAGGAGCATGCTTTATACGTATAATTTTTTCTTCTTCTGCAGCAGCGAATAATTGGCCAGACTTAAGTATGCAAGCTGACGAATCCCAACTCATAGGAGATGTAATGCCAAGTATATTACAATCACTTTTCAAAATACAATTCCTAAAAAAATGTCAATATTTCCAGTTACGTAATTAAATGAAGAATTAAATTAGACTACAATAACCTGTGTATATTCCGGTGAAAGTTGCCACCCATTCCGGTTTTAAACTGCCACCCTTTGAGCCCTTTCTATTCCCTGCTAGGTTACCATACCAAAGTGGCAGGTTTGATTCAACGATTTTAGTACATTTTTCTCACAGATTCTCCTTTCAGTTCGATTCTTGTCTGGCGTCAAGCATTTTTTCTTTTCAACGACAATTATAATTCCCGTTTCTTTAAGGCAAAAAGCCCTGGTTATTTTGCCACCGAATTTATTGTTTCTTTCTCCTTCCTTTGTTTGGTTCTTCTTCTCTCAACATCACTAAATTTTCATCCAGTCCGTGGCGTATCATGTCCAATCGAGATGATATGGAAACTAACTGCTCTGCTGACATATGTATAAATCGAAAGGGGAAAAAAATTGTACTATCAAGCAGGTCCTTTATCACAGCAGAACCGTTTGAACGTGCGTGCAAGGAGACCTCGACAAGCCAGGAGATAAGTTTAGGGTCATTTATAGAAAATGTGCGTCCCTGACTGTAGATACCTCTATTTTTAGTGTTACTTAAAACATGCCAATAGGTAAAAGACTGAATAACACGGCTCGCCGCTCTTGAAACCGTTTCTCGCTCTCCATACTGTTCCCTAAGACGCCGCTGTATTTGGCTTGCAGCTACATTCTTCTGAAGACGAAGCAAGCGCCCGGTTTGTCCGGCAACAACCCCCCAGAAAGGGTAGGCAGCCATAATCATTCCCCAGTGGATTGCTAAACGGTCATTTTTTTTCGCCGATTGAAGTAGTTCGAGGCCAGTGTCTCTCAAAGAATAAATATCTCGAGGTACGCGGACCCATGTCTTTAACAAGATTGTGATTGTCTTAGAAATTGTACCCCTTTTACTCGCCGACGAAGAAGGGAAATCAATTGTTAGTAATTGCTCAAGTTCATTCTTGATTATATTCTCATAGTTACCGGCTAGCAGCAAATCAGATGTACGTTCAAGCCATTTTAACCTAATAAAGCGATCAACACCAATTTGTTTCAGTCGATTGTTCATTTATTCCTCCTATAGATCTGAACCAGAGGAACTATCAGTTCTTCGATAGAAATTCCGCCGTGTCCGACGGTGGTTTCGTTTTTCCGAATGAATGCCTTTCGGTCTGGTGCCAGCAGGGCGCGATAGTCCTCCGGCAGGCCAATCGGCGGCCATTCTATAGCTTCTGGAAAATCTTTCCTGACCGATGCCCGCAACAGATCATCCGGATACACGCGAATTCGCTCGCCCCTTATATCCGCAACAGAACCTTCAGCCGGCCTTCCACAACCCTGCGCCTCAATGTTACCATGATCTGAACTTAAAAAAACCTGAAAGCCCTGACAAAGAAGAATGTCAATAAGATCAGACATAAAACCCTGCATAGCCCACTGACGAACCTGGCTCAACATACCAGCCGCACCCAGTTCCATGCCGTGCATAATTTTGTCTACCTTATCGATAACAAGCCCTACCACACGAATCTTCGGGCGCGATAGGATCTCACGCACCTTGTCGATATCACCATCCCCAATGCCCCTTGCGTATGCTTCAGCAGTGCCTGTCAGTCCTTGATCCGCCCAGAATTGAGTCCAAAGGGATTGTTCCTTATTCGTGGTATGTATACTCGAGGGAAAGTAAATCGGTGGTTTACCGGCAAAGGCAGCCTGCCGTGACACTGATGTCACGGTGGGAATCCAGGCGAAAACAGCGCTTTCTCGGAATTCTAATTTTTTCCTTTGATACTGGAGCACATCACGTAAGACAAGCCACTGATTAAGAGCTAACCCATCCACCAGCAGAAATGCGACCTTCTTTTTACTTGAGTCACCAATCTCCCTTGCCAGGACCCTCGGGATGTGGTGAATCATTGCCGGTGGCACGGGGGGCTGATTATGTAGACCTGCAAACCGATCCTCAACCCACTCGCGAAATGCCTCATCAACTGATAAACGAAGTGAAGCAATACGCTCTTTTTCATCACCCGACAGTCCGCTGTTTATCTCATGTTCGAGTACACTAATTTCAGCATAGCTATAACCGAAACGGAACCAATCTGTATGCCTGGCATCCTCTGTTGGAATATTGTTACGGATCATATCAATCAATCTGTCCAGTCTATACTGATGATCTTCTTCTGCATCGGTCTGGATGCCAACTCCGGCCCAGGTTGACTTCAATTCATCACCCTTTTTGTGATAGACAGAATGGAGTAATCCCTCTATGAACAAATTGTCAATATAAACCCGAATATCGTCATGGTCGAAGGGAATATCTAGGGGGCCTGAGTATTGGAGTCCGTAATCACCTTTTCCTTCATTTCCCGTCTTTGGTTGTTTTCCCCGGTCAGCCATGCAATCCAGGAAAGCCGGCCAGCGCTCTTGCAGAAAAGCAAAGAAAACTTCACGGTCGGAAACAATTTTGTCGAGCTGCCAATCTTTAAATAGACCATTCTGTCTTAACACCTGGATAAAACGCTGATCAAGCATGGCAGGTATCCGCTGTCTCCGGTAGTGACGGCGCAGCAAAACCCGCAGAAGATCGGATGGCTGTTTTATAAGTTCGGGGGCAATCTCGAATACATGACGCAGCACAAATTCTTTTGTCGCATTATCACCCATGTTACCAGGCATATACTGTAGCTGAGCCAGAAAAAGAGCATCAAGATCTTGCGCGTCCAACGCGGCAATCACCGGGTAACTTAGATTGGGAAACAGCTCTCCTAGATTAAAAGACAGTTTTCGCCCTGCCTGCAGAAGATCATAGGGAAGAGAATCAAGGTCGCTTGAGGGCGATCTCAATACGACCACCAGATCAGTGTGTTCACCATGATCCCAGCGAGAACGGAATTTAGATTCGTAAGCGTAGCGAAATGCTACATGATCCTCGAAAAGGATTAGTTCGAAGCCACGTTCGCGAATCCCCTTCAAAATACCTTCCTCCAGTAAAAGCCCATCCGGGTCGGCAACCAGCGTCAGGCGTGCAACCCGAGGAGTAAATTCCTTTAGAATCTGCCCTCGCCAACTATTCATTAGTATCTTCTCCATTTATACTGAGCAGATCCCATGGAGTAATAAGGCCAAAAGGTTTTTGATCAGACTTACCCGACTCTGACACGAGGATGGCTTGCAATCGTGGTATGTTTCTTTGAATCGCCTTTTCAAATAGTTCAAAGGCAGAATCAATTGGTTCGTTTCGAGACAAATATTCGCATGTTTTTTCGTCTTCGAATATTAGGGAATTCTCAACTTTAGAACCTTCCAGATCAGCAATTCCAACACCGATGGCGCTTCTTAACCATCCTACAATAGCCTCAGAAGACAATGTTTGGTAATGCTCATTGTTATATACAACAACCTGCGAGAAATCGTTTTTGCCCATATATTTTAAAACCTTAGTAAGTTTTTCTTCTAGGGAAAATACTTTGATATCTTTCTGAAACTTTGGAATAACTTTTTTAGGGTTGGTGATTGCTTCAAATACATTTTCTAAACTATCCAAAGTCTCACGCCGCGGATCGGCTAGAATCTTCTTGGGATACTTAGTATCATGAACAATAGCGTTCCTAAGATTACCAAAATCTTTCAGAATATCCCGATTTCTATGAACTACGGAATACTTTTTAGCAGCCACATTTACTAATTGATAGAAAGACTTATGATTATTCCAGTTTACTTTTTGTCTTAGAGTTGTCTCGAGCTTATTAAATAATTCGATAAATTTGTCACCTGATCGCATTGGTTCCCTCCATGTATATCAAAAGAAGAGCTGCCATTTCGGGAATCACTTTAGCTCTGCGTTCCAATTGCTCACACCATTCATCCTCTTCACGATTCAATTTACCCAACCTGTGGTCTCGAACTTGCGGCAATCCAATTTGTTCCATGGCCTTTCGCCTTGCATTAAAGGCATATGTTCCCTTGCTGCGTTCACGAATTAAGCGTTTACGGTGCATTTGAACGATTCCATCATAAATTGCCTTTCCATCCTTTTCTGCTGCTTCCATTACTCGATCAAATGCGTCATGAGCGGAATCGCTTTTAAGATGTCTGCCAATCTCCGGAGAAACTGCCAGTAATTTATTCCAGATGTGGCGTGCTGTAGGCTTAAGAATTCTGCCGTCATCGTGCAAAAATATGGCCAATACCCGCTGCCATTTCCAGTCATCAGCATGAATTGTGATTGTCCAGAGAGACCAAAACCCTTTAATTTCATTGGAAAGCCCCGGAATATTAACTGACTGTATTGGCTGCCCCCTTACCATTCGAGGCAACTTCATTACCAAATTGCGAACTTTTTTATTCTCCAAGGTCAAGTGGTGAGCAGTTGGAATATCAAAGGCATCCTTTCTTGTAAAAACCATGTTCGAAAACAACTCCCCGTCCGGCCACTCAAGGTCCCACGTGCGTCGCTTTTTTTCCGCCCTGCCTCCGTTTGCATGCAGATAATTAACCGTCATACTTTCCACCCAGTCGGGAAGCGGATGAACCATCAGACGTTTTGCTTCACCGGGGTCTAAATCCTCGGCTTTTCCAAGGACCGAAGAGCTTTTCTTAGCTTCCAGAATCTGATCATGGATACGGGAAACAACCGTATCAACTGATGATTCCACGTCTTCCGGATGAAGAATGGCTTCCACATAAAGATCGTCGAAAATCTGTCCTGCTTGTGCTGAATCAAGCACATCACCGGTTTTATCGATACCAAACTCTTCGAGGATAACAGCCAGTTTTTCTTCTAGCACCTCCTGCACACGATGCTCCACGGAACTATCAAAAATAAAGTTAACAGCTCGTACAACATGCCCCTGACCAATGCGATCTACTCGTCCAATGCGCTGTTCAAGCCGCATCGGGTTCCATGGAATATCGTAGTTAATCACAGCATGACAGAATTGTAGGTTTAGGCCTTCGCCGCCCGCATCTGTAGAAACCAAAACTCGCACATCCTCCGCGAAAGATTCCTGGACATCTTTGCGGTCATTCATGTTCAGTGAACCATTCAGACAAACCACTGAAAACCCGCGATCTTTCAAGAATTGTTCGAGCATTTTCTGGGTAGATACAAATTCGGTAAAAACGAGGATCTTTAGCTCCGGATCGCCTTCTTCCTGTTGCAACCGATAGATCCAGTCCAGTAATGCCTCAGTCTTCGCATCCGGTCCAACTTGTGCGCAGCGTCTTGCGACATCGAGGAGCAATTTTACCTCAGCTCTCTCATTTTTCATGGCATTCAAACGGGTCATCAGCAGAGTTTCGATCTGTTCCTCTCCATCCATATCCGCCCAATCCTCTTCTGAATAATCCGGGAACAGATTTAACTGTTCCTGCGGCGCTTTTAACACCTCCAGTCTTCGTTCAAGAGTGCTGCTGATCGCTGCTGTACTTGAGACTACTAGACGTTGCATAAGAATCATAAGAAAACCAATATAGCTTCGCTTTTCCTTTCTAGCCTGATTGTAACCCTGCCTTACATATTCGGTAACAGCTTCATAAAGAAGTTCCTGATCCCGATGTCGTTTTTCCCATGCGATCGGGGCAAGTTCCGTACGCCGGGGCTTAAAGAGCGGCCTTCCCTTTGCGTCTATGGCCTGACGTTTCTCGGTGCGTATAACGTAAGGTTGAACCCTCTCACTAGTGACACTGGCTTCATTCGGAAAGGCCTCAGAATCGACAAGGGAAACCAAACGGTGAAAAGCATCGGTCTTTCCCTGATGAGGTGTAGCGGAGAGCATCAAGAGATAGGGAGATGCCGCGGCCAATCCCTTGCCAAGTTTGAAGCGGGCGATCTGATCTGTGCTTCCACCAAGACGGTGCGCCTCGTCCACGATAATAAGATCCCAGCCGGCAGCAATCAGATCTTCGAAACGTTCGCTGTTGTATTCAGTGATCCTCTCCTGCGTCCAACCACGATGTTTGTCCATCGGTTTTACAGAATCCATGGAACAGATAATTTGATCATGGCTTTTCCACATATTTTCTTCACGGGTTATACGCCTATAGGTTGAAAAATCACCTGGAATAAGAATTCGAAAATCCTCTCCAAAATGAGTCTGCATTTCGGCCATCCATTGCGTAAGCAGGCCTTTGGGTGAAATAACTAAAGTTCTTGTAACCAAACCGCGCAATTTAAGCTCTCGCATGATCAAACCAGCTTCGATGGTCTTTCCGAGCCCAACCTCGTCTGCCAAGAGATAGCGTATCCTATCACCAGAAATCGCCCGGGACAGTGTCTTGATCTGATGGGGGAGAGGAATAACCGAAGATTCAACAGGCGAAAGCAGGACATTCTGAGTAAGCGCTTCTGCTACCCTGGCTGCAGCTGCAATGTAGGTAACATGCTCCGGCGTACATGTTACAATGTCCTCAATCGGTTTAAGTCCTGCCGCAGAAACATGCACCACCGAGTCCGAAACCGGAAACCAGACACAGCAGGTGGTTTTGCCCCAAAGCTTCTGGGTTTCAATAACCTTGCAGATTTGGTCGTGATCGAGACTGTAGTGCCATTTGTTCCCGTTCATCAGATCACACTTCCTGCCAATTTTCTTATTCCATCACGGAAAATCCTGAAACTTTTTGATTGATTATTTTCTACATCCATATGAGGAGCAATCTTTTTCGCCCAACGACATTTTAACTGTCCTGTATGGGGCCATCCCTGTTTTTTAACTTTTTTCGATCCCCCAGAATATATGGCATCCGCAAGTTTCTCCCATGTATCACATATACTGTCTTGCTGATAACTGTTTAAAACCTGATTTTTTGCGTGAGGGTAAGCAGTTTTAATAGCATTACGATCTCCCAACAACCAAGCTTCTATTTCCTCTATCGCAATCCTGAATAGCGTTTTTGGCTTTGGATTGCAGGCATTTAATACATCAATCATTTCTTCTTTGAATGCTATACAATCCCTATAATCGAGATCTACGACAAACACCACAACAGAAACAGAACTATGCTGCAAACTTTTCCCGTACCCTCTTAGTAACTTTGGCAATCTATCCATAAGAATGCGCTTTTGTGGATCTATTGTTCCTTTTAGGTCATTTGGAATACGCCCAATGCCTTTGTAAGAATATATTTTATATGTGTGATTTAGGTCCTGTGGGCTCAGAATCTTATCCATAATAGATTCCAACACGATTTTCCCAGACGCATCTTCAACATGTATTTGAAAGTGCATTGGCTCACCTCGCATCCAGATAATCACTGTACCAGAGGCCACCAAGCGGTAATCCTTCATCTACCATGGCTTTGACGGTTGCATCCTCGCTGGCCCTTCGTATCCTCGAAAAACCGTCCGAGCCTTTTTCAAGAATCCATGTCTCTTCTGGCGTTAGTGCATCCACAAAATATGGTTGATGCGTGGTAATAAAGAGTTGCGGCGAGTTTTTTCTGCCCGTTGCATGCGTACGGAATTCAGCGGCCAAAGGCTCCAACAATTTGTGATACAGCCCGTTTTCAGGCTCTTCAATACAGATAAAAGGCGGGGGTGTCGGATCCTCCAATAACAAAAAGTAAGCAAAGACTTTTAGCGTACCATCAGACATTTGCTGAGCATAGAACGGACTATCGAAGCCTTTATCATTAAAACGCAAAAGCAGCCGTTTATCCGGACTCTCTTCGGTATCAATTTTGTCAATTCCGGGAATTTTTTCAGCAATGCGATTGAGTATACTATTAAAACGTTTAGGATGATCACGCTGCATGAACTGAACGACATTACCGAGATTATCTCCGTGGATATTCAAATGCCTTTGTGGCCCGGCCAATGGAAGACTGCGAGCAGCATCCGGAGTAAAGTAACTCATATACCAGCCCTCGATAAACTGGCGAAATGCCGATATCCTGGGATGTTGTTTTAGTGCCCCAAGGGTTGCAATGCCAAGCTTGCGCTTGTCTTGTAGTTCAATAATCTCTGTTTCGCGGCTTTCTTCTTTTTGTGGTGTTGCTCCAATTTTCTTCATCAACCCGAACAAGTCAAAATCCACTTTACCTTCATCAATCTGCTGTCCATGTTCTTCGCCTTTCCATACGACTCCTTTTCCTTCATTCAACACAAGAAACGAAAAAGGCCATCCATAGCTCTGTCCCTTGCGCCTCTGTCTGAGCCGTTCCTTTTTTACGTAGGATCGGCCAGCCTTATCTTTGTCAATTGCAATTTCATATGTAATAGGTCTGGCATTACCATGCTGCCTGTAGTATATCTGAAACTCGATCGGGCCATTACTCCCTTGAGAACAAATACGCTCAAAGCCGCCCCGCCCCCTGGCATTACATGCATCTTCAACTCCCAATTTCAGGCAATCAGCAAGAAAACCAAAGGCATCGAACAAAGAACTCTTACCTACCCCGTTTTTTCCAATAACCGCAGTCATGGGTGTCAGTGGTTTGGCATTTTGTAAGTTCCATAACTTTCCCAGTATTATATCTTTTAACACACCGTAATTTTGAATTCTGATTCCTTCTATTTTCGCCATAATTATTCCTCTCCTGTTCTCGTTACAGCCTGATCGTACCACATAAGGAGCTTGGGATCTTCCTGAATAATCTTGTCCGGAATCTTTTGTGCCACATCAATTATTGTGGTGTAGTCTCGCTCCTGCCATGCTTTCTTAAAGCCAGCGCGGACAGCTTCCATACGAAAAACACGTATTCGTTTCTTCTTGTACTCAACATATTCTTTAAATTCCCTCATCAAAACCCTCGTTCGGAGTTGTTCAAGATCACTAGCCTTCCGAGGATCAGGTACATACCAGCGGTCTTTGGCCTTGGCTATAAGCGCAGGATCATCCTTTTCAAGGTTGCGCAGCTCTTTAAAATTTGAGGAGAGATAGCTGTGAATCTGACTGGGCACATTGCTCTTGCCGTCGTAACGCAAAAAGTTCTGTTCCAGAATTTCAGAAAGCTCAAGGGCTTTTTCATGCTTATCCCAACCGGAAATTTCTTTCAGAAACTGTGGATTTATATCTTGGAAGGTCAACGGCTTTTTATTAAGTATCTGTTTAAGCCACTGAATAGAGGTTGCCTCATCTGATACAAAGAGGTTCAGTTGAATAATTTCTTTTGCGTTCATCCGTTTCTTGTCGTATTCCGCTGTCTGCTCAGGCAGGAAGTACATACCGTCGCGAAGAGAAAAACGCTCAGCTAATCCCTTCTGAAACTCCGGGCTAGATACTGGAACCCGATAACCTTTGCTGACATAGAAAGCAACAACCTGATCGAAGAGTATGCGCGGATCTCGTTCAGGGACAGGAACAAGTTCATTCCCCTGTTTCTTTATTACGGGTAGATAGCCGAGATGAGTACGAATAAAATCCCATACACCTTCTTCGGTTGATGCTTCTTTCAAGAATCGTTCTACAAACCCACCGTTGGGTTTGTAGGCGGAGATTACGAGATCTTGTTTGACCGCTGTAGGTCCAATCATAGCATGTAGCCCCCCTCTTGTTTTGTCCAGAGCGGCAACAGATGCCACAATAAAACCTGCTTCAGAAAGAGCACGTTGTATGCTATTCCACACAGATGATTTAGTGTTTGAAAATTCAACCGTCATCCAATGTCCTGGTTTTAGCATTCTATATGTTTCCTTGAAACACTCGGCCATCAGTATTCTATACACATCAATTGTTTTCTTTTGCGATTTATTTTCAATTGCTTCTGGTTTAGAATTTGTAAAAACCTTTAACCAAGCTTCCCTGATAAAGCTTAACTCTGAGTACATTATATTTGCCCCAAATGGAGGATCAAGAAACAAATAATCAATTGAATTATCAGGCACATTTATCTGTTGCGCAGCTTGTGTTAAAACCAAGTTGCTCTTAAGTGAATTTAATGCTTTGGCGATTTTATTAAATTGAAACCGAAATTGATCGATCACATTCTTCTCAACACATACTGGGGGCACATAAAGTGTATTTGCCATGGGGCCAACAAGTGCTCTTCCCCCATGTTGTGGCATGTACCTATTCATAATAGTTAGTTTTGGTAAAGCACTTCCGAATAAAAATAATAACAAAGGATTATTGTCAGCTTGTTGAACGAATTGCGAAAGAGATTGAAATAATAATCTTATTTTAAGTGAACACATATTCAGCACCGCCCCCAACACCCACAAATTCCTTTTCGTATAAAAATGATGCACATGGGTAATGCCAAATCTATCGTTGCGCCTTGTTTCCTCACCTTCCATCATACGGTCAGCAGGAAACCAATATGGAATCTCACTATTCTCTATTCTTTCAATAAGCGCTAGATCAGATTCTTCAGGTGTTTTTTTAAACCGCTTTGGCCTTTTCCTGTCGGGGACAGGAAGAGAATAGTTAATCAGTACCGGAACCTGTTTGGCCTGTCGTATGGATTTGTTTAGCGCGGAATCGTACTTTGTTACCCATGCCCTATCCATTTTCCTTTTGGTAAGTTGAACCTGGCAGTGCGGGCATGGAAACTCTTTATGTACCTTCCCGGCCTCTTTATCCACCGCCGCTTCCGAAAAGATTATTTCCCCGGAACATTCCGGGCAGACGAAGACATCCGACCAGACCGTGTAATTAATCCTGCCCTTTTGTCCATCTTCATGAGCAGTCTCATACATCCAGCCGCATTCTTCTTCTACTTCCTTTAAGATTCGTTTTGCTTCCCTTTCAAACTCAACAACATCAACGGGGGTGTTATAATTATACGCAATAAAGGTTGCCGCTGGGGAAAGGTCATTTAGAACCGCTTTCCTTGCTCCAATTTTGGAAAATGGTGTCCATACGGTTTTCCCCCCTTCGTTCACCTTTTTTTCTGATATTGTTCCATCCTTTTCAACTCTGTATTTCTTTTCAGGAGATTTTTTGGTAACACCCAGAGATTCAACCGCATCTTTGTTTCCACACATCTGCGCCGCGACACCCGTCATACCCGTACCGCAAAATCCATCAAAGACAATGTCTCCAGGGGCGGTGTAGTGAAGAATATACCTCATGATCGCTTTGTGAGGCACCTTTGTATGATAAGAATGGGCGTTGTATATTGGATCGTTTTTACCTTCACTAACATCAGCGACAAATGGTTCTCTGTGATATTTTTTGTTGTCCCTCTCTGGTTTCTGACTTTCCCATAGCTTTATAAAACCACCGATCCACGGGTTCGGACAAGCAGTGTAGTAAGGGGGATCGGACAGATTGAGAATATCTTCATCCTCTCCGAGTGGAAAACCCTCGATTTTGCGAAATTCAGGGTCTTTAAGTTTTTCTTTTAATATTTCCAGAAAATGCTGCCGGCGCTTTTTATCATTTTCAAACGTCATACCGAGACATTCCACGAGTCCCTCATCACGGATAAATTCCTCTTCAAATAGATTCTGTGAACCTGGTTTGCCGGGGACAATTTTTGTCTTAAATAATGGTTTCTGTTTATTGTTTTCTTTTGATCTACTCATCACAAATAACCCCTTCGGCCATTAATGGATTCGAATAAACACAAATAACAGTCGTGGATAATTTATACCTTTTCATTCGTGATCATCTTTTCCTTCGGATTGAAGCTTTTCAATTAGTATCCGTTCCCGCTCCAATTCCTGCTGCAGCTCTTCCTCTGTAGGCAGACAGAGCATATATTTGGATGCGAAGAGCTGTTTGCTGTCTTTTAGTACCGAATAGCGGGCGATGGTTTCGTTTTTCTTTGCGCAAAGAATAAGACCTATTGATGGATTATCACCCTCTGTAAAATATTTATCATCGTACATCCGGATATAGCTGTCCATCTGACCGATATCCTGATGTGTCAACTTACCTATCTTCAGGTCAATTAGAAGATAGCACTTCAAAATGCAGTTATAAAAAACAAGATCAATATAGAAATATTCATCCTCGTACTGGAGACGTTTTTGCCGGGCAACAAATGCAAATCCTTTACCTAATTCCAGAAGGAATGATTGTAGATTGTCAATAATCGCAGTTTCCAGTTTTGATTCGTGTATTTGCTTAAAATCAGGCAGACCAAGAAAATCAAGGATATAAGGATCTTTTATGCTGTCACTCGGAGTTTTTATTAATTGTCCTTTTTCTACCAACTCCATAACTCCGTCTTTATCCCTACTTTTCAAAAGCCGAGGGAAAAGGAAGGAGTCTATTTGGCGTTGCAGGGCAGGAACGCTCCAACCTTCTTTTTCGGCCTCAATCTCGTAAAAGAGGCGTTCATTCTTTTGCTCAACTTTACTTAATGTACGATAATGCGACCAGCTTAAGAGAGGGGAAAATCCTTTGATATCTTCGCATTTTTCAACAACCATACTTAAATCATTTGAAACTCCACAAGCCTTGTGGAGTTTTTCTCCAGAATTCAATTCTCCACACGCCTTGTGGCGAATCCTGGGTTCCCGATCTGAATACACCAGATAGAACTGTCTAAAATACCATAAATTTGTTGTAGAGAATCCCTTGCCGTATTTTTTATTCAACTCTTTAGAAAGCTCTTTAATAACTTGCTTTCCATATCCAGCACGTTTATCACCGCTCTGCACTGACTGGACAATCTCTCGTCCGATTTGCCAGTATGCAAGCACCATTTCGTTATTAACTGTGCGAATAACATTTGTTCGCGCCTGCTCCAAAATAGTTACAACACGACTAAAAAGGTTACCTTCAGATTCTATTGATTTCTTTGATTTTTTTTTCATATAATAAATCCCTACTCCAATACAACCCGCACCTTGCCGGGTTCCTTTCCCTTGGAAAGCTCGTCGATGTAGTGCTCAAACCGTTTTTTCATCTCTTGCAGTGTGGCGGGAGAACCTCCTACCAGGAGCGCTTCTCGTATATCAGCTGTTTTTACCGACACCTTCACCAATCCTGAGAGTACTTCCCTTAGCGCATTAATGAAAACCTGATCCATATCCTCCGGCAGCTCCCTGCTTTTGATAAAACCTTTTACCAATTTCTTTTGTTTGGGCTTAAGCAGTTCCAAATGTTCCTTTGTAGTGGGATCCTCCATGTTGTTAAGAAGCGTTCGAATCCAGTCATTAACAAGTTTATCGAGCACATCATCAAGTTCGTCGATCAAGTTTTCGGCAGGTACCGCTGGTATTTCTTCTCCAGGCCTGTAGTCGCAGTGCGGACAAACTGGAGAAACATCGAGGTCCTGCTCTGTAAAAGCAAAACAACTCTTCAGACCTGCAAGTCGGTTCTGGAAATCGCTCAGATGCTGACGCGGCATCAGATCAATAGTCGATAGTTTCTGCAATACTTTGAGCCGTTCGTCCTTCGTCAGGCGAGTTTTGCGTTTATCGTAATTCACCCCCAGCCGTGCCTTGGTGTGCATTGTCAGGTATATTTTATGATATTCCTTCTTTAGTTTGGTGAGTTTGCGCATCATATTCTGGCGAAAATTCGTTGCATCGCGCTTTTTCGGATCGATAATTTTTTCTAAAACATCCTTCCTGGCAGTTTTTATCTTGTCTGTCCACTCATAATCAGATGGTAAGACCGCTTCAGCTGTTGACAGATAGAAAGCAGTGCCCCCCAAGTCCTTTACCAATTCCTGAAGCGATTCGATCTCTTTTAGGGTTTTAATTCCATCCCGG
The DNA here is from genome assembly GCA_034520215.1 of Candidatus Krumholzibacteriota bacterium. Classification (NCBI taxonomy): domain Bacteria; phylum Candidatus Krumholzibacteriota; species Candidatus Krumholzibacteriota bacterium. The sequence goes on along the minus strand of JAXHNR010000002.1, from coordinate 352,935 downwards.
TGGTTTTTGACTTCTTTTGTATCGTAGCGAAAATTCTTAAGCTTGCCCGGAGAGGAATAAGCCTGCATGGATTCCAGAAAATCCTTCGTTTTATCCAGCCGGGTTAAAATTTTTTGTGACTCCTTTTCTTCAAACAACTTGCTTCCCCAGAACGGTATACCATCCTGCAAATTCTGTCTGATACGAACCAGTTTCTCTACCCTTTGCGTAATTGCTTTCTGAAGCTGCTGTACTGGTTCCCCTTTCCCCTGTGAGATCAGCCGGGCCATACCGGGTGTAAGATCAAGTAGTTCGAACAATGTCTTTAACGCTGGTAAATTCCAATCCTTTGGTTGCTTGATGTGTTTGAACTGAGCCAGATCCTCCACTTTGGTTCCGGCGAGTTTAGGAAGCTCCGTTGCATCAAACTTTTTGCCCGGGATAACCAACACCAAATCGCCGGTATAAACCAGTACGGCTAGAATTACGACAGCCCACTCCGGTTCGAGCCTCAGGGTCTGTGGGGCGAGGTATTCTACACTAAATACATCCTGGATCAATTCCGAACGATTGATTACCTGACCACGACCCTTCTTCTTGAGCAACCCGAGGATATACTTGACATACTTTGATTTATAGGGATCGAGACGTTCACCATCAAGAAGCTCCAATGCGTCAAGAACAGCCGTACCCTGTTTTGTGGCTTTTTGACCCGCTATGAAACGGAGTGCATCCTGAGCAGCTTGTGCCCTGTTGTCGCTGGTAATGAGAACTGAAAAATGCGGATACTCAGGCGCCTGTTCCTTAAAATTCGGGGCGAGGCATACGCCCGCCACTGTGTTTATTAAATCACGGAAGTTGAGCCGCTCGTGTGAGGCGATACCAGAAAGTTCGCGTATAGATTTGCCTTTGTTCCACTCAGTGATGGTTTTGCTGCGTCCCTGATAGGTCACTTCAAATGCGTCTGTCATATGCTTCTGCAGCCACTGCACCAGATCGCGCACGAAATTCGATGATTTAGATTCATAGGTAGATTTGGCATGCCCTGAAGAAGTGGATGCAAGATCGAGCGCTGCAGCGTAATTGCTGAGTGTGGTACGGAACTCATCGCCCGGGTTTTTCAAATGCAGAAATACTTCATCTGCTTTTTTTTTATCCTTAAACTTCGGCGTTTCAAAGGGCTGGATGAAATAGATATAGAAATCACGCGGTGGAACGGCGGTAGAACGCTCGTTGGGCGCTCCAAAGAAGAGATACCCTTGGCGGGATGCTTTACATTCCAGCCATTCCAGTTCGTGCTGCCATATTTTGTAGCCGGTAACATAAGTCCGATCTGCACACTCCATAACAATTCTCAGGGCTGCATAGTAATAGCGATCGAGCTGGGATATATCGAGACTTTCGGCCCGTTTTTCAATCAGGGCATCGAAGTCATCGGTTTTCTTAAGATCAAGATAGAATTGCTGGTTGGCAGGGTTAACGGAGATAAACTGTCCGCTTACTGTCTTATGAATTTCCCGCAGAACTGTTTCTACATGAGAAAGCAGATCATCGGCCGGATCACCACCCAAATCCTCAATCTCAGGCTGATAAAGACAGAGCGCATCCCGCAGTTCCTTGGGTGTAGCCCCGAGAGTAGCATGAATATCGCCAGTAGTAAGCCGATGCACAGATAGTGCATGGATAAGCCGAATCGCCATGGGCTTGTAGGGCGGGCGTGTGAAAGCCTGCTCTATACGAGACTCCAGCACCCGGCTGCAGTCGATAACAGCCTTGATGTCGGGCACGGAACGAAACGAAGGGTTTTCACATAGCCTGTTCCAATAGGTATCGTAGGCAATAAGACCAGGCCTATCTTTCGGAATATCATCGCTTAGACGTTTTTTCATCGCCATAGACAGGGTCTTTAACACTTGACGTTTTTCCACCGAAGTTACACGTTCAAATGTATCGATGTAGTCAGGATGTACGGGGAACAACCGAACGAACTCGTTCATGCGTTCATTCATATGCCCGTATAATTTTGCATAAGGTGTGAGATACTCCTGAATTTTATTTTGCTGCTCCGCAGTTTTCTTGAGAAGTCGTTCTGCTACTACAAACTTAACATCCTTACTGGCGATGAGAATCTGTTCGAAACGATCCTTTACACGGCGAATACTGTCGGATACGAAGGAAAAACGGGGACTGTCGAATATGGCTTCCTGCACACCGGCTATAAAGCGGAACCGCAGATCCTTGCAGACCTCACCGATTTCACGGAGAAAATTTAAGTCCAGAATGAGTTCCTGGTCTTTGCGTGTACGCAGATAGTCGAGCAGCTCGTCAACCACCAGGAGCAAACCGTTATCTGGATACTTCTGGTGAAATGCAGCCATCATCTCCTCAAAGGAACTCTTGTTGTTAACTACATCGTCTGCAGATGGAAAATTATAATTAATATCCATCTCCCCCAAATGTTCTTCGAGCTCGGCTACAATGATGTCACGCAGAGACATGGTGGTAGCCCCTATCTCGGTTCGTACAACCTTAAATTTTCCACTAATCCTTGAGGCAGCAGCTGCAACCTTCGCATCGTTTATACTGGAGGCGAGATCAGGGTTCTCGGCAAGTGCGGAAATTACCGACATTAGGTGTGATTTACCGGCTCCGTAATTACCTACTACAAGCAGTCCTTTATTGTCAATTGGTTTTTCAAACTGAAGTTGAGGAATCACAATATTGGAAAATTTATCAGCCATTTCATCAGAAATAACATAGGTACTTACAAGCTGCCGTGCGGCAACTGCACCATCAGCATCCCGCAACTGAACTACGGACTCGATAGGCTCAAACTGAATTAGATCACCATATTTCATTCCATATACCTCCCTGTAATTTTCTCAGCCAAATTCATGGCGTAACCTCCGGACTCACCACCAGAAAATCACGGATTTTATAGCGTCTGTATTCCGGATGGTTTGGTTCAGCATATATCAAGTTGTCGCCGTCAATGTAGCCATTCCATGATGCAACTACTGTCTTGTTACGAGAAATTCCCTGAAGAATTTTCAGAGGATCCTGCTTTAGTGACACATTAAATAAAATCTCTATGTTGTCAAACAAAACAAGTTCACCAGCTGTATCCTTTATAATATCTCTCATTAGTCGTGAAAGCTGCAACGCTCGCTGGCGCTCAGTCATGTCAAGCATCTGTTGTGACAATTCAAGATTGATGTTAAATACTGGAGCGCCAACATGTTCTTGTACATTTTGAAGAGTAGTAGTTTTTCCCGATCCCGCTGGAGCAACAACCAACATCAGCCGGTAATATAACGCATTTGTTTTTTTGATTTTATTCATAATCTTATCTGTGAGCGGCTCTGCCATTATTGTTCTTTCTTTCTATCAGGTTCTTAAATTCGCTTCTCATCCAACCATCTATCGATTGTCTCCTTCCGGAAACGCCAGTGCCGTCCTACCTTGTGTGACGGAATCTTGTCTTCCCGAACAAGCTTATAGAGCGTAGATTTAGAAATTTTCAGGTACGCGGATAGCTCTTCGATGGTCAGAATATCGCCAGGGGTTCTATTCATCAGGTACACCTCTAAAGCTTCGGAATAAAAGTCTCTTCTAAATGGATTACAATAGTTATTCACTTTACAGTTAGTGGCAGTTACTGTCAAACATCTTCTGAATTGTGGGCAAGAATAATTTTCTTGAGCTTGGGATACGCTTAAAACTAAAATATTTTAACATGGGGAAAAAGCCTGTTATCACATTTTATCATGTTAAAATGGGAGATATCCACTTGAAGCCAAAGCGGGAATTAATCTGCGCAGTAAAAATTTATTGTTTTATGATAAAAAATATAATCCCAACCTATTATCCCGAACTACATTATTTAATTTGAAACATGACGTAAAAATATGCAATTCCCCTCTTTATGCGATTTTTTTATTTCCTGAATTGTCAACTCATATCAATCGGTAATAATGAATTGGTGAAGAAAAAAATCAAATGCATCTCTGGGTTATCACTATTTTGGCTCTGCTGAAAAAGCAATAAATTGTTAAAGCCGGATTATTGGTACAATGGGGCAAGAAGAAAAGTGAAAGCGAAAGGTATTAACGAAACAGCGCTCAAAATCCTTGCGATTTCAAAAACAAAAGGACGGCCGAAATGTACCATACAAAGTGACAGATTGATATTCAGAGTCCTATGGGAAACTAAGAACCGGATGGAGAATCAAGATAAAAAATGGGGTCGCTGACTGAGATAGGTTAGAAATTGCCTGATCGCCGAACCGGTAACCAATTAGTATTTTTTTCATAATACAACAAGCCTTGCACACTTGGTAAAACCGTAAGGAGGCTATTAAATGGGAAAAGTAAAAGTACCAAAAAAAATGTTATGGAAAGCTATACGATCAAAATGTTTAAATTGTGCAGCTGGAAGTTATAAGGCGATCAGATTCTGTTCATCAACAGACTGTCCTCTATATTCTTATAGATTAGGTCATTTTATAAAAAAACTCTGACAACAGTGGCTGAGTTATTGAAACAAAAAGACATCTGGTGGTATTACTACATTTCAATGCTTTTATTGCTTATTTTGAATATTTACGAATTTTTCCGATTATCTTTGAAATGAAATATTTGGGTGTTTAAATGAATAAATTTTGTTTTTATATAGGTTCAAAATAGCCTAAAAGGTAAGATTGATAGCTAAAACGTCACTGAACTATAAGACATCTTGTAACCACATGAATCTATGATTTCGAAGCTCACTAAAATTAAAACCCTACCGATTTCTATACGAATCCTTGCCGATAAGTTCGTATATCATAATTTTTTATTCTTTTGAATTATTGGGGGAGAATCGCCAGCGCTAACAACAAGAAATTAACGGTGTATATTCCGGTGCAAGCCGGACAGTGATTCCGATTGATTCCGGACATCTGATCAAAGGTTTGATAATCAATAGCGACAAGAGATAAATGGCGGCGCTGGATAACCAGAAAAATAGTAATCTATACCCTTTGTAGATAATTAAACGGGAGGTACAAATGCCAGCAAAGAGGTTATCAATGCGCAAAATAAAAGAAATACTAAGGTTAAAGAATGAGGTTGAGCTCAGCGTCAGGCAAATAGCAAAAAGTTGTTCTGTAGATAAGAGTACGGTCTATGAGTATCTGAGCCGCGCCTCTGATAAAGGCCTGAGCTGGCCTCTTGACGATGGTATGGATGAGATAAGTTTACAACGATTTTTGTTCTCATCGGACTTGCAAGTGCCATCTTCAAAACGTTCCTTACCCATTTTGGGCGGATAGTTTATCAAAATCCCCTTTAAACCGGTAATTATAATTGTCGTTAGCGGGAATTTTGAGTGTCGCTGATCAGAAACCAATGTGTTTCTAGGTCGTGTGAAGCTTAAAGTTTCCCCAGTTAATTTTTGAACTGTGAACCTGTATAAATTTTTGGCCGCAGGGACTTCCCGGCGGCCAAATCAGAAATTAAGTTGGGATATGGACCTATGATAAAAAAACTGGAGATTTAACCGCTCGTTATTGGGTAACTTTTTGCCTTGACAGTGGGAGGCCTCATAAGTGTTATACGAAGAGCGAAACTACACCTAATATTTATTCTATATTCAATTCCCCTTCCAATAAAAAAAGGATTAATTTTGTAGGAATGTCAAACATCTAAAGTCAATGATATTTATAATGCTCTGAATATTATATCCAGAATTAAATATTAAAATCATATTATATGAAATTAACTTCACAAAGAGATTATAGATCTCAAGGCTGAGAATGGTGTTGTTCCCCCCGTAAGCAACAAGCCATTATAAATAACAAAGCGATTCTTAACCATTATATTTAATAAAATTACAATTAAAGATAATGTGTAACTAAAATCACATTCAAATTATATAAAAGTCTTAAGTAATAGACAGCAATTTAAGCTGAGATGTTTACTGTTGATCCCTTTTGTATTAGTTTTTAGTTGATGAATAAATATAAATATTTATGAAAAAGATCAATCTTCCACTAGACTCGGTCTTCTAGACCACAATTTTGGTCACTCAATTTACCCGAATCATAATCTCCACAGTTAAAATCCATTTCTCTTACTGTTCGTTTTGCTATATTAACAGGATCAACGGCCTCAACATTCCATCCTTTTTTCACTGTTCTAATTTTCATCTCCGCCTCCTATTTTAATAAAACTTGTTCCCCATATAATGATAATCGCATTTCCCATGTATCACATGAAGGGTTTTCGATATCATTGGATAATATCCCTGCTGGACATATTCCCCCACAAAAAGTATAGTATTTGCAACCAATGCATTTGTCAAGCATAATATTATCTAAGCTCAAAAAATCATCAAAAGTTTGAAAATCTATGCTATGTTGAGGATTTTCCAAGAAGCTGTCCAAATTAATTGTTTGTGGCACACCTAATTCAGCTTGGTGCTGACATTGAAATAACTCTCCATTAGTTGAGATCCACTTCGGTATTCTAAATGCTGCGTAACATGATAAATAACGTTTCTTGGGCACAAGAAATGGGTGTGCTCGCAAAAATTCAGAATAATACCATGAGAAAAAGTCATACAAAATATTTGAATATTCATGACCTGAAATAGTATTAAATTCTTTTGTATTTTCAAAACGTAAATGCGACAAATAAATATCTAGATTACTAGAACCAAGCAGATTTATAATTCGCTGTGCTAAAGGTATTATGTCTTCTTTATTTTCTTCGCATACATTTAATCTGCAAATCAATTTCTGGGTTCTATCAGATATTTCAGTTAAATTATTCCACAGGATGTCGAAAGAAGATTTTCCATCTCTACTCAAGGGTCGTAAAAGATTATGATTATTTCTAAGACCATCAAAAGAAACCTGCACTTTGTAAAGATTTTCTTTTGAAAAAATCCGTTCAATGTTTTTTGACCATAAAGTTCCATTAGTTGTAATTTCATATAATATCTTATCCCAATTGCATTCATTTTTTGCTTTTTCAAATGCCTTGACAATATAATGAAGCAAATCTATATCAAGTAACGGTTCACCACCAAATAGATGAATTTTTAAAAGCCTATTATCCTTATAATTTAATTTGGCATAATTTATAGATTTGTCTATTGTGACTTTATCTATAAATGCAGGGATATTTTTGTTTTTTTGATAGCAATATATACATTTACAATTGCATTGATAAGAAAGGAATATTGTCATATTAGGAGCAGATTTTCTTTTTTGCTGTAATGCATCTGCAAGCACGATTTCTTTTAATAACTGATTTTCATTGATGTTCTCTTTTACTAATACCCCATTTTTAATTAGTGTAACTAAGTATTTATTAGGGATTGTATCAAAAGACTCGTTGATAATCATACGAGCAATATTTGGTGAAACTACACCGATATAACCCGTCAACCCAGACCATATTAATGAAGCATGATTAGATAATTGTATAGTCCCAATATATACAGAGGTTTTTAACTTTTCGGAATCCAATGGAAAAGTACTTTCTCTAATTTTATAATTTTCTTTCTAAGGGTATTCTGTTTTTCTAAAAGTTCCCGGCAACAGCGTTTTTGTTTTTCTGCCTCCTCAGCAGGAAAAGTTAGTAAATCTGATGCACTATATGATTCTATTTCATCATTAATTATAGCTTCCTCCAGTGCCCGCCACATTGTATAATGAAAAAGTAATTTTGAATAATCGGTATCATCCGTAGAAACTTTATGATACAATTGATTAAGTATAAGATTTTCAATGCCCGTGTTTAATGGTAAGAAAAATCGTCTTACTACAATATTTCTTAAGGCTCTTGAATTTGACGATTTAATATTTAATATAGAATTATGATATTCTGATTTAGTATTTAACCAAGAACGGGTTACATTAAACAAACTTTCCATTGTAATCAATCTTTGGTACATAGGTAAGTAGAATTCGCTGATTCTATGATCTAATTCATCAAGCATTTTGCTCAAAGTATCATGAAGCGATTGTAATCTTTTTGCTTTAACTATACCCCATACTTCTTTCCCGACTAAAAAAAGTAATGTTAACAATATTACGCCTAATGCAGAAAAACCTAACTGCTTTAATATTTCAATCATTTAGCACCAAACTATTAACAAAATTGTTCTTTTGAAAGATTGACCCCATAAATAAAAGTTTTTATTATATATAATATACTATGTTCCAGCAGCTAACAATTCAAGCATCTTTATGTATTCTATGATATTTAATAGTTTTTCTTTTTTATTTCTTTATCCCCAGTTTTATTTCATTTAGAATCCTTAAATCTATATTCATAATTGGGTGGGGTCTATTAAGATAAATTAACTCATTTCGTGGATTAGTTTAGTGAAGAAAGGTCATGGCGAAGAAACCCAGAATTTATGTGACTACAAATCCTCTTGTCCACGATTCACTCGTTGACAGAAAAAATCGAACTTCCTATAATGAAATGAAACTGTATTCTCTGTTTTACTAAATGTTAAGGAAGTAGATATGGTAGAAAAACAAATTGTATTTTTAGCCTTTGCTATGGAGGATAAGTCAGCTCGAGACTTCCTTAAGGGTCAATCACTTAATACCAATTCACCATTCGAGTTTATCGACATGTCTGTAAAAGAACCCTACGATAGTGAATGGAAGAAACGGGTCAGAACTAGAATTCGTCGGTCCGATGGAGTTCTTGCAATTGTTAGCAAGAACTCCTTAACCTCTAGTGGACAGAAGTGGGAAATCAAGTGTGCAAAAGAGGAGAAGGTCAAGTTAAAAGGAGTATGGGCATATAAGGATGATCGCACTAATCTTGAACGTGTAAATACTATGGTTTGGACTTGGAATAACATCGCCAAGTGGATTGATACTCTATAAAGGTTGAGATATGAGGAAAGCACTAGTTGTTGGGGTAAATTACTATTCCAATTTTTCATCGCTTTCAGGCTGTGTTAATGATGCTAATTCAGTGAAGGCAAAACTGGAGCGTAATGGCGATGGCACAGTTAATTTTCAAGTTAAGCTCCTTCAAAGTACGGGCCCTACAGAAATTGTAAGCCGTCCAATCTTGCGCAATTCGATTGAAGAACTTTTTTCTGGAGATGGAGAAATAGCACTTCTTTATTTCTCGGGACATGGATACATTGAAACTGCCGGTGGTTATTTATGTGCGAGTGACTGCGAGAGAGGCGATGATGGAGTTGCAATATCAAATATCCTGACTTGGGCCAACGGGGCCACCATGATTCAAAACCGAATCGTAATTCTTGATTGTTGTCACAGTGGCATCGCTGGAAGCCGGCCACTCCAAAATGATGCTAGCGAGATCTATGAGGGTGTAACTATTCTAACGGCATCGACTTCGGAACAGTACGCATCAGAAGTGAACGGGTCTGGCGTGTTTACATCTTTATTAGTCGATGCACTAGCTGGTAGTGCTTCAAACCTCGTTGGAGACATCACACCGGGCAGCGTATATGCTCATGTCGACCAGTCACTAGGTCCATGGGCTCAAAGGCCGATGTTCAAGACTAATGTGAAGCGATTCATATCGCTAAGAAAAGTGACACCTCCTATTGGGCTGGAGGATTTACGCCGTTTAGTAGAGTTTTTCCCCGAACCTGGGTATAGGTTCCAACTAGATCCTACTTACGAACCAGAACGTTCGTCAGATGACAAGAAAAAGAATGTGCCTCAACCGATTCCTGAGCACACTGAAATTTTCGCAATTCTTCAATCATACAACCGATTGAATTTGCTAGTGCCTGTTGATGCACCACACATGTGGCATGCTGCTATGAATAGTAAAACAGTGAAATTAACGGCCCTTGGGGAACACTATCGTAGACTTGTCGAGGAAAAATTGATATAAAATGGACAATAAGGAAATCCAAATTAGACTAAAAAACATAACTGAACAGTTGGCAGCAAAGGAGCATCAGCGTTGGTCACATTGGCAACACTATCTCCATTCTGTATGTATAAAATGCGAAGATGGTTCGTTGCAAATTCCACCAGAACTTGTTGAAAAATGGGAACGTCAAATAAAAACCGAGTACAAAGACTTATCGGAACCCGAGAAGGAGAGTGATAGAGAACAAGTTCAAAAGTATTTGCCACTGATAATCAATGCGTTAACTTCTAGCTCCTACTAGCCACATGACGTAACAAAACGGAGGTTGACCTGCCCCCAGTTTCTGAATCACTCTAATTTAATTAACAAATGGGTGAAAAAGATAACTCATTAATGCTTAATTTCATATAATCTGATCAAATGTGAGCATAAACAATATATAACTTATGGTTTACCGCTTAGCGCTCCACTATTAATCTCAATAGAAGAATTAACTAAAAAAGATATATCATTAGTTGATATTAACTTAAAGCCAAATTGGCCAAATTCAATTAATGAAATTGAACAATTGTATAGTTCAAAACGGAAAAGATTCTGTGGTTTTGCATCAACCGAAAAAGCAAGTATACTGCCTAAAGAAAGATTATGTCCA